>RFXC01000126.1 GCA_009921765.1 Betaproteobacteria bacterium | reverse complement strand
ATTCACCACACGACGGTGCGACGCGTGCTGGCACAGGCAGGTCTGACTGTGCCAGCACGCACCGAGCGGCCTGCCAAGGTCGACCCCTACGTGCCGCTTATCACGCTGCAGCGCTGGCCCACGCTATCTGCGAGTCGACTGCCAGGTCGACTGGGCGCACTTCAGCCACATCATGATTGACCGCGCCAAGCGATCGCTGATGGGCGTTGTGATGGTGCTGAGCTATTCGCGAGCGCTGTGGCTGCGCTTTTACCCAGACGCCCGCATGGCCAGCTTTCTGGCCGGGCACGAGAGCAGCTTCGAGGCGCTGGGTGGCGTGGCTCGCGTTGTCCTCTACGACAACCTCAAGAGCGCGGTGCTCGAGCGCTACCACGATGCGATCCGCTTCAATCCGACCCTGCTCGCGTTTGCCGCGCATTACCGGTTCGAGCCCCGCCCGGTTGCACCCCCGCCCGTGGCAATGAGAAGGGACGGGTTGAACGCGCGATCCGCTACATCCGGAGCGCATTCTTCGAGGGGCGCGAGTTCCGCGATCTGGAGGATCTCAACGCGCAGGCCACCCAATGGTGCGCCACCCTGGCTCGCAGGCGCCCCTGTCCGGAGGACTCCGCCCGCACCGTCGAGGATGTCTTTGCCGAGGAGCGCCCACGCCTGCTCGCGCTGCCCGCCGACCGCTTCGATCGACACGAGCGCATCGAGGTGCGGATCGGCAAGACCCCCTACGCCCGATTCGATCTCAACGATTACTCGGTCCCACACGATCGCATCAGCCGCACGCTGAGCGTGCTTGCCACGACCGAACGCGTCCGGATCTTCGAGCGCCACACTCTGGTTGCCGATCACCCGCGCAGCTACGACCGCGGCGCCCAGATCGAAGACCCCGAGCACATCGCCGCGCTGATCCGGCGCAAACGCGCCGCCCGCAAGCACGCCACCAGCCAGTCGCTCGTCGCTGCCGTCCCCGCCATCGCCGACCTGCTCAAGGCGGCCGCCGATCGCAACCACAACATCGGCTCGATCGTACTCGCGCTCAAGCCAATGCTGCAGCACTACAGCGCTGCCGATCTCACCGAGGCGATCCAGCAGTCGATCGCGCGCGGCGCCCCGCACCCCAACTCCGTTCGATTGTTGCTCGAGCAGATCCGCCAGCAGCGACAACGCGGCCCCGTCAATCCGGTCAGTCTGCCCGAGCACCTGAGCCAGCGCGACGTGATCATCGCGCCCCACAACCTCCAGCCCTACGACCGACTTCAGGATCCCCATCATGACGATTCGTAAATCATCGCCCGCCACAGGCTCCGAGGGCGACACCCTGCACGCTCGCGCTCGCGCCCTCCGCCTGACGGGCTTGCTCGCCCATTGGGAGGAGGTTGCTCAGGCGGCGTGGGTGCCCAGGCTGCTGCAGTGGGAAGAGGAGGCGCGCAGTCACAACAGCATGGAGCGGCGCTTTCGGCGCTCCAACATCGGCGCCTTCAAACCGATGGCCGACTTCGACTGGGCCTGGCCCAAGCTCTGCGACCGTCCCGCCATCGAGGAGTTGCTGACCCTGCAGTTCATCTTCCGGTGGCGCCACTACCGATGCTTGCCAGCGCCCACGTGACATTTGGCTGCTTCAACAATCTCGCAAAGATCACCCCCGAGGTTGTGGAACTGTGGGCGCAGTTGCTCAGGCAGGTCGAACGTTCGACCCTGTTCATCAAAGCTGCGCCTCTCGCCGACCCCCTGATTCGGGATCGCTGGATCGCGCAATTCACTGCCCACGGTGTGCCCGCTGAACGCTTGAAGTTAAAGGGGCGAACCGGCTACGTCAACCATTTGGCAGCCTGCAACGAGATTGATCTGGCCCTTGATCCTTTCCCCTGTAACGGGACTGCGACCAGCATCGAAGGGCTCTGGATGGGCGTGCCCTTTGTGACGTTGGCGGGCGACCGGCGTGTGGCTCGAGTGGGCGCGAGTCTTCTCACGGCGCTCGATCTCAAGTCGCTGATTGCCAGCGACGCGGTGGACTACCCCAGGATCGCGGCCAGCGTTGTCGCCTATCGCGACGCACTTGCAGCGTTACGCGCGGGTCTTCGCGAGCGAATGCGAACAAGCGGATTGAGCGACCCGCTGCGCTTTACCCGAGGACTGGAAACCGCCTATCGCGGGATGGTACTTGCCGAGCGTGGCTCCTGAGGCTTTGACACCCACACCGCTGCCACTTCATGCACGCAATGAGGCCGAACCCGGCGTCATCCTCGATTGGAGAGCAGCCGCGCCTTCACTGCGCGACCTTTGATCCGGCCATTGTTCAGGCGCTCGACCACATCGCCCGCGATACCCCGCTGGACGGCCACATAGGTGGCGAATTCATTGATATCGATCTTGCCGACCTGTTCGCGTGTGTAGCCAAAGTCGGCAGTGAGGGCGCCCAGGACATCACCCGGACGGATCTTTTCCTTGCGCCCCGCCTGGATGTGGACGGTGGCCATCGCTGGCAGCAATCGACCGCCGGGAGCCGGCTTGAGTTCGGTGAGCGCGTGCCAGACGGAAGGCTGGCCTTGCAACTGTTCGATTTGCGCCGCTGAGCCCATTTCCTCCAGCGCTGTCAGGCTGAGCGCAAGCCCGGTCTGGCCGGCACGACCGGTGCGGCCGATCCGGTGCAGGTGGACATCGGGATCTGGTGAGATATCGACATTGACCACAGCGGCGAGGCCCGCGATATCGAGCCCCCTTGCTGCAACATCGGTAGCAACCAGTACCGAGCAGCTTCCGTTTACGAAGCGCACCAGTACCTGGTCACGGTCGCGCTGCTCCAGGTCGCCATGCAGCGCGAGCGCGCTGTAGCCCTGCGCCTGCAGCAATTCGGCAAGCTCGCGGCAGCGAGCCTTTGTGTTGCAGAAGGCGAGCGTGCTGACCGGTCGAAAATGCTCCAGCAAAGCGGCCACCGCCAGCAACCGCTGGTCCTCGCGCACCTCGTACCAGCGCTGCTCGATCTGCTCGCTGCCGTGCTGTGCCTGCACTTTCACCGTCACAGGCTCGCGCAGGTATCGCACCGCGAGCTTGGCAATGCCTTCGGGGTAAGTGGCTGAGAACAGCAGGGTTTGCCGCTTTGCCGGGCACTGGCTGGCTATCCTGGCGATATCGTCCGTGAAGCCCATGTCCAGCATCCGGTCTGCTTCATCCAGTACCAGGGTTTCCAGTGCATCCAGGCTGAGATGACCGCGCTCGAGGTGGTCGATCACGCGCCCGGGTGTTCCGACTGCAACATGGGCACCGTGTTCCAGGCTTGCAGTCTGTCCGCGTAGCGGCGCGCCGCCCACAAGGGTTACGACCTTGACGTTCTCCTCCGCGCGCGCGAGGCGTCGGATTTCGGCGGTGACCTGCTCGGCCAGCTCGCGGGTGGGGCACAGCACGAGAGCCTGGAGCGTGAAGCGGCGCACAACCAGCTTGGCGAGCAAAGGCAGTGCGTAGGCGGCGGTCTTGCCGCTCCCGGTCTTGGCCTGGGCGATGAGGTCGCGACCTTGCAGCGCGGGGGGAAGGCTCGCCGCCTGGATGGAGGTCATCTCGAGATAGCCGAGTCTTCGAAGGTTCTCCCGGGCAGCGGCGGAGATCGAGAGCGAGTCAAAGCTGTTGGGGTCTGGTGCGGGTGGATTCATCTCGACATCTTACGCGGTGCGTTGGGCGTGCTGGTTTCCAATTCATACTCGAACCGTTCGACTCGGCAGTCCCCCGTGCTACGATCAAAAACCATCCTGTGTACCGCGTACAGATGCAATAGAACAGCGGAGGAGACATCGTGATTCGAGTCAGTTGGCGCAACGCAGCTGCGCTGGCCCTGGCGGCGGCATTGACCGGCGGCGCTTTGGCGCAAAGCACCTTCCCCACCAAAACCGTAACGATCACCGTGCCGGTCGGCACTGGGGGTGGAACCGATCTTGTTGCAAGGCGACTCGCGAAGGCGCTGTCGGAGCAGTGGAGCCAGCCGGTTGTAGTGGAGAACAAGCCGGGCGCGTCCGGAATCATTGGCGCCAATTTGGTGATAAGGAGCGCCCCTGACGGCCATAACCTGCTCCTGGTTTGGGACGGTCCGATTGTTGCCACACCCGTGCTGTTCAAACGGCCCGATTACGAACCGCTCAAACAGCTTACGCCGCTCTCTCAGGTGACAACGCAAGGGTATGCGGTGATGGTGCATCCCTCTGTTCCGGCCAGGAATGTGAGCGAACTGATCGCGCACATCAAGAAGAAAAACGCGGACAAGGAAACGTTTGGGTTCGCCACGTCCTCAGTGGGCGCCGCAGACCACCTCAGCGGCGAATTGTTTCGAGCAATGGCCGGGGTTGAAATCGTGACCGTGAACCACGCAGGCACTGGACCCGCCATCATCAACGTGCTGGGCGGACATGTTCCGTATGGCCATTTCTCATTTACCGCGGCGCTGCCACACATCAAGACCGGCGCGCTGCGAGTGCTCGCCATTACCTCGGACAAGCGCTCTGCGTTGTTGCCTGATGTGCCTACGGTGGGCGAGTCGTTGCCTGGCTACCACTACCAATCCTGGATAGGAGTTTTTGGGCCAGCAGGAATGTCAGAGAGTCTGCGGGATCGCATCAGCCGGGACATTCGAAACGCAGTCAATTCTCCAGATGTGTCGAACGCCCTGACAAACAACGGCCTGGTGCCAACTGTGTCCGACCCTGCGACCTTTTCTGAATTTATTCGCCAGGACGCGATACGGACCGCTGAAACCATCAGGCGCGCCAACCTCAAGATCGAACAATAGCAATCGCACAGCCAAAACATTTACCGTAACGAACGTCATTTTTTCGAGGAGCAAAACCATGCCCCAACCGGACTCACCGAGTTCCATCCGTACCTGCGCGGCACGGATGATCCGCGCTGTTGAAGCCTTCGAACAGGATGCCGACAGCGGCAAGCTGCGCCAGGCCCTGCTGGATGCCACGCTACCCATATCTCAGCGAGCAGACTTGTACAAACTTGGCGTCAAGCGCCAGGCCAATCACATCGAAAATGCCAAATGGCTTTACTACGATGATCAGTTGACCCTTGAACTCGATGAGTTTCCGAAGGGCAAGTTCATCCCGCCGCACGATCATGGCGTCTGGGAAGCTTTAGTGCTGTGCAAAGGCTCGCTGAAACACACAACCTACAAGCGCATGGACGACGGAAGTGTAGAGGGCCACTCTGAGCTCAGCGTGGTGGAGGAAGTGATGATGAAGATCGGCGACATCGCCATGGTCGTGCCGCCAAGCGACATCCACAGCTTCGAGGCGATGTCGGAAGACACATTCGCCCTGACCATCGTTGGCGGGGAATACTCGCCGCTGCGGCGTTATTACAATCTTCAAAACAACACCTACGCGGTGCGCACACCCCGGGCCTTGCGCGAGAGCGGAGCACTTGCTGGTGCTCCTAGATGACCTGACACCTCTCAATCAAGACGGTTCCCGCGCCGGAGCCACACGCTCTGCGGTAGCGCTATCGCGCAACAATATGCCGGCCAGCCGTTCCAGAGGACGAACAACTTCAGTGACATCGGCCTCGCCCCCGAGTTCCTGTTTGGCGAGCCGAAAGGATTCAAGAACTGATCGTACCGATTGGATCGGCATGTCGTGGCTATCGGCTTGTGCTACGAAGGCCTCCAGATCCTTCACCACAATTGACAGAGAGCCGCCGAAATTAAACTGTTCAGTCAGCACATCCCTGGGAATCTTTGAAAGGGTGGCACTGTTCTGACCACTGCCGTGATTGATGACATCAAGCATCATGCGTGGATCAATACCGGCGTGGATGCCGACCAGCATCGCCTCGGCTGCAATGACCAGATTGGACAGCGAGATAGCGTTATTCACCAGCTTCATCACCTGCGCGCTGCCTACTCGGGGGCCGAGCCAGACTCGCTTGCTGGCATAACTGCTCATCGCAGGCTCAACCCGCTCGAACCAGGATCGATCACCCGAGACAATTGCCGTCAGCGTTCCCGATTCGGCGCGTGGAACGCCGCCGGTTATCGGAGCGTCTATGGTTGTAATGCCCACGTTCAATAAGCCCTGTTCCAACTCGATCAGCAGCGGGGCGCCCAGGGTTCCCAGGTTGACGTAAAGCTGTACACGCTTTCCCCCGGCCAGACCCGAGGCGCCGAGAATTGCCTCGCGATGGGCGGCAGCGCCGGGTAAACAACCGAACACGACTTCAGCCCGCTCACCAACCTCGGTGCCTGAAGACGCGAGCTGCGCGCGCCCGGTAAACGGGCGCATCGCTTCAGAGCGCACATCATGAACAACCAGATTGAAGCCTGCCTCGATCAACCGCAGCGCGATGGGTGAACCAATCGCGCCGAGTCCGATGAAACCAATCGCGTCGCGATTCGGTGGTGGATCAGATGCCATGTCGCCTCTCAAATCTGTTCGAACCGCTGACGGGTTGGGGGGAAGCTGCGCTCAAGCAGCGCGCCGATCGCGATCAACTCGGGTAGCCGTTCGGTGAAGAGATCGATCGCCCTGACGATCGCCGCCTTTTGATCGCCCGATGGGCTCGGCATGCCGCAAGTGATGTCGATCAAACCGATCAGTGATTCGGCCCGCTGACCTGCATCGTCCCTGACCGCATTGGCCGCCTTGTCGATAGCCTCGAAAGCGGGTGTGACCACCAGTGCCGACAACGCCAGAAGCGGCGGGCGGGCTGCGAAGTGCCGGTACAGACTGGGCCAGATCGGCGAGCGACTGGAGGGGTCTCCCCTGTCGTTCAGCAGGTGCATCAGTGCCCGGACGTCTCCCTGAATCTTGTCGGGGTCCACCATGGGCAGGAGGTCACGAACCGGTGCGGGTGGCTGCCATGCAGGAGTCTGGTTGGCCGGCAGCGGTCGCTCAGCCTTCGCGTGAGGGGTCTGCTGGGCGAGCAAGGCGAGGCATCGCAAGCCGAGCAGGTTGATCGGGTTGCTCCGGTTGTAGGCTGAAAGGAGCTTGTGGAGTTCATCGAGATCCGTTGCGCTGACACCCAGTATGCTCAACGCCTCCGCGGGAAGCTTGACCACCGGCTCGAGTGGCAGGGTGCGGGTCATTTCCCAGGCGGCGTCCTGAAGCCTGCCGGTGCGCAAGGCGGGTCCCAGCAGCGACCATGCCCAGTCGAGCGCACCCGGGATGGTTGCAAGATGGCGATAAATGAGGGGCACCATCGGAACGCCACAAAGCCGACGAAGCTCCTGATAGATGGCCCGCGTTTCCGCGCTCGCCTCGGATTCCGCCTGCTCAGAGAGGAGCTTGCTCATATCGGTGCCTCCCCCGGTCGTTGTCGACAGTTGCCGGTTTTCAGCCGTAAACCGGAAGGGTATCGATCGCGTATTGATGCCGGATTGAACGCTCAAGTACCGGGTCATGGAGTTCAAACTCGAATACGGGAGATTTCCGGATACCGCCAATCGCTGGCAGGGTGCCGCAGAACATGAGGCAGTGATCGGATAGCACGCCGTTGCCGTCATGCCATCGGGCGATCAGGTCCAGAGGATCGAGCATGCTTGTCACCGATCCTTCCTGGTATAGACGGCGCTCGCCGTTCTCGACAATCCACGAGCGAAGCATCAACTGCGACCAGTGCCCAGACACCTCCTCCCAGGGCCAGAAGGTCGAGGCGATGGGCTTGTCGCACATCTGCTTGGAAACGGTGACGCCCACTGTCTCGATGACGCGATCGGTGTGATCGGAGCCGACGCCCACGTAGAGTCCGCCGCGGATTCTGGCGAGCACAAACTCCACTTCGCCGCTTGAATCGTCGCCACTTGCCTCGATTCGCTCGGCGGTGGTGACGCGAGCACTCGCCACCCGGTAAAAAATCGGTGTGGACGCGGGTCGCTTGACGCCCAGCTCTTCAAGTTCCCGGATATGTTTTTCAACAGCCGCCTGGTCGCGACCGGTCCAGCCGGCGATGACGGCAGTGGTGAGTTGAAGCTGCGCCAGTTGAGACGAATGGCGTGAACACAGGACGACGTTGAGCGACTGCGGCATGGTGGACTCGTAAAGGCGTGAAAGTGGGGCACGACGTCTGCGCGGTGAGAGGCGACGGGCAGACACTCACCGAATTGAACCAGATTTCCGGCGTGTGCGAGTCCATCCGGATATTGCGTTTGCCATCACACAGGGATAGCAGGAAAGCGGCGTGCGCTCTCTCAAGAAGCACGGGAATGGTAATATATTTTTTATTCCAAAAAGGTTTGTCATGACCACCACTGTCAAACTTCCTGAATCCCTAGAAGCCGCGCTTCGCCAGCGTTGTGAACAGGAAGGGCGTTCGATCAGCGAAATCATGCGTGATGCGCTCAGCGCCTATCTGGCCCGGCAACCCGAACTCGACTCGCCCTGGGCGCTCGGTCAGGCGGTCTTCGGGCGTCACGCAGGGCCCGCAGGGCTGGCGTCGAACCGCAAGCAGGAACTCGCCGAAATCTGGGACGAGCGACAGGCTGGGCGCGGCGCATGAGCGGACGCCCCCGTCTGGCTGTTGCCGAACCCGATCCGCGCTGGTTCCGCGCACGCCCGCCACGCCAGGCGCTGGTCGACAGCGGTCCGTTGATCGCGCTGTTCAACCGCACGGATCGCTGGCATCCCGCTGTCATGGCCTGGCTCGAGGGCAACCAGCATGTTCGGCTGCATGGCACCTGGCCGGTGCTCACCGAGGTTTGTGCGCTTCTCGCGCGCCGGGTTCACAACGACGCGGCGCTCGATTTTCTGCAATGGGCGCATCGCGGCGCGCTTCAGATCGACGCGCCGCCAGCGGGGTCACTCGACAGTGTCCTGACCATCTGCCGGCGTTTTGCAAGCCTGCCGCTTGATCTGGCCGACGCGTCGATTGCCGAGGCTGCTGCGCGTCTGGGCATCGAACACGTCGTCACGCTTGATCGCGACTTTGATGTCTATCGCGATGCGAAAGGGCGCAGGCTTCGCAATCTGTTCAGGTCGGCCGGCCACGGAAGCAAGCCCACCACACGTGAGTAGTCCCACGCGGCGGCGCGGCCTGGGCACGTGGGCAGGCACTAGCGTGTGGCGACTTTGGCCGAAGCTTGGGGCGCTGTTTGATCGTCAGTCAGGGTGCGCAGAAAGGCAACCAGATCGGCGGCGTCTGCCGCGCTCAGGCGTGGCGGGGCACCGGGCTGGAGCCCGAATGGCGCGCTCTGAATGACGTTGCCGCGAAGGTTCACGGGCAGATCGTTGAATCGGTCCACGTTGCCTCCCACAAGCGGATACCAGCGTTGGGGATCGATATCCCGGGTGGCGTAAAAGGCGACCGCCTGTTCGAGGGTTGCAACTGCGCCATTGTGGAAGTAGGGCCCGGTCAGTTCGATGTTTCTGAGGGTGGGGATCTTGAATTTCCCGCACAGGTCGGTTCGCGCTGCCAAGTCGGTACGCTTGGGGCCGCACAGCCCCATATCAAAAAACGTGGGATCGGCGTTGGCCGCGATGCCCTGATTGCGAGGCACCCCGAGGGCAGCGTAGCCGAAGGTTGTGAACACCGGCCGCGCGCCATCGCTTGCTGGCCGGCTAGGGTGACAGCTTGCACAATTGCCGCGAGCGGGGTTTTCAAAGATGGCAAGCCCGCGCAACTCCTGTTCGTTGAGGGTGCCGCTTCCGTCCATCCAGCGGTCATAGCGGCTGTTAAAGAGCAGATAGTCGGAATCAAGCTTCTGGTATTGCTCCAGTGCCAGGCGAAGGGTGTCGAAGATTTGCAGATCCCCTGCATCGACGCCAAGCCCGAATACGGCGCGGAAATCGGCGTAGTAACTCAGCTTGCGTACGCGACCAGCAACTTCCGCGATGCTGGCGTTATCCATTTCCGCGGCGTCAAGCAGCGGCCCGCCCGCCTGATCGGCGCGCGTGTTTGCGCGGCCATCCCAGGTGAATCCCCCTTTCGGTTCGCCATCGGATGCGAACCGAAAGGGACCATTGCTCTCGAGATAAAGCATTGACGGACTGCTGCGCGATCCTTGTCGATTCAGCGCAGCGCCCCCTACCGGGAGAGTGGTTCCGGCAGGGTCAGCGTGCGCGGTTTCGCTCGCGTGGCAGGAGGCGCAGGCCTGTTGCCCGCTGGCTGACAGCGCCTTCTCCTCAAAGAGGAGGGTCGATACGGAGAGTGCGGTTGCTGCCTCGATAGGCTGTCCCGGCGCGGCGCTGCCTCCCCCGCTGCCGCAAGCAACAAGGCTGAGTGTCGAGACTGCGACCGTGAACAGCCGCCCCGCGGATCCAAAACGGCCAAATCGTGAAAAATCCAGTGAAGTCATGTCTCAGGTCCCTTTCGGTGGATTGTTTTAAATATGGGAAAGTTTCCCATATTTAACCGGTTTCGCCGATTTCCGTCAATTCCGGTGAATTTCCCGATGGGTTCGTCCATGGCACCGGCCGTCGCCGATGTCCGCGCGGCTTCAAAGCGCGGCGTGATCGGTCCCTCTCGTGCCTGATGCGGTCCGCTGCGTTGACAGCGGTACACTTGAGCAGCTTCCAGCGTCGCGAAGCGTTGAACAGGAATCTGTCCCATGTCAGACGATCGCTCATCCCGCCGCGCGTTGGCCGTAGCGCTGGCGCTTGCGCCCCTTGCGTCGTGGCCCAGCCGTGTCGTGGCGCAGATCCCGCCGGCAGCCTGGCCCTCGCAGCCCATCCGCATCATCGTCACCTTTCCACCGGGTGGTGCGAGCGACATCGTGGCGCGTCAGATGGCGCCGGCGCTTGCGGAAATCCTCGGTCAACCGGTGATCGTTGAGAATCGGCCAGGCGCCGGTGCAACCATCGGTGCGGCAGCGGTCGCGCAGGCTCGCGCCGATGGCTATACGCTTCTTGCCTCGAACTCGGCCCCGATGTCGATCTCGCCCGCCCTCATGGCCAAACCCAGCTACGACCCTCTCAAGAGCTTCGCGCATCTGGCTTATGTGGGGGCGGTGCCGACGGTGTTGGTGGTGAATCCGTCGGTACCGGCTGCCACGCTTGGCGAGTTCATTGCCTGGGCTCGCCAGCAAAAGGACCCGGTTCCGTTTGGCAGTGGCGGAGCCGCTTCGGTCGGCCATATCGTCGGCGAATTGCTTGCCAAACAGGCGGGCATCCGGCTCCTGCATGTGCCTTACAAGGGTGCGGGACCCATGCGCACGGATCTCCTGGGCGGACAATTGCCGATGGCCGTCGACGCGCTGCCCCAGAACATCCCGCTCATGAAGTCCGGCAAGCTTCGGCTGCTCGCGCTCACCTCGCAGGAGCGAGTGGCTGCGGCGCCCGATGTCCCTACGGTGGTTGAACTTGGCTTTCCCGATCTGGTGGCAGAGAACTTTGTGGGCATATCGGCGCCGGCCGGAATTCCGGAATCCGTTGCAGCGAAGATTGCCGATGCAGTGAACATGACGCTGACGCGGTCAGAGGTGCGCGAAAAGCTTGATGCGCAGGGCTTCGTCCTGGGGCGAAAGACACCACCTCAATTCACCGAATTCATTCGCGCACAATGGCAGCGCTGGGCGCCAGTGGTGCGTGAATCAGGGGCGACACTTTGAGCGGCAAGCGCATTCTGGTGGTGCTGTTCGGTCCAGAAGGCCAGGGCAGTTTCAATGAGTCGGGCGCTGCGGGGGCGGAGCGGGCGCGTCTTCAATCGCCGGAACATCTCATTCGCACGGTATGGATCGAACCCCGGGAGCCCGATGCGCGAGCTGCGGCGCTGAACCGGCTCTGCGGGGAAGGGTGGGACCTGGTGGTTGCCCATGGTGGCCAGGGCGATGAGCCGGTGAGTCGCGTCGCGCCTGCCCATCCGGAGATTGCGTTTGCCATCACACAGGGAGGCTGGCTTGCGCCCAACTGTGCAAGCTACGAGGTTCTCCAGGAACACTCTGCCTTTCTCGGGGGTGTATTGGCAGCGCTTCATTCACGTACCGGTATCGTGGCCCATCTTTCGGGCGAAAAAGTGCGTCCCGGTCTGAAGGGGCGTGCTGCATTTGCCGACGGCGTGCGCGCTGCCGGTCGCGAATGCCGGTTTGTGACGGGTTTCTGCGGGCACCAGCACGCACCAGACCTCGCCTATGCCCTCATGCGTCGTCACCACGAGGAAGGCGCCGACGTCGTGTTCGCCATGATTGATGGCGGTCGGCCTGGGGTTTCACGAGCCTGCCGCGAGTTTGGCATTGCGCAGGTCGGTAATGTGCTTGACTGGGTCGCGCGCGACCCGGAGGTCTTCATTGCGTCAGCCATTGCCGATTCGGGCGCCTGCATCGACGCGGTGATCAGCGACTGGCTGGGTGGTCGCTGGCAGGGTGCGACGCACCGCGTCTATGGCGCCGCTCATCGAGAATTCGTTCGCCTTCACATGCGCGCCGATATTGAGGCGCGGTACCGCAGCATTATCGAAGCATGGACGTCGCGGCTCTCAACGGGTGACTATATTCCCGCCGAGCGGTACGACGGACCTGAAGTGTCGGCGGGTTAGAGGCTCGCGCACCACCGCCGATAGCGCCTCGCAGCGCTAGCTGGATCGCCCCTTTCCGAAAACGTGGCAGTGGCTCGATTGCACGAGCCAGTCCAGCAA
>RFXC01000125.1 GCA_009921765.1 Betaproteobacteria bacterium | reverse complement strand
TCCAAGCGACGACCCGGACAAGCCGAAATAGCCCTGACCAGGCCCGTTGGCGGGCGTGGTGCGACCAGCCTTCCGACCTCGCCACAAACAGAAACGGGCCCTGACGGGCCCGTTTCTGTTTCCGCGCATCGCGCCGCGCAAGCGCGACGCCAGAGCAGGTCGCTTACAGCTTCTGCGAGAACATGAAATTGTCGTATGAGCGCTCAGCGTAGTTGAACCACTGATACTGCTCGCCGCGGAAGCGCGAATAGTCGGCCCACATCTTGGCCCAGTTCTGATTCTTGGCCGACACCTCCGCGTACACGTCGTGCGCGGCCTTGAACGACGCCTGCAGCACGTCGCGCGGGAGGGCGGCAACGCGGGTACCTTCGGCGATGAGCTTGCGCAGCGCCTGCGGGTTGAGCGCGTCGTAGCGGGCCTGCATATCGACGTGGGCGTGTGACGCAGCCGCCTCCACGATGGCCTTGAGGTCGGCGGGCAGCGCCTCCCAGGTCTTGGCATTCAGGTAGATGGACAGCTGCGGACCACCTTCCCAGAAGCCCGGGTAGTAGTAGTTCTTGGCCACCTTGTAGAAGCCAAGCTTCAGATCATCATAGGGCCCCACCCACTCTGCAGCATCGATCGTGCCTTTTTCCAGGGCCGGATAGATTTCGCCGCCAGGGATGTTCTGGGGCACCACGCCCAGGCGCTCGAGCACACGGCCGGCAAATCCACCCACACGGAACTTGAGGCCCTTGAGATCTTCGACGCTCTTGATTTCCTTGCGATACCAGCCCCCCATCTGCACGCCGGTGTTGCCAGCCGGGAAATTGACGATGTCGTATTGACGATAGAAGTCGCGCGTGAGCTTCAGTCCGTTGCCGTGGTACATCCAGGCAGTCATCTGGCGCGAGTTCATGCCAAACGGAACGGCGCAGTCGAGCGCGAAGGTTTCATCTTTCCCGAAGAAGTAGTAGGGGGCCGTGTGCCCACCCTCTACCGTGCCTTTCTGCACGGCATCGACCACACCGAAAGCGGGAACGAGTTCACCCGGCGGATGCGCGGTAACGGTGAGGCGCCCACCCGAGGCAGATGTCACCTGCTTGGCAAACACCTCGGCTGCACCATAGAGCGTGTCCAGCGACTTTGGAAAACTGGAGGTAATCCGCCAGCGGATTGATTGCTGCGCTTGGACCGCAGGTGCAGTGCCCGCGGCCAGAATGCCAGCCACGCCTGCATGTTTGACGAATGAACGACGTTCCATTCGGCTGTCTCCGATGAGTTGAGTTGAGCACTGATGGATCGACGGGTGATCTCAGCTTTCGCCCGTTCCATTTTCTGATTCTATCCCGAGGCAGCCAGGCGATGTCGACAATCCTGGGGGACGGGAACGAAGCGCAGGCTTTGCCACCGCCAGGATGGAGACCCGGGCATGTGGCATGCAGGGTAGTGCTCAGCGCTTCCTTGCTGGCGGCAAATCGGTGCAGACGCCCTCGTACACCTCGGCGGCCATGCCGATGGATTCGCCGAGTGTTGGGTGCGGATGAATGGTTCGCCCGATATCCACCGGATCGGCGCCCATCTCGATGGCAAGCGCCACTTCGCCGATCATGTCGCCCGCGTGGGTGCCCACGATGCCGCCGCCTACGCAACGATGCGTCTCTTCATCAAACAGCAGTTTGGTGAAGCCCTCGTCGCGGCCGTTGGCAATGGCGCGCCCGGAGGCTGCCCAGGGAAATACCGCCTTGCCAACCTTGATTCCCTGCCTTTTGGCATCTTCTTCGGTGAGCCCGACCCAGGCCACCTCGGGATCAGTGTAGGCCACCGACGGGATGACCCGGGCATCGAAGTGGCTCTTCTGGCCGGCAGCGGCTTCGGCCGCGACATGCCCTTCGTGCACGGCCTTGTGGGCAAGCATGGGTTGACCGACGATATCGCCGATGGCGAAGATGTGCGGCGCGCTAGTGCGCATCTGCGAGTCAACGGGGATGAAGCCCCGATCATTGACGGTGACCCCTGCCCGGTCGGCGGCGATCTGGCGCCCGTTGGGGCTGCGGCCGACGGCGGACAGCACCATGTCATAGAGCTGCGGCTCGGCAGGCGCGTTGTCGCCCTCGAACCAGACACGGATGCCTGCGGCCTCGGCCTCGACCCGAACGGTCTTGGTTCGCAACATCAGCTTGTCAAAGCGGGGCTCGTTGTATTTCTGCCAGACCTTGACCAGATCGCGGTCGGCGCCTGCCATCAGGCCATCGAGCATCTCGACCACTTCAATGCGCGCGCCAAGGGTGGAATAGACGGTGGCCATTTCAAGGCCGATGATGCCGCCACCAATCACCAGCATGCGCTTGGGCACCGCGCGCAATTCGAGCGCGCCGGTGGAATCGACAATGCGTGGGTCGTCGGGCAGGAACGGCAGCTTCACCACGCTTGAGCCAGCCGCGATGATGGCCTGTTCAAACCGGATCACTGTTTTCTGGCCGTTTGCCGCGCGGCCCTCGCCCTCGGTACCGTCCACTTCCAGATGGTTGGCGTCGAGAAAACGGCCAATGCCGCGAACGACGTCCACCTTGCGGGCGCGCGCCATGCCGGCCAGCCCACCCGTGAGCTTGCCGATCACCGATTGCTTGTGCGCGCGCAACTTGTCGATGTTGATCGCGGGCTTGCCGAAACTCACACCCAGCTTTTCAAAGTGCGCGGTTTCGTCGATGACCGCCGCAACATGGAGGAGCGCCTTCGATGGAATGCAGCCAACGTTCAGGCAAACGCCGCCCAACGTTCCGTAGCGCTCGACCAATACGGTATCAAGGCCGAGGTCGGCGGCGCGGAATGCTGCGGAGTAGCCGCCCGGGCCTGCACCGAGCACGACCATGCGGCAGGTGCGATCCACCAGTCCGGTGTAGGCGGGGCCTGCGGCCGGCGCGCCAATGGCCGGTGCGCGCGCAGCGGGCGCTGGGGCAGGCGCGGCCGGCGCGGGGGCCGCTGTCGCTGCGGCCGGCCCGGCGGCCGGCCCAGCGGCCGGCTGCGGCGCCGGCGCAGCCGACACCGCCGGGGATGCGCCCGGCGCTGCCGTTGGTGAACCACCTCCGGCCGCTGCGCCAGCCGCCGGCTCGATAAGCGCAAGGGGCGAGCCCGTGGAGATCCGGTCGCCAAGCTTCACCCGCAATTCGCGTACGACGCCCGCCATCGGCGACGGAATTTCCATCGAAGCCTTGTCAGACTCGACAGTGATCAGGCTTTGCTCAGCCGCCACCGTGTCGCCGGGTTTCACCAGAATTTCAATGACCTCAACGTCCTTGAAGTCACCAATATCGGGCACCTTGATGTCGAGCGCCTGGCTCATGCTGTTCTCCGGCTTCAGAGCATGACACGCCGAAAATCGGCGAGCAGCTGCGCAAGCGCAACGTTGAATCGGGCCGCCGACGCGCCGTCAATCACCCGGTGGTCCCAGGAGAGCGACAGCGGCAGCATGAGACGCGGTTCAAACGCCGCGCCGTTCCATACCGGCCGCGTCTGCGAGCGGCACACGCCAAGAATGGCGACCTCGGGGGCGTTGATGATGGGCGTGAAATAGGTGCCGCCGATGCCACCCAGGCTGGAAATGGAGAATGTGCCCCCTTGCATGTCGGCAGGCGCAAGCTTGCCCTCGCGCGCCTTGGCTGCGAGCTCGGAGGTTTCACGGGCAATCTGCAGGATGCCCTTTTTGTCGGCGTCGCGGATCACGGGAACGACCAGACCGTTGGGCGTGTCGGCCGCAAAACCGATGTGCCAGTAGTTCTTCAGCACCAGTTCATCGCCCTCCAGCGAGGCATTGAACTCCGGAAAGCGCTTGAGCACCGTGACGCAGGCCTTGATGAGGAAGGCGAGCATGGTGACCTTGGTGCCGCCCTTGCCCTGCTCCTCATTGAGCTTCACGCGAAAGGCTTCCAGTTCGGTGATGTCAGCGTCATCATGGTTGGTGACGTGCGGGATCATCACCCAGTTGCGGTGCAAATTGGCCGCAGACAGCTTCTTGATCCGCGGCCGCGCCTGACGCTCGATCGGACCGAACTTTGCGAAATCCACCTTGGGCCAGGGGATGAGGCCAAGCGCAGCCCCACCATCGGTCGCCGCAGCAGAGGCCGCTGGCGCCGCACTGCTTTGCGCGACCAATGCCTTGACGTAGGCCTGAACGTCAGACTGAAGAATGCGCTGCTTGGGGCCTGTGCCCCTCACCTGAGAGAGATCCACCCCGAGCTCGCGGGCGAAGCGCCGCACCGAGGGTGAGGCATGGGGCTTCACGATATGCGCACCGTCATCGGGATCGGCAGGCACCGGCGGCGTGCGCGGCGCAACCGAGGGCGACTCGGCAACCGTGGCAGCAGATTGCGCGGGCGCGACCGGCGGCGGAGGTGACGCAACCGCCGGGGCCGGCGCGGGCGTGGCGGCCACCGCAGCCGGCGCAAGCGCGGCGGCCGGAGCGGCTGTCGCCGGCGCAGCCACCGCGGCAGCCGACGCGCTCACCGGCTCGACAGTGAGCACCACGCTCCCCTTCGCCACCTTGTCGCCCAGCTTCACCCTGATCTCGCGGACCACCCCCGCTGCCGCGCTTGGAATCTCCATCGAGGCCTTGTCGGACTCAACGGTGATGAGCGATTGCTCGAGCGCGATCGTGTCGCCGGGCTTGACCAGAATCTCGATGACCTCGACCTCGGCAAAATCGCCGATATCGGGAACCTGCACTTCAATGGACTGACTCATCGTGAACTCGCTTCCGGTGTCGGGAGGTTGCCTCAGGCAACGTGCGGGTTGACCTTGTCGGGATCGATGCCGTATTTCGTGAGCGCCTCGGCCACCTTCTTCATGGGGATGCTGCCTTCATCGGCAAGCGCTCGCAGCGCCGCCAGCACCACAAAGCGGCGATCCACCTCAAAGTGTTCGCGCAGCCGGGCACGGAAGTCCGACCGTCCAAAGCCATCGGTGCCAAGCACGCGGAAATCGCGCCCCTTGGGCATGAACGGCCGGATCTGATCGGCGAAGAGCTTCATGTAGTCGGTGGAGGCCACGATGGGCCCTGTCGTTTTCTCAAGCAGCTGTGTGATGTAGGCCTTGCGGGGTTTCTTCTCGGTGGGATGGAGCAGATTCCAGCGATCGGCGTCCAGCCCGTCACGACGCAACTCGGTGAAGCTCGTGACACTGAACACATCGCCCGCGACACCCCAATCGTTCTCCAGCATCTCGGCAGCTGCCAGCACCTCGCGAAGAATGGTGCCCGACCCCATGAGCTGCACGCGGTGATCGGCCTTCGCGCGACCGGGTCGCAGCAGGTAGGCGCCCCGAATGATGCCGTCCTCATCGCCCTTGCGAAGGCCCGGATGCGCGTAGTTCTCGTTCATCACGGTGAGGTAATAGAAGACGTTCTGCTGCTCGCCCACCATACGGCGCAGACCGTCCTGAATGATCACCGCAAGCTCATGCGCGTAGGTGGGATCGTAGGACACGCAGTTGGGAATGGTGGATGACAGGATGTGGCTATGCCCGTCTTCATGCTGCAGCCCCTCGCCATTGAGCGTTGTGCGCCCTGACGTGCCACCCAGGAGGAAGCCACGCGCCTGCATGTCACCTGCGGCCCAGGCCAGATCGCCGATCCGCTGAAAACCGAACATCGAGTAATAGATGTAGAAGGGGATCATCACCCGGTTGTTGGTTGAGTAGGACGTGGCAGCTGAAATCCACGAACTGAACGCCCCCGCCTCGTTGATGCCTTCCTCGAGAATCTGGCCCGATTTGTCTTCGCGGTAATACATCACCTGGTCTTTGTCGACCGGTGTGTATTTCTGGCCCTCGGGCGCGTAGATGCCCAGTTGTCGGAACATCCCCTCCATGCCGAAGGTGCGGGCCTCATCGGGCACGATGGGGACCACGCGTGAACCGATCGATTTGTCGCGGGTAAGCGCGGTGAGTATCCGCACAAAGGCCTGGGTGGTGGAAATTTCGCGGCCTTCCGCCGTGGGCTCGAGCACCGCCTGAAGGGCGTCAAGCCCTGGCACTGTCAATTGCTCATCGGCCTGGCGGCGCCGCTGGGGCAGATAACCACCCAGTTCCCGCCGGCGCTCATGCATGTATTGCATCTCGGGCGCGTCATCAGAGGGCCGATAGAACGGCAGCTCGTCGACCTTGTCGTCCGGGATAGGGATGTTGAACCGGTCGCGAAACTCGCGGATGGTATCGGCGTCCAGTTTCTTCAACTGGTGCGTGGGGTTCTTCGCCTCCCCTGCGCGTCCCATGCCGTAGCCCTTTACGGTTTTCGCAAGAATGACGGTGGGCTGCCCCGGGTGATTGACCGCTGCGTGGAACGCCGCATACACCTTGTGCGGGTCGTGGCCGCCCCGGTTCAGGCGCCAGATGTCGTCATCGGTCATGCGCGACACCATTTCGAGCAGCTTCGGGTGTTTGCCGAAGAAATGCTTGCGGACAAACGCGCCATCGTTCGCCTTGAACGCCTGGTACTCGCCATCCACGGTTTCTTCCATGATGCGGCGCAGGATGCCCTCGCGGTCGCGCGCAAGCAGCGGATCCCAGTACGAACCCCAGATCAGCTTGAGAACATTCCAGCCAGATCCCCGGAACTCGCCTTCAAGCTCCTGAATGATCTTGCCGTTGCCCCGCACCGGACCATCGAGCCGCTGCAGGTTGCAATTGATGACGAAGATCAGGTTGTCGAGCTTTTCACGCGCCGCGAGTCCGATGGCACCCAACGATTCGGGCTCGTCCATCTCGCCATCGCCGCAGAAGACCCAGACCTTCCTCTTGCTGGTGTCGGCAATGCCGCGCGCGTGCAGGTACTTCAGAAACCGCGCCTGGTAAATGGCCATCAATGGCCCGAGCCCCATGGAGACCGTGGGGAACTGCCAGAAATCGGGCATGAGCTTCGGATGCGGGTAGGACGACAGCCCCTGCCCGTCGACCTCCTGGCGAAAACGCTCGAGCTGCGCCTCGGACAGGCGCCCCTCCACGAATGCGCGCCCGTAGATGCCAGGCGCCACATGGCCCTGGAAATAAACCAGATCCCCGCCGTGATCCGCACTGGGTGCGTGCCAGAAGTGGTTCATGCCCGCACCGATCATGGTGGCGAGCGATGCGAAGGAAGCGATATGGCCCCCCAGGTCGCCACCATCAGGCGGGTTGTGACGGTTGGCGCGAACCACCATGGCCATGGCGTTCCAGCGCACGTAGGAGCGGATGCGCTCCTCGAATTCCGCGTTACCGGGCGAGCGCGCTTCGAGCTGCGTGGGGATGGTGTTGACGTAGGCGGTATTGGCAGAGAATGGGATATGGGCCCCGCTCCGGCGCGACGTCTCGATCATCTGCTCAAGCAGATAGTGAGCACGCTCAGGGCCTTCCCGATCAATCACCGCCTCGAGTGCATCGAGCCACTCCCGGGTTTCGAGCGGATCGGAATCAACGGGGTCGTTGGCGGCAGGCAGCTGGCTGGGGACGGCGGACATTCGAGTCTCCTGAATGGCACAGCGGCGGATAGGCCGCAGCCGGTGGGAATGGGCGGGATTCTAGAAACCCGCGCCCGAAAGGGCAAGCGAAATTTTCATTATTCGCAATGTTATTTCACTATGTGATATTTCAACCCTTCATCGGCTGCACCAGTTAGACGGAGCGCCCGCGTCTCTCTACACTTTCGAACTGCTCATCGGCTCCGACCCCTGCGGCAATCGCCTAGGCCTGCCGCAAACTACCGCCCCTGGCCGCCCATGCCTCGTTCAGCAGAATCCGCCGCCACGCTTCGCGCAATCCGCTGGTTCACGATCACCCACGGCATCACCATGGGTGGCTTTGTCATTCTGATGGCGGTATTTCTGGGTGCTGTTCACTGGACCCAGTCGGGCAAGGGCGACACGCTGCTCGAGCACCCACTGCAACTCGCCGTGGTGGGGCTCACCGTGGCCATGCTCATGATTTTGCTGCTGCTTGGGCGTCACGCAAGGCGTCGCCTGAGCGCCGAACTCGAACGCGACCGGCTGTTTACCTTGTCGCCGGATCCCCTCTGCGTGCTCGGGCGCGACGGTGCGCTCATCCGCGGCAATCCCGCTTTCGAGCAGTTCTTCGCGCCTGAGCGCGGTGCAGCCAACATCATCGAGCGCGCGCACCCCGACGATCAGCAGCAGGTGGCGCAGGCCATTGCTTCCGTCGCGCGACCAGGGCAGGTCGCCACGAGCTTCGAGGCGCGTTTCATGCCCGCCACGGATCGCGGTAGCGGCGTCGACGCGTGGCGCTGGCTGGAGTGGTCGGTTCGCCGCGACCCGCAATCGCAGACCATGCTGTATGCCATTGCGCGCGACACCACCTCGCGCCGCCGGGCCGAGGCAGCGCTTGCAGCCGAAACCGCGTTCCGCCAGGCAATGGAGGACTCGCTGCTCACCGGCATGCGGGCGTTCGACCTCACGGGGCGGATCACTTATGTGAACCGCGCTTTTTGCGACATGGTGGGCCAGACCGAGAGCGAACTGGTTGGTGCGGTGCCGCCGTTCTCTTACTGGCCCGCGGGTGACGACGCCTTGCAGATGGCGCAACTCGACCGGCTGTTGAAGGGCGCCACCCCTAGAAACGGTTTTGAGGTGAAGCTGCAGCGGCGTAACGGCAGAGTGATTGACGCAAAGATGTATGTCTCGCCGCTGATCGACCGCGACGGCCGCCACACAGGCTGGATGACTTCGGTCACCGACATCACCGAGCCACTGAGAATCCGGGCGGCGCTCGCGGCCGCCCACGAGCGTTTCACCACCGTGCTCGAAGAACTGGACGCTGCCGTCTCGGTCGTTGCGCAGCCGCAGCCGGACGCCACCCCCGATGTCTCGCTCGGTGACGCGGGCGAACTGCTGTTTGCCAACCGGATGTACATGGGGCGCTGGTTCGAACTGCGCGCACGTGACATTCGCTGGGTCGATGGTCGATTGGTGCAGATGCTGGTGGCCACCGACATTACCGCGCGTCGGGAAGCCGATGAACAGCTCCACCGTCAGGAGCTCAAGCTGCAGCACAACTCGCGTCTGGTCACCATGGGCGAGATGGCTTCCTCGCTCGCGCATGAGCTCAATCAGCCGCTCACCGCCATTTCGAATTACTGCATGGGACTGAGCGCGCGCATCCGTGGCATGACGGCAAAGGGGCACAGCGCCGACCCGGAACTGTTGCTCGATGCGCTGCAGAAGACGTCGGCGCAGGCCGAGCGCGCGGGCGAAGTGATCCGGCGAATTCGCAATTTTGTGAAGCGCAGCGAACCCGAACGCCGCATCTGCTCGGCCAGGGATATTGCCGCCGAGGCGGTTGGGCTGGTTCAGATCGAAGCCGCCCGACAGCGCGTGCGCATCCAGACCGACATCGGCCGCGAGCTCCCGCCCCTGCATGCCGACCCTATCCTGTTGCAGCAGGTCCTCATCAATCTGCTGAAAAACTCGATCGAAGCGATGCGCGATCTGGCACCTGGCCATCAGCGGGTTGTCACGCTGCGCGTGAGCGCGGTCGATTCGGCAATTGAATTCAGCGTGAGCGACCGCGGGCCCGGCATACGCGAAGACTTGCAGGGGCGATTGTTCGAGCCGTTCTTCACCACCAAGACCGAAGGCATGGGGATCGGACTGAACATCTGCCGCTCGATTGTGGAGTCGCACCAGGGGCAGTTGTGGGCCGAGCGGCCCGACGACGGTGGTTCGCGGTTCCGCTTTACCGTTCCGGTGGCCGAACCCGTGCGCCTCACGCAGGCGGCCTGAACGCGAGGAGTACGCGATGAACGCAAACAGCATGGCCGATTGCCGAACTTCTGATGGCTCAGCCGCCCTCCCCGGGATGGTTCATGTCGTTGACGATGATGAAGCGGTGCGCGATTCCATGCGCTGGTTGCTCGAGGCGAACGGCTTCGAGGTGCGCTGTTTTGAGAGCGCCGAGGCGTTTCTGGCCGCCAACGCGCTGCGCGAGCCGGTGGGTTGCCTGGTGCTTGATGTGCGGATGCCGGGGCTCTCGGGGCTTGCGTTGCAGGATGAAATGCTCCGCCGTGGCTCCACCATGCCCGTCATTTTCGTGACCGGTCACGGCGACGTGCCGATGGCTGTGGACACCATGAAAAAGGGCGCAGCCGATTTTCTGCAAAAGCCCTTCAGCGACGAGCGCCTTTGTGCACTGGTTCGCGAGTGCCTGGCGCGGGCCGCCGACTCGCACCGCCTCGCGCTCGACGCGAAGGAACTGGAAGAGCGCATGGAGCGGCTGACGTCCCGCGAGCGCCAGGTGCTCGAGCGGGTGGTCGCTGGGCGACTGAACAAGCAGATTGCTGATGATCTGGGGATCAGCATCAAGACGGTCGAGGCGCATCGCTCAAACATCATGGAGAAGCTGCTCGCCCGCTCAATGGCCGAGCTGATGCGGATTGCCATCCGCGCACGGGTGGGCGCGGCGGCCGCCGACCACTGACCCGACCAACTCCTGCTATACTTCAAGGCTTGCGCCCGTAGCTCAGTTGGATAGAGTACCTGGCTACGAACCAGGGGGTCGTGGGTTCGAATCCTGCCGGGCGCGCCATATAGATCAGGCACTTAGGCCACTCTTCGGAGTGGCCTTTTGCTTTTCTGGGTGGGCGTGTAAGCAATTTTCCCGAGAACGGTGCGAATCTCGATAGCGAACGCGCCTAACCCTCCCACGGGTTTATAACGTTTAGGCCAACGCCACGAAAAGGGAGCACGTCACGCGTGGCAACGCTGAATGCGTTCGCGCCGGCCACTGCCGCAACGAGCGCGTCAGCAGTACCCAGTGCACGACCAAGTTTTCGAGCCTTCGCAAGAAGTTCCGCGTACTGATGGGTGCACGGGAGGTCAAACGACAATACCCTGCCCGTAAATAGAGGCAGGATTTCGCGCTCCAGACCTCCCTGCAAGGCCGCCCGCCTCTTTCCTGGAGGCAGCAACGCCACCCCTGCGCGCAACTCCGCGACTGAAATTGACGACAGATAGAGTGTTTCCAGTGGCTGCGCGTCTATCCAGTTGATCACGTGCTGGTCGGGGTTCAGCCGCATCGCCTCCGACACGACGTTTGTGTCCAGCAGAATCATTCGAAGCTTGCCAACCGGGCTGCGGATCGGTCGCGAGCACTCTCCAGCACTGCGAGTTCCTCGTCGGTAAGCCTGATTTTTCGTCCAACCTCCGCAAGTCGGGATCCGAGCTTGACCCGTTGTTTCGGCATGACGGCGGACGCAAGAATGTTGCGCATCTCAGCCTCAAGGCTGCAGCCATTGCGCGCAGCTCGAACGCGAATGGCGCGATGGACCTCTTCAGGCAGGTTACGGACGGTGACCGACGGCATATTTCAAATTCTCGAAATGCTTTGATTGCTTGCATTTTAAAGAATTGCAAGCAAGGCATCCAGCGAGAGAATCTTATGCGCTCTCTGCCATTGAGACCGTGGCCCATCGCGATGGCGCCATTTCCCGTCGTCACGTACACGAACTCTGCGCTCGCGGTCATGAAAATCGGCGCTGCTTTGTCCGAGCAACGGAATGCCCCTCGCGATCTTTACGACTTGCGCGACCTCATCTGGGCCCGCACCGATCCGGTGCTTCACATCGCAGCCGGTTGACCCGCCCGCCTTTCGATCTGGACATTGCCGCGCTGAATCAGCCGCGCCTTCGACGGTTGGCCAAGGCGATGGCGTTGGGCACGGTGCTTGATGACTGGATGCGCGCGTATGACGCGTATCAGTCGAACGAAGAGGTGCGCGAAAACTCAGCGGTACGGATTCGGGTGTGATGCGGCGCTTGAAGGGGTGATCGGAGGGTTGAAGGGTTGAATTTCGACCGGGACGGCTATCCGGCCGGCTGAGCCACAAGGCGCTCTATGTTGACAGGGCGGAAACACGGAGGATAATGCGTTGTAATACAAGTCATTCAATGTGTTGCCACTATGGTTGCCAAAACCCTCAACGTGCGCCTGCCCGAAGATCTGTACAACCAGATCGAAGCACTGGCTAGTGCGACAGCACGCACCAAAAGCTACCTCACCATCGATGCGCTGAACGACTACGTGCAACGTGAGTCCTGGCAGATTCGCGACATCCACGAAGGCATTCGGGAAGCCGACGCCGGCGAGTTCGCCACGGAGGATCAAGTTAAGGCGGTGTTTGCCAAGCACGGCGCCTGATCCATGGGATTGAAATGGACGATAACGGCGCTGCGATCCATTGACGAAATTGCTGAATTCATCGCCATCGACAGCCCGATCGGGGCCACCCGATTTGTGTTGGATCTAAAAGCCGCGGTCACCAAGTTGCAGATGCACCCCGGCATTGGTCGCGCCGGCCGCGTGCCTGGCACCCGCGAACTGGTGCTTCACAAAAACTACATTGCTATCTATCGCGTGCGCGGCGAGGACGTTGAAATTCTGAGACTGCATCACGTCGCGCGGAATTTGTCATTCAGGCTGGGCCCTTCTCGCTGAACGCTCGCCCTTCATCTCAAACCGGCGTCCAACTCCCATCCACGTCCCCCAGCAGAATACCGATCAGGCGAACATCGGCGGAGAGGCTTGCCTCGGCCACGATCGGAGCGGGGCTGGGCAGATTCGAGCGCGAGGCCGGTGACAGGTTCTGGGCCTGGTCGAAGAATATCCAGCGGACTGCGGCTGCCGACTCGGGCG
>RFXC01000124.1 GCA_009921765.1 Betaproteobacteria bacterium | reverse complement strand
GAAAGCGCATGCGCTTTCCCACCAGGCGGACACATGTTTGAGCGAGCGCGAGCGAGCGAGTTTGTGTCCGCCTCCGCCCGGCGTCTGCTCGCCGAGGGCACCGGCGCGAACGCGCCGGCGCAGCCAGTCGATCCGCCGCACGGTTACCGCCCCGGCCGACGCTCCCGAAAGCGCAGCACCCCGGATAGCAGCAGCGGCGCGCAAAAGAGCGGAATCTGGGCGAGTCCTGCGTACATCTGAAACGCCTCGCCCGCCGTGCCGGCCGTCACGGCAAGGGTGAGCCCCAGATTGCGATTGCCCATCAACAACGACGATGAGAGCGCCTGCTCAAATCCCCTCGCCCGGAGCAGCAGATAACCCACGCCATGCCAGAACACCGCCGCGAACCATGACCACGCAAACAGCCCCAGAATAAAGTCGGGCCGCTCAAGGAAGGTCTGGGTGACCCCGTTCATGATCGCGATCGCAAAGAGCACCAGCAGCACCACATTCAGTCCGGAAAGTTCGGCATCGATTGCGCGCAGCCTCGCGTCGCCTGCAAGCCGTCTGACGAGCCAGGTGATGACGAATGGAGCAAGCGCCGACAAGGTGACCCGAACAAAGAACTGACCAAGGTCCACCTCGATGCCAAAGCTCGGCAGCAGAATCGACGCAGTCGCTGTCAGCGTCAGCGGCAGCATCAGCGTCATCACCACCGTGCCTGCCATCGAGAGGTGCCCGGGAATCCCGAGAAACAGGGCAAACGCGGCCGCCGAGCCAATGGGGGCAGAAGCAGCCTGCAGCACCGACAGCACCGTGAAGGTTTCGGGGATCAGGCCTGCGCGCGCCAGAAGCCACACCGCCACCGGCGAGATCAGCATGGTCCAGACCGTGACGCGTCCGAGCTGGGCCGGCTGTCGCAGCGTGGTCATCAGCGCGCTCCACTCCAGCCTGAGGAGCGACACGGTGATCATGCCGATCATGGCTGGCAACACCAGCGACTGCAAAGCCTCGGCAAGCGCCGGGAACACAACACCGGTGCAGACGCCCACGGGCAGCGTCCAGCGCGCATGCTGCCCAAGCAGGCGAAGTGCGGCTGCAGTCATCGGCGGGAGCAGAGGGCGGACGCGGCCTCGCGCACCAGGTCGGGCCCGCGATAGATGAGGCCGGTGTAGAGCTGGACGAGATCAGCGCCCGCAGCGATTCGGGCGCGCGCATCGTCGCCGCTCAGAATGCCGCCGGTGCCAATGATGGCGATGTCCTTGCCGAGTTGCGTTCGCATCTGCTCCACCAGTCGATTGACGGGTTCCCGTAGCGGTGCGCCCGACAGCCCACCGGGCAGGTCTGCGCGGTGAAGGCCGTGGACCGCGTCGCGCCGGGCGCTGGTGTTGGCAACGATGACACCCCAGCGCAGCCCGACCGTGTCGACTCTATCACTGCGAGCGCGCAGTGCCGCACAGAGCGTGTCCACGCCCGGCCCGCTCAGGTCTGGCGAAATCTTCAGAAATACGGGCGGTCGTCGGCCAGTGTGGCTGGCGAGGTTGATTCGTACCTCGTCGATCGCCTGGAGCCACTGGTCCAGAGCGGGGCGCGCGTCGGGAACATGCCGGTTCGACGCATTGGGGTTCGAGACATTGATCGTGAAGTAGTCGGCCCAGGAGATGGTTGCGTCAAGCCCCAGCGAATAATCGCGGATTGCCTCGCTGGCGAGGGTGGCCACATTGCAGGCCAGGTTCACCCCCAGGCGTACCGGCACAAGCGCTCGCGGATCAAGCGGCCAGGGACACTGCGCGAGTGCGGCGCAGAGTGGTTCCAGGCCGCCGCGATGAAGACCGATCCGGTTGATGAGCGCCTTCGCCTGCGGCAGACGATGGATCCTGGGGGGCGCCGACCACGCTTCGCCCCGTGGCGCCACGCTGCCGACTTCAATGAAACCAAACCCCATCGCAGCCAGGGCGGGCAGGGCGCGCGCCTCTTTGTCCAGACCCGCCGCCAACCCCACGCGGTTGGGAAAGGACAGGCCCGCGACGGTCACCGGATCGTCGATCCGGTCTTGCGTGATCAGTTTGCGGGTGAGCGGGGATCCATGAGCCAGACACGACATCACGAGCTCGTGCGCATGCTCGGCATCGAGCGAGAACAGGAACGGGCGCAGCGCTCGGTAGGCAAACCGATGCGCGAGCCCCATCGATCAGTTGACGTCGTTGGCGCGCGCCCAGACCACCTCGGCGAGGACGCGTGCGCCTGCGGCCAGATCGGCTGGCGTGGCGGACTCGGATTCGTGGTGACTGACGCCCTTCAGGCATGGGACGAAGATCATGCCGGTTTCGCAGTGGTCGTTGAGGTAACGGGCGTCGTGCCCCGCAGCCGACAGGAGCCGCATATGACCGAGCCCAAGACGGATTGCAGCCGCCTCGATTTCGCTGCGAATCGACTCTGGGAACTCAAGCGACATGGCGGTCGAGAGCTCTTCGACCCGGGCTTCACAAGGACCGGCATGCGCCAGGCAGAGTGGTGCGACCGCATCACCCAGTTCAACCAGCCTCGCGGATGACTCGTGGCGAATATCGATCGAGAAAGTGACCTTCGCCGGAATCACCGACGGCGCATTCGGTTCAACACGGAACATGCCCACGGTAAACCGGGTGATGTCGAGGGGGTCGAAACACAGCCGCTCAAGCGCCTGCACCATGCCGGTGGCCGAGAGCAGGGCGTCGCGCCGTCTGCGATGCGGCGTGGTGCCCGCATGAGACTCTTCGCCCGTGACCGTGACCCGGAACGTTCGCTTTCCCTGAATGCCGGTGACCACACCAATCGGTACCCCATGCGCTTCCAGGACAGGCGCCTGCTCGATGTGGGCCTCGATGTAGCTGTGAACCGGGGTGCAGAGCGGCCGCAAGGGCACATCGGGAAACGCCCGGGCAAGTTCGGCAAGTGACTCGGCGACCGACTGCTGTCGGGCGTCATGCACCGCGACGATCTCGGCCACGCTTCGAGCGCCAGCAAAACCAGCCGATCCCATCATGCCGGGCGCGAACCGCGAGCCCTCCTCGTTCATCCAGGACACCACCTCGATTGATCGGTCCGGCACCTGGCCGGTCTCTTGAATTGCCTGCAACACCTCAAATCCAGCGAGAACGCCGTACACCCCGTCAAATTTTCCGCCGGTGGGTTGGCTGTCCAGATGCGAGCCGGTCAGGACTGGCGGGAGACCGGGGTGCCGGCCCTCCAGACGGATGAAAAAATTGCCGAGTTCGTCACCGAACACCGAGCAGCCGATTTCCCGGGCCCAGCCGATCATTGTTCGCCGCGCCTCGATGTCTTCGGCGGACAGTGCCTGCCTGTTCACCCCGCCGCGAGGGGTGGCGCCATGACGTGCGATCTCCATATGACGATTCCACAGCCGCTCTTCGCTGACCGCCTGGCTGGGCGCGTGACTGGGTGCCATGGTGGGGCGGCGTGGGTCAGTTGGTCTTCATGATCTCGGAGGGCAGCGCGCGCGGATCTCGCGGGGTCCAACGACCCGCCTCGACCGCGTGCATGAACTCGAGCGTAAACCGGTTGAAATGATCGGGCTCCTCCAGGTTGAGCGTGTGTCCGGTCTTGGGAAGAATCAGGAGCCCGCAGGCCGGAATGGTTTTTTTCATGAACACGCCGGGCTGAATGCAATGGTCGTCCTCATCGCCGACCACCACGAGCGTCGGAACCGGCATCGCCGCAAGTCGATCCTTGAGATCGTAGATGGACGGTCGCTGCGCCTGGACGCCGCGCATGGTGTTGGCCGAACCGAGAGACGAGTGCTCGCCCAGCCAGCGGGCAAACTCGGCCCATCCGCGCGGGTCCTTGTTCTGAAACTGTACCCTGGAGGCACCGATCGAGTAGGTGCGGGCGAACTGCTCTGCCCCCTGCGCCTCGAACTGACGCGCCACTTCGAGCGAGACGCCGCGAAAATAATCTTCGTACTGCTTTTCCGCGCCATAGCCTGCGCCCGCGACCACCAGTGAACGGGCGCGATCCGGGTGATGGAGCCCGAAGTGCAGCGTTGCAAAGCCCCCCATCGATAGACCGATCACGTGCGCGCGGTCCACGCTCATGGCGTTCATCACATCCAGAATGTCCTCGACCGCGCGTATCTGCGAATAGGCTTTCACATCAGCCGGTACGTCGGAGGGCGGGTAGCCGCGCGCAGCATAGGTGATGCAGCGATGCGTGCGCGAAAAATATCGCAGCTGAGGCTCCCAGCTGCGGTGGTCCCCGCCGAACTCGTGGACAAATACAATCGGTGTTCCCTGTCCCGCTTCTTCGACATGAAGCTGGACGCCGTCGGTGGTTGTGATGCGTGGCATGCGGATCTCCTGTCAGGCAAGGCCGGGCGACGGCTAAAAAAGCGCCTCAACCGATTTGATGGTTCTGGCCTTGGCGACCATGTCGGGAAGCGCCTCGGCAAGAGCGTCGGCCCACTCTTCGGGCACTGTGGTGCTGATCTTGACGAACCGATGACCGAAGGCCGGCGTGTGATACGAACCCTGCCGGATCATGATGTTTTTCTCGCGATAGGCCATACACAATGCTTCGGGCGTGATGCCGGCTTCGATCACTTCGAGCACGATGAAATTTGCCTGCGAGGGATACACCGGAATGTGAAGACCGGGGATCTGGTCGGCCGCGGCTTTGATGACCGCCTGATTGCGCCGTTGACGCGGCCCGATGTCTTTCATCCAGCGCGACTTGATGGCGAGACCCGCGATCGCCGCGCGCTGCGAGATTACATTGCAGCCCAGATTGTTGGGCGGCGCAGAGGCCATGACTTCGATCAGGTCGGGGTTGGAAATGATGGCCCCCACCCGAAGCCCGGCGAGTCCCAGCCACTTCGAGAAGCTGTAGATGGTGAGCGTGCGTTCGGGATAGTGACGAGCGGCCAGTGCGGGCGCATCCGCGAAGTGCCGGTAGGTGGTGTCGTGAATGAAATAGGCGCCCACCTTGCGGGCGATGTCGGTGAACGCCTTCAGCTCGGCATCGGTGTAACAGATGCCTAGCGGATTGTTCGGGTCGACCAGATAAATGGCGCGCGTACGCTCGGTCACGGCTGCGGCGAGTTGATCGGCGTGCAGGCGATAGTTTCGCGCCGGGTCGTAGATGGGGATCTCGATCACCTTCGCGCCGGCAGCCTGCGAGAAATGGATCGGCCACTTCCAGCCCGGGTCGGTGGTGACGAACTCATCGCCCGGCCGGCACAGATTGCGACACACCGTGTAGAGCGCCTCGACGCCGCCATCGGTCACCATCACGCTGTGATCGGGCAGCCCGACATCGTCGAGAATGCCCTCGCGAAGCGCCTGCATGCCAGCAGGTGGGGCGTAGGCGTGGTACTCCTCGGCAGCGATGGAGTCCAGCATCGCTTGCCGGACTTCAGGCGCCGTCGGAAAGTGATTGGTGTTCTGGCCCAGCCACATCAGGCCTGGCGTGTTGAAGAGCGTATCGAAGTGACGATTGCGGATATCGAATCCGCGCAGAGCGTTGGGCGCGTTCATTTGAGTTCGAACCTGGGCTTGATGATCGAGCCTTTGGCAGCAATGCCGCCGTCGATCGTGACGATTGCGCCGCTCACATAGCCTGCGCGTGGTGAACACAGAAACAGCATCAGATCGGCGATTTCCTCGGCGCTCGCCGCCCGTTGGCCGGGATAGTGCTGGTGGAGGCTGTCCCACTTTGACTCGTCGCCGTAGACATCGATGGCGCGCCGCTTGTTGATCTTGATCATCCGCTCGGTATCCACCGGCCCGGGGTTCACGCCGAGCACGCGCACGCCGTAGTCGAGGCTTACGCCGCCCAGCGCTTTGGTAAAAGCCATCAGGGCTGCGTTGGCGGTACTGCCCGCCACATAGTTGGCGTCCCAGTTTTCGCCGGAATTGCCGATATCGTTCAGGATCACGCCGCTGCCGCGCGCCTTCATACGCTTGTAGAGATGGCGGGTGAGGAACATGTAGCCAAAGAGCTTCACGTCGTAGCTGCGTTTCCAGATTGCTTCATCGAGCGACTCGATCGGCCCGGAAGGAATTTCGCCTGCGTTGTTGATCAGGATGTCGGTGTCGGCACAGTCGGCGGCCAACTGACCCAGGCGGTCGTGGTCAGCCATGTCGAGCACATGTACGCTCACCCGCACACCGTGCCGGGACTGAAGCTCGTCCCGGGTCTGGGCCAGAGCATCGCCGCTTCGGGCGGTGAGGTGCAGGTGGCAGCCTTCGGCTGCGAAAGCGCGGGCGGCCGCGAGGCCAATCCCTTTTGAGGCGCCCGTGATCAGCACGGTCTTGCCGGTGAGTTGCAGATCCAAGGTGGAGTCTCCGTTCGAGAAATCAGCCGCGCGGTACGCCGTAGCGACGGTCGGTGAGTTTTTCAGCAAATGCGACGGCACCGTAGAGCAGGAGGCCGCTTGCGCAGAGGACAACGATGGCAGCCATTGCCACCACCGTGTCCGCCCGCGAGGTGGCGAAAATGATCAGGTAGCCGAGGCCCCGCTGCGAGGTGATGAACTCGCCGATGATGACGCCGATGATCGACAGCGTGATGCCGATTTTCATGCCGCTGAAGATGTAGGGCAGGGCGCTTGGAAAGCGCACGTTGGTGAAGATCTGCCACTCGCTGGCGGTGAGCGAACGGCAGAGCCGAACCGCATTGGGATCGGCGGCTGACAGGCCGGCGGTGGTGGCGATGATGATCGGAAAAATACTGATGAACACCGAAAAGGCCAGCCGTGATTGCGAACCGATGCCCAGCCACATGATGAAGAGCGGTGCGAGCGCGATTTTCGGAATCAGCTGGAAAAACACCAGGTTTGGAAACAGCGCCTGCCTGGCAATTTCCGAGTAGGTGAGCAGAATGGCGATCAGGATGCCGGCGGCCGATGCCAGCAGGAATCCGCCGGCCGATTCAAGGGTGGTCGGAATCGCGTGTCGAAGCAGGATCTCGTGCTTGTCCAGCACCAGTTCGAGGATGGCGGTGGGCGAAGGCAGGATGACTGAAGGAATGCCGGCGATCCGCACGCCGATTTCCCACAAGAGAAGCACGCCGCCGGCCACCAGAAGCGGCAGATAGAGGGCACGCCCGCTGGTGCTGCGAAATGCGGGCGCCGTGACCTCGCCCGTCTGGCGGGCGAGTTGGTTGCTGTTGACGGTTTGGGGCATCAGTGATGGGCCGGATCAGTGCTGGGCAGCCGTGGCTTCATGGGCGTGCTCGATGCTTTCGCGAAGCACGCGGACCAGTTCCCGAAAACGCGGGGCGTCTTCGATGTCGGGACTGCGCGGGCGGGGAAAGTCGATTGCGAGGTCAAGCGTGATGGTTGAGGGGCGACCGCTCATCACCAGTACGCGATCCGACAGATACACCGCTTCACGAATGCTGTGGGTCACAAACAGAACGGTCTTGTTGTAGGTTTCCAGCATTTCGGCAAGCACGATGTTCATCTGATCGCGAGTGATTGCATCGAGTGCGCTGAAAGGCTCGTCCATGAGCAACACAGGCGGGTCGTGGATCAGTGCGCGGCAGATCGCCACGCGCTGCCGCATGCCGCCCGACAGTTCGTGCGGCTTCTTGCGCTCGAAGCCGCGCAAGCCCACCCGTGCGATCAACTCGAGGGCGCGCGCTTCGTAGTCGGCGCGCGGCCGCTTCAGGATGTCGATTGGAAACAGTACGTTGTCGATGACCGACTTCCAGGGCAGAAGCGTGGCGTCCTGGAAGATGATGCCGTTGTCGCTGCGCGGTCCCTCAATGGATTGCCCCTTGAAGCGCAGGCCTCCGGCACTGGGCTGCTCCAGGCCGGCGACCATCATCAGGAGCGTGCTCTTGCCGCATCCGCTGGGACCCAGCAGCGATACGAACTCGCCTTGTCGGACGTCGAAGCTGGCCTGTGCAACGGCGTGAACCGGTCCCGTTCGCGTGCGATAGGTCTTGCCGACCTGGTCAAGCTGAATGAAAGCCGCCTCGGACATGTCAGCTGACGTATTTGCGGAACGGATCGATGTTCTTTCTGACCGTCGCCTGTTCGGCGTCGGAGAGCTTGAGTTTGCCTACGAACCGGTTGGTGAAGAGCTTGTCGATATCCGGTGGCGTGACATTGCCACTGACGGCGTACTTCAGGATCAGGTCTGCCTGCGTGCGGATCTTGCCCATGTCGACATAGCCAAACCCGTTGTTGATGACCTCCGGGCAGAAGTTGTGCAGGTTGGACAGCCCCAGACCGATGCGTACAAACTCCTTTGACGTGGCGGTCATGGCCACCTCTTCATTGGCCTTCAGAAAGATGGAGAGCGCCTCATCGGGGTTGGTCATGGCGAACTTGATGGCGTCCATGGCACCCGCGACCAGCGCTTCCACGACCGAGGCCTCATTCTGCAGGCGCGAAGCCTGGGTGATGAGCGACTGGCCGTAGAACTCGATACCGGCCTGCTTGAAGGTGAGAAAGCGCAGATTGGCGCCGTTGGAGGACAGCGCAGGAATGGTGCTGGAACCGAATGCCGACACGCCATCAACGAGCTTTTCGATGAGTGACCGGTCGCGCACCTTGCCATCGAGCTGCACCAGATTGACTTTCGAAAGGTCGAAACCCGCCTTTTGCGCATAGAGGCTGAGAAACGGGTACTCGCCCGAGGTGACGCTCGCGCCGATTTTTCGGCCCTCGAGGTCTTTGGGGGTCTTGATCGGGGAGTCGGCGAGGACGCCGACACCCATTACCGCGTCATAGTTGATCTGACCGATGGAGACCAGCGGCAGCCCGCGGGCGGCCTGCTGAACCACGACCGGGGTGGCGGTCATGCCGAACATGAAGGTGCCGGTGCCCACCGCCTGGGCGGCTGCGCCTGAACCGGACCCGCGCGCGACCGATACATCGAGTCCGTACTTTTTCCAGAACCCGCGATCGCGCGCCACGTAGGCGAAAAGGTTCGGGCCCTCCGGCGTCCAGGAGGTGGTGAAAGTGACCTTGGTCGGCCCCTGTCCGATGGCGGGAAACGCAATCGTCGACGCGCCGGCGAGTGCGGACTGGATGACCGTGCGGCGGCTGATACGCGGATTCGCTTTCATGATGAGTCCCTTCAGTGAATGCGCCTTCAGAGGGGCGGGTGGGGTGGCCGGATTCGATGCTGGGCGATGGTTCGAAACGTGTCAAACAGCGCCAGCGACATTTGGTATACAAAGTTATACTTCTTGCATACACGATAGCTTTTTACAGGCGCACAACGACGATGTCAACGATCGCAGCCAAAGCTTCCGAAACGTCGGCGCGCAAGGTGGCCAGGCGACCCGGTGGCGTCGTCAAGCGCGCTGCAGGGACCACCAAGCGGGCGCCGGCTATCCCCAAGCGGGGCGCGGGGGGCGCCAAGCGGCCTGCCAGCCTCGCCAGCCGGCTGGCGGTCGCGCTCGAGGCCGATATCGTGTCGGGCAAGCTGCGGCCCGGCACCCGGCTGGACGAACAGGCGCTCGCGCGGCGCTTCAAGGCCTCGCGCACCCCGGTTCGCGAAGCGCTCCGACAACTCGAATCACGCGGCATGGTCGAAAATCGCCCGCGTCAGGGCGCGCAGGTCATGCAGCTGAGCCTCGCCTCGCTTATCGAGATGTTCGAAACCATGGCCTGGCTGGAGGCCGCGTGCGCGAGCCTCGCGGCGCGCCGGCACACCCAGGCCGATCGTGACGCGATCCACGCGGCGCACGAGGCCTGCGTGCGTGCGCAGCAATCGCTCGACCCGGAAGCTTTTTATCGCGCCAATGCGCGCTGGCACGAGGCGCTCTACGCAGCAAGCCAGAATCGCTACCTCGAGCAGGAAACGCTTCTGCTGCGCAACCGGCTGGAGCCCTATCGTCGTGCCACCACGTTTCACGAAGGGCTGATGGCGCTGTCGGTGCAGGAGCACCAGCGGATCGCAGACGCCATCTTTGCGATGGACGAATCGCGTGCCATGAGCGAAATGCGTGGCCACCTCGACACCTTGCGAAACGATGCGGTTCGCACCTACGGCGCGCTGCTTCGAGTGGACTAGCCCGGCGATTTTTCTGCTCTCGGCCACCCGTCTTTCGCCCAGTTGCGCACGCGCTGCGACGCGGGCAGATTTGACGCTATCCTTCGTGCTGAGGAGATCGTCTACACCATGGGAAAACTGGCTGTTGCCGCCAAGATCACGCATGTCCCCAGCATGGTTCTCAGCGAACAGCCCGGGCCGCGCCAGGGATCACGTCAGGATGCGATCGCGGGCCATCGCGAAATCGGCCGACGCTGTCGCGAGGCGGGTGTCGACACGCTGGTGGTGTTCGATACCCACTGGCTGGTGAATGCGAATTACCACATCAACTGTGCGGCGCATTTCAAGGGCGATTACACCAGCAATGAGCTCCCGCACTTCATCAACTGGATGCATTTTGATGCGCCCGGCAACCCGGCTCTGGGACACCTGCTCGCGCGGGTCTGCAACGAATGGGGAGTGGAGACGCTTGCCCACGATCGCACCTCGCTCAATCCTGAGTACGGCACGCTGGTCCCGCTTCGCTACATGAATGCCGACCAGCATTTCCGGGTGGTGTCGGTGTCTGCGCTCTGCATGGCTCATTATCTTGACGACAGCGCGCGCCTCGGCTGGGCCATGCGCCGCGCAATCGAGGAGCACTACGACGGCACCGTCGCGTTTCTCGCAAGTGGGTCGCTGTCCCATCGCTTCGCGCAGAACGGCCTTGCGCCGGAGTATGCCTTCCGGATCTGGAGCCCGTTTCTCGAGCAGCTCGACCGGCAGGTGCTGCGCATGTGGTCGGCGCGCGAGTGGGCTGATTTCTGCGCCATGCTTCCCGACTATGCGGCCAAGGGCCATGGTGAGGGATTCATGCATGACACCGCCATGCTGCTCGGGGCGCTTGGGTGGCGGGGCTACGATGGCGCGGTCGAGGTGATCACGCCTTATTTCGCTGCGAGCGGCACCGGACAGATCAATGCGCTGTTCGAGGTCACGCCGCAGACGGGCGAACACATTCCCAATCCTCGCGCGAGCCGCGCCGAGGGCTACACCGCCGTGAGCGAAAGGCTCTGACATGCCCCATCTCGTCATGCTCTACACCGGCCAGCTCGACCAGGAAGTCGAGATGGGGGGGCTCTGTCGGCAATTGGCCGACACCATGATCGCTGTCCGGGATGAGGCGGACAAGCCGGTCTTTCCGCCCGGCGGCACGCGGGTGCTGGCGTATCCGGCGCCCCACTATGCGGTGGCCGACGGCGGCGCTGCGGGGCGTGCGGCGGGTGGCACCGGCGACTATGCGTTTGTTTACCTGAACCTCCGCATGGCGCGAGGCCGCTCCGAGGCAACCCAGCAGCGGGCCGGACAGATGCTGCTTCAGGTGGCGCAGAAATTTTTTGCGCCAGCGATGGCGCGACGACACATCGGCATCACGCTGCAGATCGACGAGGGTGCCGAGGTGTTCGATGCCAAGCACAGCAACCTTCACCCGCTGTTTCGTTCCGCCTGAGGAGTTGGCCATGTTTCCTCGTCCCCAGCCGGCGGTTGCGTCGCTCGAATCGCGCGTCCATCCCGATGAATGGCAGGCGAGGCTTCAGCTCGCAGCCTGCTACCGGGTCTTCGCCATGCTCGGCTGGACCGAGATGATCTACAACCACATCACGGTGCGCGTGCCGGACACGGCTTCGGGCGCGGAGCGGCACTTCCTGATCAATCCGTTTGGTCTGCACTACGCCGAGGTCACGGCCAGCAATCTCGTGAAAATCGACCTCGAGGGAAGGGTGCTCGATGGCTCGCCCTACAAGGTGAATCCGGCCGGTTTCGTGGTGCATGCCACGGTTCACACCGGACTGCCCGATGCGCATTGTGTGATGCACACCCACACCACGGCCGGCGTGGCGGTGGCTTCGCTTGAGGGTGGGCTGTCGCAGAGCAATTTCTATTCGGCGCAGCTCCACGACATGGTGGCCTATCATGATTTTGAGGGCATCACCATCCATTCGGAAGAAGGCCCCCGGATGCTCGCAAGCATCGGTCGAAGGCCGGCCGTGATTCTTCGCAATCACGGGCTCCTTACCTGGGGGCACACACTGCCGCAGGCCTTTGTCATTCTCTGGACCCTGCAGCGGGCCTGCGAGATTCAGCTCGCCACCCAGAGCATGGGTGCGCCGATTCCGGTGCCCGAGGCCATCGCCGCGCGCTGCACCCACGACGCGCTGCAATTCAATCCCGCTCTTGGCGCTGGCGAAGATGTATTCGAAGCCATGGTGCGGCGCATGGACCAAATCGATCGGGGCTGGCGCTGCTGAGCGCGCAGCCGGTTCGCTAAAGCGTGAGTGTGTCGGGCGCTTGCGCCTCAGCCACCGGCGTTTCGCAGTCCCGGATCAGCCTGGAGATGAGCGCACGGTCGCCCAGATGGTGTGCGAGCGACAAGGCAAGCTTCGCAAGAAAGACGGTTTCCTGTTCTTGGCCGACACGGTCAATGGCCTCGGCGAGTTCGTCGTAAATATCTTCAAGGTCCGACTGGGGCAGGGCGGTCAAGGCAGACTCCGTTTAACCTAGATCCGGCAGTTGGGCACGTCGGAGAGGCTGACGAGGCAGGTCTGGGGCTAGGCGCGAGCCGCGGGTGGACTCAATGTCCACCCGTGGCGAGCAACAACGCCCCGGGCCTGAAGCGGCAGCCGAGCAGGCGTGCAGCGTCTTCACCAAACCGGTGACTCTCGACGTGAG
>RFXC01000123.1 GCA_009921765.1 Betaproteobacteria bacterium | reverse complement strand
CTCAATGTCCACCCGTGGCGAGCAACAACGCCCCGGGCCTGAAGCGGCAGCCGAGCAGGCGTGCAGCGTCTTCACCAAACCGGTGACTCTCGACGTGAGAGCAACCCTTTGAAAGATTGACATGTTCATGCGGATTCAAGCGGCTAACTGCCGGATCTAGGATTATTCCAGAGCCACCGATGCTTCATGTCTCCGGCCGTCTGCTGTCCCGGCTATCTGTCGTCCTCGTGGCATGGCTGCTTGCCGCCTGCACAGCTTTGCCCCGTTTCGATGCCGATGCCAGTCTCGTCGATGGCATGGCCAGGGCCGACATCGTGTTGTTGGGCGAGCTGCACGATAACGTTGTGCAGCATCGTCTGCGCCTCCAGTGGCTGCGGGCGCTTTCAGAGCGCACGCAAGTCGCGATCGTGCTCGAGCACCTGGACGCCGATGCGCAGCCGCGCCTTGACCAAGCCCGCGTCGCTCAAGACCCGCGCCTGCCCGTGAGTGCGCGTGCCCGTCAGCTGGCCGAGGCGGCCGGGTTTCGCTTTGATGGCTGGGACTGGGCACTGATCGGGCCGGTGGTGGAACTCGCACTCGAACGCGACCTGCCCATTCGGGCGGCAAACCTTTCCTCGCGCGAGGCGTTTTCGATTGCGCGCGGCCAGCCGCATCCGCTCGGATCCGCCGTGCCCTCTGGGTGGACGCCCGAGGTCGAAGAGCGCATGGCGCACGCCATTCGCGATGGCCATTGCGGGTTGCTGCCTGAGGCCATGATTCCCGCGATGGTGCGCGCGCAACGCGCCCGCGATGCCCGCCTCGCCGAAGTTGTCCTTCAGGCACGGGCGGCTGGCAGACAGCCTGTGCTTCTCGCAGGCAATGGCCATGTCCGGACCGATCTGGGCGTGCCGCTTCATCTCCGGGATACAGCGGGTTCGGCAAAAATCTTTGCAGTCGGTTTGCTGGAAGCGCCCGCCTCGCCAGACCAGGGCCGCTTTGATGCCGTCAGGATCACCGAAGCGCAGGAACGCCCCGACCCGTGCGAATCGCTAAGAAAGCGTTTTGGCGCCGCAAAATAAGGCTGCGCTAAAACCGCGCGAACGCAGGATGTCGTGCACGGTTTCGAGGCGCGTTGCACCTCGGCGGTGCGAGTCCTCGTTTGGGCCTTACTCGATGCCGAGTACCGCCTGCATGTCGTAAACCCCGTTGGCACGATCGGTGAGGAACCTGCAGGCGCGCAAGGCGCCATGCGCGTAGGTCACCCGGCTCGCCGAGCGATGGGTGATTTCGATCCGCTCGCCCGTGCCCGCAAACAGTACCGTGTGGTCACCTACGATGTCGCCGCCGCGCACGGTTGCAAAGCCGATGGTGGACGGGTCACGCTCGCCCGTGACGCCCTCGCGGCCGTACACCGCGACCTTCGAGAGGTCACGGCCAAGCGCCGAGGCCACCACCTCACCCATTCGCAGTGCGGTTCCCGATGGGGCATCCACCTTGTGCCGATGGTGGGCCTCGATGATCTCGATGTCGTAGCCGGTATTGAGAATGCGCGCAGCCATCTCGAGGAGCTTGAGGGTGACATTGACCCCTACGCTCATGTTCGGGGCAAACACCACCGGGATGCGGGCGCCGGCTGCCGCAATACGTGCCTTGCCTGCTGCATCAAAACCCGTTGTGCCGATGACTGCGCGTACCCCCCGCGTCTCACAGTGCGCCAGATACGCGAGCGTGCCCTCCGGGCGGGTGAAGTCGATCAGATGGGTGGCGCTGGAAAGCGCTTCATCGGGATTGCTGGTGACGCGCACGCCCGACTGCCTGCCCAGGAAGTCGGCCGCGTCGCGCCCAAGCACCGGGCTGCCTTCGACATCAAGCGCGCCTGCAAGATCGGCATCGTCAGCCGCAAGCACTGCTTCGATCAGCATGCGACCCATCCGGCCGCCCGCGCCCGCAACGGCAATTCTCATCGTCATTGGAAATCTCCGGTATCAGGGGGAACAGCGCGTGGCTGGCGCTATCGCCGAGGCTGGGCCCTCAGACCCGGCAGCGCGGGGTCGGCGGGGTCTTCGCGCGGCGGCAGAGGATCGGACTCAATGCCTGTGACCCGACCGTTACCGAACCGCACCGTGACCTTGCGCTGCTCAAACGAACCGTTCGGGTGCTTGAAGCGAAAGACGTAGTCCCAGCGATCGGCATGGAAAACATGACCCAGCAGCGGCGACCCCAGCGCTTCGCGCACCTGCTCGGTGGACATGCCGACCCGCACACGCTCGAGCATGGCCTGGGTGATGTAGTTGCCCTGCGGCAGATCGATCCGGTAGGGCTCGAAAAGCCCCGTTCGCGAGGGGTCATTGGAGGTGCAGCCCGCGAGGCTGATCAGCGCCAGGCACACCATGATGGCCGCCGCCGATGAAGGTGGCGTATTCGGACGATGAATGAGGCGCATGGCGGGTGGCTGAGTGTTGGAGTCGAATTGACCGAGTTGGATCGGGAGAGTCGGAAAGCAGGCGGGGACTTGGGCCGAGAGAATAGCCCTTTATGATACAAAGAGTCAGGCTTTTTGGCCGTTCAATCGTCAACTCTCCATGAAGCAAGCCCCCGAATTGCGCAGCACCGGTCTCAAGGCCACTGCGCCCCGCCTGAAGATTCTTGAAATCTTCCAGCAGGGCAGGCACCGGCACATGAGCGCCGAGGATGTCTTTCGCGAGCTCCTGGAACTGAAGCAGGACATCGGGCTTGCCACCGTGTATCGCGTGCTCACCCAGTTCGAGCAGGCGGGCATTCTCAAGCGCAGCAATTTCGAGTCGGGTCGCGCACTCTTCGAACTCAATCAGGGCGAGCACCACGACCACCTGGTGTGTCTGCAGTGCGGTCGCGTCGAGGAGTTCATCGACACCGACATCGAAAAACGGCAAATGGAGATTGCCCGCGCGCGCGGCTTCCAGCTGCAAGATCATGCGCTCGCCTTGTACGGGCATTGCACCAAGCCCGATTGCAGGCATCGCCCGCTGGCTGGCTGACCCTTTCCCGGCGCATTCAGCCTGCGCCCGCCCAACCCGGCATGGAGTTTGCAAAGCTTTCATCATGTCTGCAACCTCCACCCTGACCCCGCTACGTCCACCCGCTGGCATTCATGATGAAATGCTGGACGGATCGGGCGGCGTCCGTGCGCACTACCAGACCTACGCAAACTGGCTGGCCGGCTGCACGCCTGACTGGATGGCCGGCAAGCGTGCCGAAGCCGACCTGCTGTTTCGGCGGACTGGCATCACTTTTTCTGTTTATGGCGATGACAGCGGAACCGAGCGTCTGATTCCGTCCGACGTGGTGCCGCGCATCATTCCCTCAGACGAGTGGCGCTTCCTCGAACGCGGACTGGCCCAGCGCGTCACCGCCATCAACCGCTTTCTAGCCGACATCTATCACGGCCAGGAAATCTTGCGGGCCGGCGTGATCCCCTCAGAACAGATCCTGGTGAACGACCAGTACCAGGTGGCGATGATCGGGGTGAAGGTGCCGCACGACACCTATGCGCACATCGTGGGCGTCGATATCGTCCGGCATTCCGACGGCCGCTATTACGTGCTCGAGGACAACCTGCGGGTGCCCTCGGGCGTGTCCTACATGTTGTCGAACCGCAAGATGATGATGCGGCTGTTTCCCGAGCTCTTCCGCCGGCAGGCGGTTGAGCCGGTCGAGCACTATCCGTCGCTTCTTCTCAGCACGCTTCGCGCGGCAGCGGTGGTCGAGGATCCGGTGGTGGTGCTGCTCACCCCGGGCCGCTTCAACAGCGCCTACTTCGAACACAGCTTTCTCGCTCAGCAGATGGGTATCGAACTGGTCGAAGGTCAGGATCTGTTCGTCAAAGACGGGTTCGTTTACATGCGAACCACCTCGGGTCCGCAGCGGGTCGACGTCATCTATCGCCGCATCGATGACAGCTTTCTCGATCCGCTTGCCTTTCGCGCGGATTCCATGCTGGGTGTGCCTGGGCTCTTCTCAGCGTATCGGCTCGGGCATGTGGTGATCGCCAACGCGATCGGCACCGGCGTGGCCGATGACAAGTCCATCTACCCCTACGTGCCCGAGATGATCCGGTTCTACCTCGGGGAAGAGCCGCTGCTCGCCAATGTGCCCACCTGGCAATGCCGCAAGCCCGACGATCTCGCACATGTGCTTGCGCATCTGCCCGAGCTGGTGGTGAAGGAGGTTCATGGCGCGGGCGGCTACGGCATGCTGGTTGGCCCCACCAGCAGCCGTTCGGAGATTGAGACCTTTCGTGAGGTGCTGCAGGCGAACCCTGCCAATTACATCGCGCAGCCCACGCTCGCCTTGTCCTCGTGCCCGACCTTTGTAGAAGAGGGCGTGGCGCCGCGCCACATCGATCTGCGCCCCTTCGTGCTGGTGGGTCGCGAGGTGCGGATGGTGCCAGGCGGTCTCACGAGGGTGGCGCTACGGCGCGGCTCGCTGGTGGTGAACTCGTCGCAGGGCGGCGGCACCAAGGACACCTGGGTGCTCGCGCAGCCGGCGCCCGAGGGCGGGGTCTGATGCTCTCCCGCGTAGCCGCCAATCTTTACTGGATGTCGCGCTACCTCGAGCGCGCCGAAAGCATGGCGCGCATTCTCGATGTGGGCCAGTCGCTTGCGCTCCTCGCAGGCCGGTCGGGCGATCCACGCTCGGCGATCGAGCCTCTGGTCATCACCGATACCCTTGCCGAGTTTCGTGCCGGGCGCGGTTCGCCGTCTCCCGATGAGGTGGCGCGGTTTCTGGCCTGGGACACCACCAACCCTTCCAGTATCGTCAACTGTCTTCAGACCGCCCGTGAAAATGCCCGGTCTGTGAGAGGGTCCATTACCTCCGAGATGTGGGAGAACATCAACGACACCTGGTTGCAATTGCAGCGTTATCGTGCGGCAGGCAGTACGGTTGATTCCTCGTTCTTTGACTGGGTGAAGGAGCGCAGTCACATGTTCCGGGGCATCACCAGCGCAACGCTGCGGCAGGATCAGCCCTATCTTTTCATCCGGCTGGGAACCTTCATCGAGCGGGGCGACAACACGGCGCGCATCCTGTCGGTCAAACAGGCCCCCGGCTCCGTGAGCCCCGAGGAAGACGGACTGGCGGGCTATTACAGCCTGAGTGCGGTGTTGCGCTCGGTGAGTGCGTTCGAGGCCTACCGCGACACCTATCGCGACACCATTGACGCGCGGCGGGTGGCGGAACTGCTGATTTTTGATGCGCGCCTGCCGCGGTCGCTGCGCTTTTGCGTGGAGCAGGTTGACCGAATCCTTCAGGACCTCCCCGAGCAGCCTGGCCGCTTGCCGCGCCGGCTCGCGGCCATTCTTCGTTCCCGACTGGCCTACGGTGTGCTCGACGAGGTCTACGCCTATGGCCTGCACGGGTTCCTCGAGCGGTTTCTGCGCGAAAACGTCCGCCTGGGTGATGCGCTCAACACGGCCTACCTCGAGTTGAAGTAGTCTTCCGGGGCCATGCGGATCGAAGTCGACCATACGACGCTGTACCAGTATTCGGGCAAGGTGGCCCGAAGCACGCAGATACTCAGGCTCCAGCCGGTGAGCGGACGGTATCAGCGCGTGCTCGACTGGCGGGTGGATCTGCCTGCACGAGCGGTGAGTTTTACCGACTCCTTCGGCAATTTCACCCATGTGCTTACGCTGGATACCGAATACGAGTCGCTGCGCATCCGAGCACAGGGGCGGGTTGAGGTGGGGGACAATCCCTCGCCCGATGCCGTCGAACCGATCAACCCGCTGGTGTTCCTCCGCCCCACGGCGCTCACCACGCCCGATCACGCGCTCACCGAATTTGCTCACGCCGAGCGCGCTGCGATCGCGCGCGATGCAGGCGCCGGGCTCACCGGTCTGATGCTTGCGATCGCCGAGCGCATGCCCTATCGCCCGGGGAGCACGTCGGTGAGCCACACCGCCGCAGAGTCTTTTTCGCTGGGCGCTGGCGTCTGCCAGGACCATACGCATGTCTTTCTCGCGTGTTGCCGAGCGTTGGGCGTGCCCGCCCGCTATGTGAGCGGGTATGTCGACCCGGTGGGCGATCAGCCTGCGACCAGTCATGCCTGGGCGGAGGCCTGGGTGGCCGGCCGCTGGATGAGTTTTGATGTCAGCAATCGGCGTGCTGATGAATCGGGGTATCTGCGGCTCGCAACGGGGCGCGATTACCTTGATGCCTGCCCGGTGCGCGGCGTTCGCGCCGGTGGCGGCGAGGAACTGCTGTCCGTACACGTCACTGTGAAGGTGCTCAACTCATGACCTACTGCGTTGCGATGTCTCTCGACGAGGGGTTGCTGTTTGCCTCCGACTCCCGCACCAACGCCGGGCTCGACCATGTCTCCACGTTCAGCAAGATGAGCATTTTCGAGCGGCCCGGCGATCGCGTGATCGTGCTCCTCAATTCGGGCAATCTGGCCACCACGCAAAGCGTGGTGAGTCGCCTCGGAAAGATGCATGCGCAGGCGCAGCCTAGCGGCGGGCTGATGGGTGTGGATTCCATGTTCGATGCCGCCCGGCTGGTGGGCGAGGAACTGCGCTCGGTGATCCGCATGCAGTCTGGCGGCGGGCCCGACCAGAGCAGTGTCGATTTCAGTGCGATGTTTCTGGTGGGCGGGCAGATCGCGGGTGAAATGCCGCGGCTTTTTCTGGTGTACCCGCAGGGTAATTGCATTGAAACCAGCGCGGATACGCCGTTCTTTCAGATAGGCGAGAGCAAATACGGCAAGCCCATCATTGATCGGGTCGTGGGCACGAACACTGCGCTCGATGAGGCCCTCAAGTGCGCGCTGGTCTCGTTTGATTCCACCATGCGAAGCAATTTGTCGGTGGGTCTGCCGATTGATCTCGCCATGGTGCGGCGTGATGCGCTGTCGGTTTCGTTTCGGCATCGCATCGATTCGAGCGATGCCTACTTTGGGGCGCTGCGCAATGGCTGGAGCCAGGGGCTCAGGCGGGTGTTCAACGAGCTGCCCGCGCCCGAGTGGTTCAAGGTTTAGAGCACGGCATTCAGTCTGACTGCGCGGCGAGCATTTCACGCGCGTGTTTGCGCGTGGTGGCGGTGATTTCGACGCCCCCCAGCATGCGCGCGATTTCCTCGACGCGTTCGGTGCGGGCGAGCAGTTGAACCCGGCTTAACACGCCGCCCGCGTGCTGCTCGCGGCTGACACGGAGCTGCTGGTGCGCGCGTGCTGCAACTTGGGGAAGATGGGTGACGCAGAGCACCTGGCAGCTTGCGCCAAGCTTTCGCATGAGATTGCCGATCACTTCCGCAACCGCGCCGCCTACACCCGCGTCGGCCTCGTCGAAGATCAGCGTGGGCACAGGGCTGCTTTGCGCGGCGAGCACCGCAATGGCAAGTCCGATTCGCGAGAGTTCGCCGCCGGATGCGACCCGGGCGAGAGGGCGCGCGGTGCCTGCGGCATGTCCTGCGATACGAAACTCGATGGCATCAATGCCGCATGCGGAGGCCGCGCAAGGCTCGATCGCGATCTCGAGCCGCGTCCCCCCCATGCCGAGCTCGCCCAGCAACCGGCAGACGCCGTCGGCGAGTTTGCGAGTGGCCTTGCGACGTTCGGTTGAAAGCAGGGCTGCCGCCTTGTCGAATTGGGCCTTTGCGTCGGCCGCGCGACGCTCCAGGGCGTCCAGGTCTTGAGCGCGCTCGAGTTCGGCGAGGCGCTGCTGCATGGCGATGAGTTCACCTGCCAGCGATTCGGGTGCGAGCCGCAGCTTGCGCGCCGCCGTGAATGCCGCGCTGATTCGCGCTTCGACCTCTTCAAGGCGAGCCGGATCGAGGTCGACGCGGCGCGAATAGGCTGCGAGCCCCGATGCGGCCTCTTCGATCTGGATTCGGGCGCTTTCAAGGAGTTCCAGCGGTTCGCGCAGTCGTTCATCAAGCGCCTGAAGTGGCTGCAGTCGGGCGGCGATCGCCTCCAGCTGGGCTGCAATGGGGGAATCGCCATCGTGCAGGGCCTCGGATGCCCCCAGCGTGTCGGCCAGCAGCGAAGCGGCATGCGAGAGCCGCTTCTGCTCGGCGTTAAGCGCCTCCCAGTCGCCCTCGGCAAGCCCAAGCGGTTCGAGTTCGGCGATCTGCCATTGGAGTCGTTCACGCTCAAGCGCCTGCTCGCGGCCGCCCGCGCGCGCAGCGGCGAGCTCGCGCTCGAGTGCCTGCCAGCGTTCAAACAGGGTGGCCACCGCTGACACACTGCCCTCAAGCGCACCGAACGCATCGAGCAGGTCGCGCTGCGCGCCGCTTCGCAGCAGCGACTGCGCGGCATGCTGACCGTGCACATCAACCAGCTGCTCGCCCACCTCGCGGAGCAGGGCCACGGTGGCTGGCTGACCGTTGATCAGCGCACGCGACCGCCCGTCGGCTTCGACGATTCGCCGCAGCAGCAATTCGCCAGGATCGCCGGTGAGGTCACGCTCGGCGAGCCAGGCGTCTAGGCCGGCATGGCTCTGAAAGCGTGCGCTGATATCGGCACGCGGACGGTTGTCGCGGACGACGCCAGCGTCGCCGCGGGCGCCCAGGGCGAGGCCAAGCGCGTCAAGCAGAATGGATTTGCCCGCGCCGGTTTCCCCGGTGAGGGCGGTAAAGCCTGCGCCGAACTCGATGTCGGCCGAGTCGACGATGACGAAATCGCGCAGATGCAGCGACAGCAGCATGGTCTGGACAGCCTGGGGGCGACCTAGTCGGCCTCGGCGGGGCTCTGGAGGGAGTTGGGCAACTCCTGCCAGTTGAGCTTGCCGCGGAGCGTTGCAAAGTAACTGTAGCCTGGCGGGTGCAGAAAACGGGTGGTGAATGGCGCGCGTTCGATGTGAATGCCATCGCCGATCTGCAGATCGGTGAACACCTGCATGTCGCAGGCCACCCGTGGCTCGCGCCCGCCCACCACGCGCACGACGATGGAAACGTTGTCGGGGAGCGAGATGGGGCGGTTGGACAGCGTTTGCGGCGCAACGGGAACCAGCACGAGCCCCTGAAGAAGCGGATGAAGGATGGGGCCATTGGCCGACAGCGCGTAGGCGGTTGAGCCCGTGGGTGTGGCCACGATCAGGCCGTCCCCGCGCTGGGTGTACATGTATTGGCCGTCGACCTCGACCTGGAGTTCCATCATGCCGCTGCGCGAGGAGCGGCTCACCACCACATCATTGAGGGACAACTCGCGCCAGACGGTTTCACCGTTGCGTTGCACCCGCGAGACCAGAAGCGAGCGCTCTTCGGAATAGAACTCGCCGTCGAGGATCGTGCCCAGTGCGGGCCGCCAGCCGGCCAGCGCGATGTCGGTGATGAACCCCAGCCGGCCATGATTGATGCCGACCACCGGAATGCCGAAGGGCGCGAGCAGTCGCGCCACGCCCAACATGGTGCCGTCGCCACCCACTGCGACGGCGAGGTGCGCCTGATGACCGATCTGCTCGGTAGTGAGCACCTGCCAGTTGCCCGGGCCGATTGAGGTGGCGGTGTTCTGGTCGAGGAGGACCTCGATCCCGCGCTCGGACAGAAACGCTGCGATATCGCGTATTGAGGCGCCGACCGATGGGGTCTGGAACCTGCCGACCAGCGCAACTTTGGAGAACGGGGTGCTCATGGCGGCGATTAGAGCACAAGCCCGTTCGGCATGTGGCTGTCTGGAACCGCTGCCAGAACTAGATCTGGCGCGTCGCCCAAGGCTTGCGGAGGAATCCGGTTTACGACAGGCCATGGTTCCTGCTCCGCGCCAGCGGGTGCGCTTGCGTCGCGACGCCTTCCGCCTAAAATAAGACGCATGCTTGATAAACGCGCTCAAACACTCCTGAAGGCACTGGTCGAACGCTACATCGCCGATGGCCAGCCAGTAGGGTCGCGCACGTTGTCCAGGCAGACGGGAATCGACCTGTCGCCCGCCACGATCCGCAACGTGATGGCCGATCTCGAGGAGCTCGGACTGATCCACAGCCCGCACACGTCGGCCGGGCGAGTGCCCACGCCCCGTGGGTATCGCATCTTCGTTGATACCCTTCTCAAGGTTCAGCCGCTTGAATTGGGTGAAACCGCCCAGATCGAGGGCGGCATTCGTGCCGACGAGCCGCAACGCGTGTTGAGCACGGCGGCCTCGCTCCTGTCCAGCCTCTCCCATTTTGCGGGCGTGGTGATGACACCGCGCCGCACTTCGCTGTTTCGTCAGGTCGAGTTTCTGCGACTCTCCGAGCGCCGCATTCTGCTCATCATCGTTACGCCGGAGGGGGATGTGCAGAATCGCATTCTCGCTACCGAACGTGATTACTCGCCCGCGCAGCTCATCGAAGCGTCCAATTACCTGAATGCGCACTTTGCAGGGCGCGAGCTGGAGGCGATTCGCCTCAACCTCCGCAACGAACTGAGCTCGCTTCGCGATGACATCACCAGCCTGATGACCACTGCCATCACCGCGAGCGAGCAGGTGCTGACCGAAGACAACCAGCCGGTGGTGATCTCGGGGCAGCGCAATCTTCTTGGGGTGGCCGACCTGTCCGACAGCATGGATCGCCTGCGGCAGCTCTTTGATCTGTTCGAACAACGCACCCGGCTCGTCGAGCTGCTCGACTCATCGAGTCGCGCCCAGGGTGTGCAGATCTTCATCGGTGGCGAATCCCAGCTGGTCCCCATGGATGAGTTGAGCGTGGTGGTTGCCCCCTACAGCGTTGACGGCCGGATCGTTGGCACGCTGGGCGTGATCGGACCCACGCGCATGGCCTACGAGCGTGTCATCCCAATTGTTGACATCACCGCAAAGCTAGTCTCAAGCGCGCTTACGCACCACGTATAGTGGCGCCTGTTTCCCAACTTCAGCGGTTTTTTCATGGCCCGGTACAGCGCCGCGAACGCCTTCGACCACTCCATGCCCGAGCGCACTGCGGTGTTGCTGGTGCAACTCGGCACGCCCGATGCGCCGGAAACCAGTGCGGTCCGCCGTTATCTTCGTGAATTTCTGTCCGACCCCAGGGTGGTCGAAATTCCGAAGCTGGTGTGGGCGCTGATCCTGAACGGCATCATCCTCAACGTGCGACCGGCGCGGTCCGCCGAAAAATACGCCACGATCTGGACCGACGAGGGATCACCGCTTGCAGTGCACACGGCCAATCAGGCACGCAGGCTCGGGCAGGCGCTCGAGGCCCGGGGCCATGCAATCGAGGTGGCGTGGTCCATGCGCTACGGCCGCCCCGCCATTGCTCAGGTGATGCGCGAGATGCGTGAGCGTAATGTCACCCGTCTCCTGGTGTTGCCGCTCTACCCGCAATACGCCGCCTCAACCACGGCAACCGCTTTCGATGCGGTTTTTTCCGAACTGTCAGGTTGGCGAAATCAGCCCGAGCTGCGGACGATTCGCAATTTTCACGACTACGGTCCCTACATCGAAGCGCTCGCCCGGCACATCGAGGCCTATTGGGCGCGCGAGGGCAAGCCCGATGTATTGGTGATGAGTTTTCACGGCGTGCCGCGGCGATCGCTGCTGCTGGGTGACCCCTACCATTGCGAGTGTCTGGTCACCGGGCGGCTGCTTGCCGAGCGCCTGCAGCTTGCGCCCGAGCAGTTCCGGGTCACGTTTCAGTCGCGGTTTGGCAAGGCGGAGTGGCTGCAGCCCTACACCGATCGCACGCTTGAAGAACTGGGCGCAGGAAAAACCGGGCGAGTCGACGTGGTGTGCCCGGGGTTCGTGTCGGATTGCCTTGAAACGCTGGAAGAAATCGCCATCGAGGGTCGTGAAACCTTCATCGCGGCCGGGGGATCCGATTACCGCTATCTGGGCTGCGTCAACGACTCTGCGGAATTCATTTCGGCGCTTGCCCGTCTGGTGGAGCGGCATGTCGCGGGCTGGCCTGGCACCGCTGCGGAGCCCGCCTGCCCCCATGCCGCACTGGCCAGGCGACGGGAGCGCGCCGTGGCGCTCGGCGCAGAGCGCTGAGCGTTCTTGCTCGCGGCAGGGCTTGAAACGCCGACGACAATCCCCATCTCCCCCATCTCATCGCAGAGGGTTTGGCCTTACAGGCCAGCTCAGCTTCCTAGCGAGCTCGAGCGTTTCGTGGCAAGTCTCTGTTCTTAAAGGTTTTGTCAATGACGGAATCCGATAAATCCGCTGCTGGTGCAGCCCCGCAGACCGATCCGGCCACCGCCGGCCCTGAGTCGCAGGCGCACGCGTCGGCAGGTTCTGCAGGCGCAGCGCCAGGGTCGGCAAGCGCGGCAGGCACCGCATCCGCTGACGGTCCGGCGGCGGCTTCGGCGGGCGCGGCCCCTTCGGCGCTGGATGCGCTCGCGCGCGCTCAGGCCGAGGCAATCGAGTTTCGCGACCTCTACTTGCGCGCCAAGGCCGATACCGAAAATATCCGGCGCCGGGGCCAGGAAGACGTGGCCAAGGCGCACAAGTTTGCGATTGAGGGCTTCGCTGAAAGCCTGCTGCCGGTTCGGGATAGTCTTGAAATGACGCTGGCCAACGCCACCGCTTCACCGGAAAGCCTGAAGGAAGGGGTGGATGCCACCCTGCGGCTGCTGGTGTCGGCCTTCGAGCGGGCCCGCGTCACCGAGCTCAACCCCGTGGGGCAGAAATTTGATCCCAACCGGCACCAGGCCATCTCGATGGTGCCGGTAGCCTCCACCAATCCGCCGGTGGTGACGATGATCACCCGGTCGCCGGTGCGCAGTTCCTCGCCGCCCTTGGCCTGCACGATGGCCCGGCGTTCCCCGCCGTTCAGTTGCACCAGCACCTCCACCGCCTCCTCACGCGTGGTGGAACGGCATCTGGCTGAACGAGGCCTTCGCCACCTTCATGGAA
>RFXC01000122.1 GCA_009921765.1 Betaproteobacteria bacterium | reverse complement strand
GATAGTCGGGAAACCAGTAGCAGTCGGCTGCAGGGCGCTCCGACAGCCCAAATCCGCGCCAGTCAGGCGCATGGATCGCCCAGCCCGGCCCCATCTGATCCACCATGAACTGGAACGATACCGATGAGTCCATCCAGCCATGGAGCAGCACCAGATGCTGCCGGATGGGTCCACCGGTATGCCAGTGGCGGACATGGTGACGAAGCCCCCGCAGCGTAAAGAACTGCGACTGCGAGGCCACCACCGGTCGGTAGGCTTCGGACTGCTGCGGTGACACTTCAGTATCCATCTGGGGTTTGATTATAGGCACCTTGATCAGGCTCCGCGCTTGTCGGCATCCGAAGGAAAAGCCCGGCAGCGGGCATCGCTTAGAATGCGCCCTTTCCAAGGAGCCCCTTGATGGCAATCTACCGGTTGGGCGAGCACGCGCCGCAGATTCATCCCGATGCCTGGGTGGCCGACTCCGCCGATGTGATCGGCCGGGTCGAGATCGCAGCCCTGGCAAGTGTCTGGTTCAACGTCACCATTCGTGGCGACAACGATCTGATCCGGATCGGTCACGGCTCCAACGTACAGGACAATTCGGTCCTCCATACCGACACCGGGCTGCAGCTCGATATCGCCGACAACGTCACCGTGGGTCATCAGGTCATGTTGCACGGCTGCACCATCGGCAGCGGTTCACTGATCGGCATTCAGGCGGTGGTGCTCAATGGCGCGAAAATCGGGCGCGACTGCCTGATCGGCGCGGGCGCCCTGGTCACCGAGGGCAAGGAGATCCCGGATCGCAGCATGGTCCTGGGATCACCCGGCAAGATCGTCCGCACGCTCACCGATGAAGACCTCGAACGGCTGCGCTACGGAGCGCGGGTCTACATGGAGCGAGCCCGCCTGTTCCGGGCGAGCCTGACCCGGATCAGCTGAAGCAGCCCCTTGAAGCACGACCTCGTCCGGCGCTTTCTGCTCGACGGCACCGCGGTGCGGGGCGAGATTGTTTCGCTTGACGACTGCTGGCGCCAGATTGCGAGCCGGCACGATCTGCCGCGCGTGGCCCTCAACACGCTTGGCGAATTGTCGGCCGCGGCGGTGCTGCTGTCGGCTACGCTCAAGTTTGATGGCTCGCTCATCATGCAGATTCACGGCGACGGCCCCATCGCACTCATGGTGGTCGAATGCCGCTCCGACGGCCGATTGAGGGCTACGGTCAAAGAGCGCGAAGGCGCGTCGATCCCAGCCGATGCCCCGCTGGGCGAGCTGGTCAACCGCCAGGGGCGTGGCCGCTTCGCGGTGACGCTCGATCCCCGGATCCGCAACGAAAACCGTCAGCCCTGGCAGGGCATCGTACCGTTCGAAGGCGACAGCGTGGCCGAAGTGCTTGAGCACTACATGCAGCGCTCGGAGCAACTGCCCACCCGGCTCTGGCTTGCTGCCGGCCCGGAGCGCGCAAGCGGCCTGTTGTTGCAGCAGCTGCCCACCGAGGGTGGCCGTGATGTTCCCATCACCGACCCTGCTGAACCGGCTCTTCTGGGACGAGCCGCTACGAGGCTTTGACGCCCGGCCGGTTCACTTCGGCTGCGGTTGCTCGCGCGAGAAGGTGGCAGGCATGCTCAAGATGCTGGGTGCGGCGGAGGTCGAGGATATTCTGTCGGAGCGCGACCCGGTCGAGGTGCGTTGCGACTTCTGCAACCAGGCCTACCAATTTGATCCGGTGGACTGCGCTGCGCTATTCCGTGACACCGTCACCGGTGATCATCCAGCCAGCCGTCATTGAAGCCCAGTCGGTGAGACGGGCCGCAGGCTAGCGCCGTCGAACCTCAGCGCCGACGAACCGTGTTGACGTCGAACCTCAGCGCCGTCGAACCTCAGGGCCGCCGGGAAAACGATGCAGTCCGCACCTCGGCTTCAAACGCCGGGGAAGCACTCTCGCCTCGCGAAGGTTCGCTGATCTGCACGAAAATCTCGCCCTTCTTCAGCATGCCGAGCTCGGCCCGGGCGATTTCCTCGACCGCATCACTGCCGGTTCGGAGGTCGCGCACCTGCGCCTCCAAGGCTGCATTGCGCATGCGCCGCTGATCGTTCACAACCCGCTGAGCCTGCAGTTCGGCCTCGATTTCCCAGACGCGAAACCATCCTCCCTTGCCAAGCCAGAGTGGGTACTGGATCAGCACAAGAAGAGACAACAAAAGGAAAGCGAGTGCGCGCACGCCCGAAACCTTACACCAGCTAGCGGCGTTTGCGGTGAAGATTGTAGAAGGCCGACTGTCCGGGATAGTGGGCAGTCTCGCCCAGATCTTCCTCGATCCGCAGCAACTGGTTGTACTTGGCCATCCGGTCGGTGCGGCTCATGGACCCGGTCTTGATCTGCAGCGCATTGGTGGCCACTGCGATGTCGGCGATGGTGGTGTCCTCGGTTTCCCCCGAGCGGTGCGACACAACCGCGGTGTAGTTGTTGCGCTTGGCCAGTTCGATGGCTGCGAAGGTCTCGGTGAGCGTTCCGATCTGGTTGATCTTGATCAGGATGGAATTGGCCACGCCTTCATCGATGCCACGCTGCAGGATGCGCGTGTTGGTGACGAACAGATCGTCTCCCACCAGTTGAACCTGGCCGCCCAGCCGCTGAGTGAGGAGTTTCCAGCCGTCCCAATCGTTTTCGGCCATACCGTCTTCGATCGAGATGATGGGATAGCGATCACACCAGGTGGCCAGCAGATCGGTGAATTCGCCCGCCGACAGGACCAGACCTTCGCCCGAGAGTTGGTAGCGCCCGTCGCGGAAAAATTCGGAGCTGGCGCAGTCAAGGCCCAAGGCGATCTGGGTGCCGGGCTCATAGCCTGCCTTCGCAATGGCCTCGAGAATAAGTTTGATTGCCGCTTCATGGTTCTCGACGCTGGGCGCAAAGCCGCCTTCGTCGCCCACCGCAGTGGACAGCCCCCGGTCGTGAAGGAGCTTCTTCAGTGCATGGAACACCTCGGCGCCATAGCGAAGCGCCTCCCGAAACGTGGGCGCGCCCACCGGCAGGATCATGAACTCCTGCAGGTCGAGATTGTTGTTCGCGTGCGCGCCGCCGTTGATCACGTTCATCATGGGCACGGGCAGCGACATGGCACCCGACCCACCAAAGTAGCGGTAGAGCGGGAGACCCGATTGCTCGGCCGCAGCACGCGCCACCGCCATTGATACGGCCAGCATGGCGTTCGCGCCCAGCCGCTCCTTGTTTTCGGTGCCGTCGAGTTCGATCAGCGTGCGGTCGATCCAGGCCTGCTCGGATGCATCCAGACCAATCAGCGCCTCGCAGATTTCTGTGTTCACATGCTCGACCGCACGCAGCACGCCCTTGCCCAGAAAACGCGCCGCATCGCCGTCGCGCAGTTCGATCGCCTCGCGCGAGCCGGTGGAGGCGCCCGACGGCACAGCCGCCCGCCCCATCACGCCCGATTCAAGCAGAACATCGCATTCGACCGTGGGATTGCCGCGCGAATCGATGATCTCGCGGCCAATGATGTCAACGATCGCACTCATTCAAACACCCTCAACGATGAACAGATTGAAGCGCTCGGTGGCGCCGGCGCGCGCCGCGCGCGCAGCCACATAGCCAGCCGAGTGATAAAACGCGCGCGCCGCATCCATGGTCTCAAAGCGGAGAACGACCACGCGGCCCGGTTCGAAATTACCTTCCAGCACTTCGGTCCGCCCGCCCCGGACCAGGAACTCGCCCCCCGCCGCCGCGATCGCGCCCGGGGTGAGCGCCTGATAGGCCTTGTACTTTTCGAGATCGCTGACCTTGATGTCGGTAATCACATAGGCGGCCATGACAGCATTCCTTCTGGCTGGGATTCGTTCAAAGCGTTTGCTCGGCAAAGCCGTTTCGTTTCACGATGCGGTCGATCTCGACCAATACTTCGAGCAGCGACTGCAAGCGCGGCAGCGGCCATGCATTGGGCCCGTCGGACAAGGCCCGGGCCGGATCGGGATGGGTTTCCATGAAGACGCCTGCCACGCCGCTTGCCACGGCAGCACGGGCCAGCACCGGAACAAACTCGCGCTGCCCGCCCGAAGACGTGCCCTGCCCGCCCGGCAATTGAACAGAGTGGGTGGCATCGAACACCACCGGACAGCCGGTCTCGCGCATGATGGCAAGCGAGCGCATGTCCGACACCAGGTTGTTGTAGCCGAAGCTCGCCCCTCGCTCGCAAACCATGATGTGATCCCCCGCAGCGGGATCACCTCCGGCGGCTTCAATCGCCGCAGCGCGAGCCTTGTCCACCACGTGTTTCATATCGCCCGGCGCCAGAAACTGCCCCTTCTTGATGTTGACCGGGCGACCCGCCGAGGCGACCGCGCGGATGAAATCGGTCTGCCGGGCAAGAAACGCGGGGGTTTGCAGAACATCGACCACCGAGGCGACTTCAGCCACATGCCCGGTGTCGTGCACGTCGGTGAGAACGGGCACCTTCAACTGCGCGCGCACGTCGGCCAGGATCGCGAGCCCCTGGTCGATACCAGGGCCACGAAACGACGAGCCCGAACTGCGGTTGGCCTTGTCGAATGAGGACTTGTATATGAAGGGGATGCCGAGCTTGCCGGTGATCTCGATCAGGCGGCCGGCCGTTTCAAACGCCATCGCGCGCGACTCGATCACACAGGGGCCTGCGATCAGGAACAGGGGCCGATCAAGCCCCACTTCAAAGCCGCACAATCTCATGAAACGAGCCGCCCTTCGTACCAGCAACCGACCTGCGACCAGCAGGGCTTCATGCGGCCCGCGCCGAGCGTGTGCGTTCCGCCTGCTCGATCGCCGCGCGCACATAGGAGATGAAAAGCGGGTGACCTTCGCGCGGGGTTGACGTGAACTCGGGGTGGAACTGAACCGCCAGGAACCACGGATGCGCGAGTGGCCCGGAACGCGGGAGTTCTACGATTTCGGTAAGGGCTTCGGCAGGCGTACGCGCCGAGATTTTCAGGCCTGCCGCCTCGAGCTGGTCCACATAGTGGTTGTTGACCTCGTAGCGGTGCCGATGACGTTCGTTGACCGACTCGCCGTAGATCTGGGCGGCGAGCGTTCCCCCGGTGACCGGACAGCGCTGCGCCCCCAGGCGCATGGTGCCGCCCAGATCGGAGGAGGTGTCGCGACGCTCAACCCGCCCCTCCCGGTCTTGCCATTCAGTGATGAGCCCCACGACCGGATGCGCGGCGGCGGAATCGAATTCGGTGCTGTTGGCCCCCGCCAGACCGCATACATCGCGCGCAAATTCAATCACAGCGAGCTGCATGCCCAGGCAGATGCCGAGGTAGGGGATCCCGGCCTCGCGGGCATGACGGATGGCCGCGATTTTCCCTTCCACGCCACGGCGACCGAAGCCCCCCGGCACCAGGATGGCGTCAAATCCAGCCAACAACGCGCCCACCCCCTCGGCCTCGATCCGTTCGGAGTCGATGTAATCGATCTGCACCCGGCTCGAAGTGTGAATGCCGGCGTGGATGAGCGCCTCGGTGAGCGATTTGTAGGACTCGGTCAGGTCCACATATTTGCCGACCATTGCGATGCGCACCTCGCGCTTGGGGTTCTCGAGCGAGTGCACCAGCCGGTCCCAGACGCTGAGATCGGCAGGCCGGGAATTGAGCCGCAGATGCTCGACCAGCAGTCGGTCGACACTCTGCTCGAACAACATGCGGGGAATCTTGTAGATGCTGGTGGCATCCCAGACCGAAATCACCGACTCGAGTGCCACATTGGAAAACAGCGAGATTTTGGCGCGCTCGTCATCGGGGATGGGGCGGTCGGCGCGGCAGAGAAGCATGTCAGCCTGAATGCCGATCTCACGCAGCTTCTGGACCGAGTGCTGGGTGGGCTTGGTCTTGAGCTCGCCCGCCGAAGGGATGAAAGGCACAAGCGTGAGATGCACGAATGCACTTGATCCGCGACCGAGCTTGAGGCTCATCTGGCGGACGGCCTCCAGGAAGGGCAGTGACTCGATATCGCCCACGGTGCCGCCGATTTCAACAATGGCGACCTCGGCGGCATCGGCTGTTCCGACCCCGGCACCACGCTCGATGAAGGCCTGAATTTCGTTGGTGATGTGGGGAATGACCTGGACGGTGCGACCGAGGTATTCGCCACGCCGCTCCTTGCGGATGACCGAGTCGTAGATCTGGCCGGTGGTGAAGTTGTTGTGCCGACGCATGCGGGCCGACACGAATCGCTCGTAGTGGCCCAGATCGAGGTCGGTTTCCGCACCGTCTTCGGTGACGAACACCTCACCGTGCTGAAACGGGCTCATCGTGCCCGGATCGACGTTGATGTAGGGATCGAGTTTCAGCAGGGTGACGCGAACACCGCGCGATTCAAGCAGCGCGGCAATGGACGCGGCGGCGATCCCCTTGCCAAGCGAGGAGACGACGCCGCCGGTGACGAAGACGAATTTGGTCATAAGGGCAGTCGGTCAAACCGGATTATATCGGCTCGGCGAACTCAGGCTGCAAAGTGACATGCTGAATGCTGAAATCGGCGGCCATCACAGAGCGGGCATGCGCCAGAACCGCCACCCAGTCGGCGCCTGGCAGCAACTGCAAATGCGCGGCAAGCGCTGGCTGGCCACTGCTGATGTTCCAGACGTGCAGATCATGCACACCGGTCACGCCCGGGAGCGTGGCAAGCGCTGCAGACAGGCGTTCCAGATCGAGCCCGGCGGGCGCGGCATTCATCAGGACCCGCGAACTGTCACGCAGCAGCCGCGCGGTGGAGGCTAGCAGGAGCAAGGAAATCGCCAGGGTGAGCAGGGGGTCAACAACAGTCCAGCCGGTGATCGCCGAGACCACGATCGCGGTGATGGCAATTGCCGACCCCGCCAGATCTCCCATGACGTGCAGCATCGCCCCGCGCACGTTCAGATCATCGCCGTCACGGTGCAGCGCCCACCACACCCCCACGTTGACCAGCAACCCGGCAATCGCCACCGGAAGCGCAAGGCCTGCATCGAGCACATGAGGCGAGCGGAACCGGTCGATCGCCTCGACGACGATCCAACCAAGCAGCACCAGATAACCGAGCGCATTCACGAACGCGGCCAGCGACTCGACACGCTCGTAGCCGAACGTGAGTCGGGCATCGGGCGGGCGGCGCGCCACCCACTGCGCCCCCCAGGCGAGCGCAAGCGCGAGCGCATCGGTCAACATGTGCAACCCGTCGGAGGCGAGCGCCAGGGAACCGCTCACCAGCCCGACTGCAATCTCGAGCAGGCTGAAGCCAAAAACAATGAGGCACGCGATGCCCAGGCCTCGGGAGGGAAAGGACTTGCGCCCATGGCCAGGATGACGGTCATCGTGGCCATGGGCATGATGGTCAGATGGGCCCTGGATGGGCGCGTGGGAATCGGGGCGGGACATATAATCCGGATCATGCACTGAATTTGCGGGGTTTCCATGAGCAAAGTCTTCCCAAGTGCCAGCGCCGCGCTGGCCGATGTCGTCAAAGACGGCCAGATGATCGCGGTGGGTGGCTTTGGCCTGTGCGGCATCCCGGAGGCGCTGATCGCGGCGCTGCGCGACTCGGGCGTACGCAATCTCACCTGCATCTCGAACAACGCCGGCGTTGACGGCTTTGGCCTGGGGCTGCTGCTCGCCACGCGTCAGATCCGCAAGATGATCGCGTCCTACGTGGGCGAGAACAAGGAGTTCGAGCGCCAGTATCTGGCGGGCGAGCTTGAGCTCGAATTCACGCCCCAGGGAACGCTCGCAGAAAAGCTTCGTGCAGGTGGCGCCGGCATCCCCGCATTCTTCACCCCCACAGGGGTAGGCACCATCGTCGCCGAAGGCAAGGAAACCCGCGAATTCGACGGCAAGACCTACCTCATGGAGCGAGCGCTGGTGCCCGATGTGTCGCTGGTGAAGGCCTGGATGGCCGACCGTGCCGGCAATCTGGTTTTCCGGCGCACGGCCCGCAACTTCAACCCCAACGTAGCAATGGCCGGCCGCATCACCATCGCCGAGGTCGAACAGGTGGTGGCCAACGGCGAAATCGATCCCGACGCCGTTCACCTGCCTGGCATCTATATCGACCGCATTGTGCTCAACCCCGCGCCCGAAAAACGGATCGAGCAGCGCACCGTGCGCGCCGAGCGCTGAAGGAGAACCGATCATGCCCTGGACCCGAGACCAGATGGCCGCGCGCGCCGCGCGCGAGCTCCGTAACGGCTTCTACGTAAATCTTGGCATCGGACTGCCGACGCTGGTCGCCAACCACGTTCCGCGCGACATGGATGTGTGGCTGCAGTCCGAAAATGGACTGCTCGGCATCGGACCATTCCCGACCGAAGACGAGGTGGACGCCGACATGATCAACGCCGGCAAGCAAACCGTCACCACGCTACCCGGCTCATCTATCTTTTCATCGGCCGATTCGTTTTCCATGATCCGCGGCGGCAAGATCGACATCGCCATCCTGGGCGCCATGCAGGTGAGCGAACACGGCGACCTCGCCAACTGGATGATTCCGGGCAAGATGGTCAAGGGCATGGGCGGCGCCATGGATCTCGTGGCAGGCGTTGGACGGGTCATCGTGCTCATGGAACACACGGCGCGCAAAAAAGACGGCACCGAAGAACTGAAGATTCTCGAGAAGTGTTCGCTGCCGCTTACCGGTGTTGGCGTGGTCGACCGCGTGATCACTGATCTTGGCGTGCTCGATATCACCCCTCAAGGCCTTCGCGTGGCCGAGCTTGCGCCGGGGGTCACGCGCGACGAAATCGTCACCCGCACCGGCTGCCGGCTTGATACCGGCGCGCTGTCCTGAGGCCGAGCCGGGTTACCCCGTATCGCCAAACAACGCCCCCCATCCTGCCGCATTGGCGGGCCTGACGGAGCTGCGCGATGATCCCGCACCCTGAACGCATCGCGCTCCATAACGAAATCCACGCACGGCCGCGTCCGCGGGTGTCGTCACCCTGTCTGGTGTCGCACCTCGCGCTCATGCGCCCGGCCGGCGCAGCAGCCAGCCCGGCAGCGCTGCGCGAGCTCTGCCTGCAGTACGGTATCGCGCCGCCAGGCGACGGGCAGAGCCATTTCTTCGGCGACTTCGCCCGATTCCGGCTCAAGTGGGAGCGGCATGGCGAATTTGACGACTACACCGTCTACCGCAACCTCATGCGGGCCGACGACCCGTTCGGCGAGCCCGCGATCGACGCACTACCCTCTGGCTGGCTTGCAGGTGTCGAGGGGCAACTGGTGGCCGCAGTCCATGTGGCGCTGGTGCCCGATGGTCCGCAGTGGGCGCACCGCGATCGCATTGCGGCGGCGCTCGGTGCATCCGAGCTGATCGGAGCTGATCTCACCGACGGTGCGGCGGTGCTCTACACTGACCTGCACCTTGACCCCAACGGCTACACCCGGTTTTTGCTCATCAACCGGTCGATGAATGCCTCGCTCGCGGGCCGGCATCTGCAGCGGCTGCTCGAACTCGAGGTCTACCGGATGATGGCCATGCTGGGCTTCCCGGTGGCGCGCGGCGCGGCGGCCGAGCTGAACGAACTCGAGCGCGGCCTCGGCAAGCTCGTCAGTCGACTCGAATCGGCGCCGGCCGAGGAAGAGCCTGAGATGCTCAATGAGGTCACCCGGTTGGCCGCGCTGGCTGAGCGAATCGCCTCCGAGACCGGCTTTCGCACTGGCGCCTCGCGCGCCTACCATGCGCTCGTCCGACAGCGATCGGCAGACCTGCGCGAGCAGCGCGTCGCGGGCCTGGAAACCGTCACCGAATTCCTCGAGCGCCGCTTCACCCCGGCCATGGCCTTCTGCGAAAGCGTAGACCGCAGGCTCGCCGCGGCGGCCGAACGGATCGACCGCGCAAGCAACCTGCTCCGTACAAGGGTGGAGATCGAACGCGAGGCGCAAAACCAGTTGCTGCTCGGCGCCATGAACCGCCGCGCCAAGCTTCAGCTTCGTCTGCAGCAGACCGTCGAAGGTCTGTCCGTGGTGGCTATCAGCTATTACGCGATCGCCGTGCTGGGCTATGCGTTCAAGGGCATGGAAACGCTGGGACTCAACATCAACCCGGATCTGGCAAGCGGCATTGCGGTCGTGCCCGTGGTGGCGATTGTGGCGCTTGCAGTCCGACGGCTGCGCCGCTCGGCGGGCAGCGAGCGTGATCCGCTCTGACGCGTGCGTCAGAGCGAGAAGCCGTCGTCCACGTTGATCACCGAACCGTTCACGAACCCTGAACGCTCGGAGGCGAGCAGCAGCACGATACCGTCCAGATCCTCGGGCTGCCCCAGGCGTTTGCGCGGGGTCATGGCAATCAGTTTCTTTCCGCCTTCGGTATCCCAGTGGTGTTCATTCAGCTCGGTGCTGATGTAGCCCGGACAGATCGCGTTCACATTGATGCCGTAGCGACCCCATTCAATCGCCATGGCGCGTGTCATCTGTGTGACCGCGGCCTTGCTGATGCAGTAGATCCCGATCATGGGCAACACCTTGAGCGCCGCCAGTGAGGCCACGTTGATGATGCGCGCTGGCCGACCGGGCTGGGTGCGGGCGCGCTCGATCATCCGTTTGCCAACTTCCTGAGCCACGAAAAACGCCCCGCGGGTGTTCGTGTTCAGCACGAAATCGTAGTCCTCGGGCGTGACGTCGATGATTCGCTGGGTCGTGCTTACGCCCGAGTTGTTGACCAGGATGTCGATCGGCCCGGCCTCATCTTCGGCCTGTGCCACTGCAGCCCGGATCGAACCGATATCGGTGACATCTAGAGCCACCGCCGTGGCGTGACCGCCTGCGGCCGTGATGTCGTCGCGCAACGCCTGCAGCCGTTCGATCCGCCGTGCGGCAAGCACCACGTGCGCCCCGTTATCGGCCAGCATTCGCGCAAAGCGCGTGCCAAGGCCGCTGGAGGCGCCGGTGACCAGGGCCACCCGGCCACCCAGGTCGAATGTCGTTGCCATCGAAAACCTCCGATCGGTTGGTTGCCGAAATATGGCGAGCGGCGATGGTAATCGATTCCCGGTTTGCGCCCCGGTCGGCCTTTCCGCGACAATCTCGGTCTGGCCGACAGCCGCCGATCAGAGCGGTTCTCCCCGGCCCCGGAGGTCTCATGCAAGTCGAACGCGACGCGATGGAATACGACGTGGTCATCGTCGGTGGCGGGCCAGCAGGCCTGTCGGCGGCCATCCGCTTGAAACAGCTCGCCACCGAGGCGGGGCGCGAACTGGGCGTATGCGTGCTGGAAAAAGGCTCCGAGGTCGGCGCCCATATTCTCTCCGGCGCGGTCATGGATCCCGTCGCCATCAACGAGTTGTTCCCCGGCTGGAAGGAGATGGGCGCACCGCTCAACACTGCGGTCACGGAAGACCGGTTCCTGTTTCTGTCCGAAACCGGGTCCACGCGGGTTCCCAACTGGATGCTGCCCGAGTGCTTCCAGAACCACGGCAACTATGTGGTCAGTCTGGGAAATGTAGTGCGGTGGCTTGGCCAGCAGGCCGAGGCACTGGGCGTCGAAATTTACCCGGGCTTTGCGGCGGCAGAAATCCTGTTCAACGAAGACGGTTCTGTTCGCGGCGTAGCCACCGGCAACATGGGCGTGGGTCGCGACGGCGAGCCCACCGATGCCTTCCAGCCCGGCATGGAACTGCATGCGAAATACACCTTCTTTGCCGAAGGCGCACGCGGTCATCTGGGCAAGCAGCTCATGACCCGTTTCAAACTCGATGAAGGGCGCGATCCACAAAGCTATGGCATTGGTCTGAAAGAGCTCTGGGAGATCGAGCCATCACGATTCAACGCTGGCCTGGTGATGCACACCGCCGGCTGGCCGCTCTCCTCCGACACCTATGGCGGATCGTTCCTCTATCACTTCGAGGACAACAAGGTAGCGGTCGGCTTCGTGGTCGGCCTCAATTACTCGAATCCATGGCTATCTCCGTTCGAGGAATTTCAACGCTATAAAACCCACCCCGCCATCCGCTCGTTTCTCGAGGGCGGGCGCCGGGTTGCCTACGGCGCGCGCGCCATCACGGCAGGCGGGTTCAACGCGCTGCCACGCTTCGTTTTCCCAGGCGGCTGCCTGGTGGGCTGCGACGCAGGTTTTCTCAACGCATCGCGCATCAAGGGCAGTCACGCAGCCATCAAGACCGGCATGCTGGCGGCCGAGGCTGCCTTCGAGGCGCTGGGAGCAGGGCGCGGTCACGACGAACTGCGGGGCTACGCGGATGCCTTCAGCGAATCATGGCTGCATGACGAGCTTTATCGGGCGCGCAATTTCAAGCCCGCCATGAGCAAAGGACTTTGGCTGGGCACCGCGCTGGTCGGCATCGATCAGGTGCTGTTTCGCGGCCGTGCGCCCTTCACGCTGCACAGTCGCCAACCCGATCACGCCTATCTGAAGCCGGCAGACCAGTGTGAGCCCATCAACTATCCCAAGCCCGACGGCAAGCTGAGTTTTGACAGGCTGTCCTCGGTGTTCATTGCCAGCACCAACCATGAGGAAAACCAGCCGAGCCACCTCACGCTGAAAGATGCGTCGGTACCGGTTGCGCTGAATCTTGCCCGCTTTGCCGGACCCGAGGCACGGTACTGTCCGGCAGGGGTGTATGAGTATGTGAAAGACGAGCACAACGCCGACCGGTTGCAGATCAACGCGCAAAACTGCGTGCACTGCAAGACGTGTGACATCAAGGACCCGACCCAGAACATCGTGTGGGTCACGCCCGAGGGTGGGGGCGGTCCGAACTACACGAACATGTAAACGAGTGCGGGCCAAGGCTTGGCAGGCATCCCTGCTTTGCCTCAGCCCGGCCGCAGCGCGGTCGACACTGCGGTCATGACGCCGCGAAGCCT
>RFXC01000121.1 GCA_009921765.1 Betaproteobacteria bacterium | reverse complement strand
CGAGGAGTCAACCAGTAACACGGGCTCGGCTGCGCGCGCACCGCTTGGCGACGGCGTCGATAGCGCCGAGACGGGCATAACGGTTCCTGGCAGCCTGTCGGTCACCGCTGCTGGCGGCTGCCTGGATGTGGTTGAGGATCTCGGTGGCGAGCCCTCGCCTCCTGCGCCGATCACCGCGCGCAGAGCAGCCTCGATTCGCCTGCGATGCGCGGCAGCCACCGGGTTGCTGTCAACCGGACCGAGCGCATCAAGCGCCTGTCTGGCCTGCTCGATGCCGAGGATTGCCAGGTTCGCACTGGCTTTGGCCAATACGTCGGCCAATTCGGGATCCGGCGAGCCTGCTTGCGCGAGCCTCTCCGCAGCAAGGTCTGAGGCTCGCCGATAAGCAACCGCCGCCTCGTCACGTCGATCGAGCCGGTGAAGCGCGTTACCCTGCCGGAGCCACCCACGGACGTGTTGCGGTTGATCCGCCAGCAGCGGCTCGAGAAGCTGAACTGTTTCCTCGTACCGCCTCTCGGTATAAGCATGCTCAGATGCACTGAGCAACCGTTCGATCGCCTCAGGGGTGTTGACACGCGGGCCGCGACCACCACCTGGGGATCCGCCTGTCGACCCTGCCGACACCCCGTCAGGGCGCGGCCCTGGACAGTGCGCACCGGCCGGTACAGCACCGATTAGGGAGTCGGCACGCTCCACCGCGGCCCCGCCCGCCGCCCTGCTCGTAGACCCGGTCGCTGCGGCAAGCTGCTCTCGCACAGAGGTTGCTGCCGGACCGAACATCGCCTGGCATGCGCGCAGACGGGCCTCCGGCGTGCCCCGCCATTCGCCATCGGGATCAATCGATGCACACCCTCCAAGCACGATCAGCGAGATTGCCACCCCGGCGCCCAGGGCGCCAACACGGTGTGAGTGATTCATGATGGGAACTCCCTTTGGGTGGATGTGATGTCAAGCGTCGCTGGCCCGAACGTCACCGTGACGCCCGGTCGGAGCCGAAGCTGCACGGCGGCACCTTCAGCGAGTTCGAGGACGTGCGCAGCACCCGGACAGCGAAGTACCCGGCCGGGCGGCACACAGTTGTAGACATCGGTCACAACGCCATGCGCTGAAACGAACACGACATCAATCGACATCCGCATACCGATGGTGTGAATCGCCGCACAGCGGTCGATGAGAAAGGCCTCGTCACGCCCCATTCGATTGCGTCCAAGCAACCCGACGAGACGCCCCAGAAACCCACGGGCCCGCCGCAGGCGAAGACATGCGCGCGGCAAATCGGCTTTCACTGCCATCTGGCCACCTCACTGAACATGCGGCTGATGACGGGGTACAACACCACTGCCAGCGTTCCAGGAAAAATGAACACCACCAGCGGAAACAGCACACGGACTGGCGCCTGCGCCGCACGGTGTTCGGCACGGGTGAAGCGGTCATTACGCTGCTGCTCGGCTTGCGCGCGCAGCGTCTGAACAATGGTGCCTCCGTCGCGCTGAGCGGCCGACACCGCAAGCGTGAACTGAGTCACAGCGGCGAGTTCAAGCCGCGCAGCCAGCGTACGCAGTGCCTCGTCGCGGGGCATTCCAGCCTTCACATCGCGCATCAGCCGTCGACACTCATCGCGCAACGCTCCCGCTGGCAGACGCTCGACGGCCTGTGGCAGGGCGGCAGCAAGAGGCAGGCCCGACTCGACCGACATGGCGAGCAGATCGATCAGGAATGGCAACTGTCTGAGAAGGCTTTCGCCTCGCCTGACGACCGACTCGCGGAGCCAAATCAACGGCCAGGCAATCGCCAAGGTCAGCACAAACGGCAATGTCCAACCGGGGATCGATATGCCCAATCCGCGCACGAACAATAAAACCAGACCCGCGAGGCACGCCGCCAGACACTGGGCTGCGATCATGTGCTGCGGGGCGATCACCTGATCGAGGCCCGCTCGCGCCAGTCGTTGTTGCAGCGATCGAAAAAGTCGCGCCGACACCAAGGGACGAATCACCAGCCCCAGGGCCAGCAACACCGGCCATGTAGCGCGCCAGGCGAAGGGCAGGCGTTCGCGCCTGGCGGTTGAATCGTTGGGCAATTGGCGTAGGGCCTCGGCGACAAACGTCACGACCAACACCGCCGAAAATGCGAACAGAAGCAATAGCGACGCAGGCAAGGTGATCATGGTTAAACCTCGATCGTCACGATCCGTCGCACCAGGCGAAACCCGATCACCTGAGCAACCAATACAGCGACCAGTACTATTCGACCGCCGCGCGTCATGGTGATTTCGGCGAACGACGGTGGGTCAACCAGCGCCAGCAAGGCGAGCACCAGCGCTGGCAGGAACGCCATGATCCAGGCCTGAAGGCGGCCCTGGGCAGTGAGTGCGCGGATTCGTGATTCGAGCGCCAGCCGCTTCCTGACGGATTCGGCAAGCGACTCAAGCGTTCGCGCAAGCGGCCCACCCGTCTCGGCACCTACTCGAATGGCAGTGGCCATCAGCGTGGCTTCTTCCGCCGCCGCGCGCCGCTCGAACGCCGTGAGCGCATCAGCAAGCGAGGTTCCCAGCTTCAGATCACCCAGTAACCACTCGAGGTGCTGCCGTGCGGGCGCGGGGCTCACGCCCGCCGTTCTCGACAAGGCCACCGACAACCCGCTTCCCGAGCGAAGGGAACCCGCAATGAGCATCAGCAGATCGGGGATCTGACGGCGCAGCTTTTGCCGCCGCAGGTGTTGCAGCCGCACCATGGCAAAGTGCGGCAGTGTCATGGCAAGGACTGCCGAAAGCCCGACTGTCACCGGATTCCAGGTGATGACCGCGGCCAAGGCCGCCACCGCGAGCGCGCCCACGCACTGCAACATCCAGAGTTTGGCCGGGTTGATGGAAATAAAGAGATCACGCAACTGCCGCTCGACCCGGCGGTTGAAATCCGCGCGCTGTTGCCCCCATGCGATCGACCCGAGCACAGCAAGCACCGCAAAGAGAGCGAGCGCCGCCACCACCACTGCAAGCATCAGAAAAGTGTGCGCACTCATGCCGCCGCTCCAAACAGCTCGAGCACGCTCGCGGACCGAGCACTCAGCGTTCCGTCTAGAAACTGCGGAATGTGACCACTTGCAAGGTGTTGCGGCGCCCGCCCTTCAATCGACTGGAGCCGGAACAAGGACTGCATCAGGATGCGACCGCTTTCGATACCAGTGACCTCCGAGATATCGGTGATCCGCCTGCTGCCATCGGGACAACGCGCCTGCTGCACCACAATGTGAACCGCGGACGCGATTTGCTCGCGGATCGCCTGCAGGGGAATATCCACCCCGGACATCAGCGTCATTACTTCGATACGGGACAGGGCATCCCGCGGACTGTTGGCATGCACGGTGGTGAGCGATCCGTCATGACCGGTGTTCATGGCCTGCAGCATGTCCAGCGCCTCGCCGCCGCGACATTCTCCTACCACGATTCGGTCAGGTCGCATGCGCAGCGCGTTTCTCACCAGATCGCGCACACTCACAAGCCCTCGGCCTTCCGAATTTGAGGGGCGCGCTTCCAGGGACACCAGGTTGCGGTGATTGAGTCGCAACTCGGCGGCGTCCTCGATGGTGATCACCCGCTCTTCCTGACCGATGAAACCGGACAGCAGGTTGAGCAGTGTGGTCTTCCCCGCGCCGGTGCCGCCAGACACGACGATGCTGCGACGGCTGGTCACGCAGAGCTTGAGAAACGCCAGCATCTGCGCGGAGAGCGTTCCGAGTTCGACCAGATCCGCGGCCAGGTAGAGTCGGCGATTGAATCGCCGAATGGTGACCGCCGGTCCGGACAGACTGAGGGGAGGGAGAACCGCGTTCAGACGCGAACCGTCAGCCAGCCGCGCATCGACCATGGGTGAGCCTTCGTCAACATGCCGGCCCAGCGGTGCAATGATTCGATCGATCACCGATCGGATCGCGTCATCGCTCGAGAATGCAAGCTCGGTCTGCTCGATCTTTCCGGAGCGTTCGACATGAATGGGTGCGGTGCCGTTCACCATGATTTCAGAAACGGTGTCGTCGGCCAGAAGCCCTTCCAGCGGGCCCAACCCCACGGCCTCATCGAGCACCTCGCGGATCAGCGTGGTTCGATCAATGTCGGGAGGAAGAGCTGCTTCGCTGTGGATGACATCCTCAAGCGTTCGCCCCACCTGCTCGCGCAGCTGTGCGCCGGACAACATCCGGATGTCTTGCCGCTGCAAGTCGATCTGGCTGAGCAATTTGCGGTGAAAGAGTCGCCGCCACACGTAGCGATCTGATCCTGCGCTCGCAGAAGCCTTGGCGGGCTCGCTCTGCGCCAGGGGGTGCACGAGGCCATGCTCATTTGCTGCAGCGCTGCTGACGTTGGTAGCACGCGCGAAACCAGGCAATGCGAGGACACGAAGCTGATGCCCACCGATCAGGATTTCATCGGATTCAGTGAGGGGACCAAACGTTACGATGCGCTCACCATTGACCTGAGTGCCTGCGAGGCTTCCCTGGTCGACGATACGCAAGCCCCCCGAATCGATTTCGATGTGCGCATGATCACGGGCCACCCGCCACCCACCTAGAACAATATCCGCAGGAAACGATCGCCCGATCACACAGGGCAGCTTCTCTATGTGAAGCGTTCGGGGCGAGTCGCCCGCGCTTTCAATGTAAAGAGTGAGCATCAGTCAACCATCCTGAGAAGTTCACGGAGGTCCTGGGCGTGGTTGCGGCGCTCGATGGCGTGAGCGCGCGCCAGGTGCGGGTCTTCACTCACCAGGCGCGGCGTGACGAACACCACGAGTTCAGTCTGGCGATCGCGAAACAGGCGTGACCGGAACAGCTTGCCGAGAATCGGGAGTTCGCCCAACGCAGGTACCCGGTCAACATTTCTAGAGGTCTCCTCAGACAACAATCCGGCAATGACCAGCGTCTCGTTCTCTCGGAGGTTGACCTCGGTTTCAGCACGCCGCTTGGTAAGCCCAGGGATGCTGTTCACCTGAACTTCGAAGTCGATCGCCGAGATCTCGGTGGCCACTTTTGCCGCGATGACCCCGTTTGCTCCCGTGACCGGGGAGATATCGAATTTGACCCCGTATTCCTTGAACGCCACCGACGTAGCGCCAAAGCCCGCAGAAAAAGGGATCGGCAGTTCGCCTCCCGCGATGAAGCGCGCTGAGCCGCCACTTTTACAGGCCAGCCTGGGCTCGGCGAGGATCACTGCATCGCCGTTTTGCACCAGCATGTGAAGTACCGATTTGAATGTGGCTGCAACACCGAGTGAAGCAGCAAACGGGGCAGCTGCGCTCGCTACCGTGGTGCCGGCCGCGCCGGCTGCGATTCCCTTGCTGAACGCCGCACCCCGATAGGTGTCACCCACCACGCCGAACGCAGGGCCGTTGGCTGTTGGTGCCCAGCGGATGCCCAGGTTCTGAAGCGCATCGCGCCGTACCTCGATCATCCGAACATCCATTTCGACCATTTTTTCGAGCCCGACCTTGCTCACCAGATTGACGATCTGCGGATAACGGCTGCCGATTTCGGCGATTCGCACTGCCTGCTCTTCAGACACGCTGTGGCCCTCGATCACCACCTTGTCGCCCACGACACGGGAGCCAAGGTTGGGCTGATCGCCCAGCAGCGCCCGGATCTCGGTGAGCAGGCGGCTGACGTCGGCGGGGATGACATTGACCACGTAGCTTCTTTCGAGGCCGTCACGCGGCCACAGGTGGAGCGTGCTTTGCCCAGCCGCTTCCGGGATGACAAGAACCTGGCGATCGTCGAGCGAAGTTGCCTGAATGACTCGTCCGTTGCCGACAGCGATGCGCCGCAGCGGCCCGGTATTGAGAAGATGCGCCTGACCGACGTAGAGGTGGAGCATTGACTGTGTCTCAGAATGACGGTGCTCGGCCGCTGCGGGGGACATGGCAACCACGGCCGCAGGAAGGCTTGCGATCACGACCAGGCCCGTGAGTGAAGCGAAAAGCGATTTGAGACGGTTCATGGCGCTCACCTGATCAGCAGGGGTTGGGTAAGGAGAGGGCCCGGCACCGGGCTCATCGGCGGCTGCATCGATGCGGCGGCTGAGTTTGGTGCTGCGGTCTGCGCTGCGGTCGGCGCCGCCGTTGGCACACGAGTCAATGGCGACACGGGCGCCGCCGGGGGCCTGGCGTCGCGGCTCGCAGCGGGTGCGGGCTCGTCTTGCGCACGTAGCCGGCCCGCTGACAAGCCGCCGGTTCCGCCAATGATGATTTCGGGACCCACTGAAGCAACCGACCGCGGCGTCGCCGCAGCCGCCCTGGGGGCCGTACCCATCAGCGCGTGCGCGTCCACGGGCGCATTCGAGACCGCAAACCGGTCATCGGGGTTTCTCAGGAGCGCTGTAATCCGGCCGGTGCGTTGCGCCACCACCAGCCGTGTGGCGTCCTCGGGGGAAAGTTCAACCGTAATTGAGGTGAACGGCCGAGCCCCGCCTTCGTCGGCTCCCGGCTTCAGTTGCCGACCGGTGGCCAGAACAGCCACGTTTTGTACCAGGACCCGCGCGGTCTCAACCGCTGCTCCCGCGTCTGCACCCTGGGCTCGCGCCGAAAACAGAAGGTCGATGCGATCCCCCGGTCGGAGCATGCCCGATACCGCATTCACGTCATCGACCGAAATAGTGAGCGCACGAATGCCCTGCCTCACGCGCGCCGACAGGCCACCGGTTTCGGCAGGCTGAAGGATCTCGGCGAGCAGCGGCTCACCGCTGCGAAGCCCTCTGGCAAGACGCATCCCGGACTTGGCGTCAAACTGTTCAGGACGCAACGCAGACCCGGGAGCGAGATCGACCGGAATCGGACGAACCGCCATGTTGTCGGCCGAGACCGCCTCGCCCGCAATCAGATCGAACTTGGCGACCACCACCGGCACTGTGGCGGGCGGCGCAACCTTGGCTGCAGCCTGCTGTCGTGCAATGGTTTCGCTCACATGGCGGTCTGCAAGCACCACGGACAGCCCTGCAAAGCCCAGCGCCGCAGCGCCCAACGATACGAGACGGAGTACGGACCGCGCCGGACGCGACTGGACGGTAGTCATGGCTTCCCCGCATGGTTGAGGATTGCCTGGTACCGGCCTTCGATCGCAACCATCAGGCGTTCAATGACGTTATCGGGCATCAACACCAGGGCCATGATCACGAGCGACAAGATCAGAATCACTTCGGCCGCAGCCTGACCGGCGATCTGGCGAGCCGGCACCGCAATCCGCGTGCGCCGTTCAAGGGGGGGTCTCATCGTTTGAACTCCATGCGATGGGCAACAATGGCGGTTTTGCCGGTCAGTGCCTCGAGGGTGACGACAAATTCGAGCGAGGGGCCAACGTAGCGCTCGATCTGGGGGCCAGGCGTCACCTTTGCCGTGGCGCCAGCGTCGGACGCCGACGATTTGTGCAAAGCGGCCTGGCCTCGCGCCTGCGTTGCCGGCCGCAAACCCTGCGCTCGCGCAATGTCGCCGAACTGCTCAAGCAGCCTGTCAGGCAGGAGATTCGACGACCCCACCCAGGTTGTGACGCGAGCACCCGCCTCGCCCGAGACCACTTCAGTCACGGCCTCGACCGACGGCGGCAACCAGGAACGCCCCGCCTGCACAGCACGCTCGCCCCTCGCCGCATCGCGCCACCGCGTGACATATCCACTGATCTGATCACCCTGTTCGCGTATCTGGACCGCTTCGAACCGGTCGCCCGTGCGGCGGGCGATCATCAGCCAGCCCGCATGCTGGCTTTGCCATACGGCATCAACTGCCATCCACCCCCAGTGCGCTTGAATGTCAGCAAGGGTCTGCGCAGCGCTGCCGTGACCCGCTATCGACCAGACACTGGTGACCCTGCGATCAATCTCGAGTTGGTGGTTGATCAACCGGATGACGAGACGCCCAGGCAGGTCGGGAGGCTGCCCTGGAGCAGGACGAGGCTGCGTCACCAGATCGCCTGCGAATGCGGCGCGGTCAGGCGTTGCCGCCATCAGCGCAGCGCCCGCCAGCATCAACGATTGGGCGAGCCGTCGAACCGCCTGGCGACATGCTGCGCGCATCATTGCCGCCGATCCTGCGGGACGATCGTGACATCGAGCCGGGGGGACGAGAGCGCGGCCCCACCCGGCTCGAACCCCAGCGAGTCGGCGAGGTTCAGCATGCCTCGCGTGAGCGCATAGCCGGTATCGAGCGCTGATTCACGGAAAGCATCGAGACGGCTTCCGCGTTCAACCCGAGACGCTACCGAACTCTCGTGTGAGCCCAGCGACTGACTGGCATTCCATTCGTCTCCCAGCACGGCGAGGCGCGCCTTCAGACGGATGACGAGCGGTGTCCCGCCGTTTGCGCTCGATGCGCCTGACAGCGACAGGCGAACCGGAACCTCGACCTGCGAGGCACGCAGACCCGCCGTTGCATCCAGACCAAAGCGCTGAGTCCCGACCGGTAAGGCGGGTAGCCCCGGCATGGCGAGCCAGGGTTGCGCAGTCGCCGCCACATTGATTCCTGCATCAAGCGGCTTTCGTGTCGAGGACAGGAAAACGGATTGCAGCGACTCGACCATGCGGGTGCCGTCGGGGTTGGTCCAGAACGGGTGGGGGCTTGCCCACTCACCTGACGAAACGCCCAACCGCGCAGAAGGCGCCGCATCGCCCTGCAGCCAGCCGAGATGACGCACACGAATCGCAGCCGCAAGGTTGGCTGCACGCGCGGGATCATCACAGCCGGCACTCTCGAGCCTGCACTCAAAGGCAAGCGCCCGCGCCGCCCCCGCAGCGCTCGCCTGAATCGCGTGCAGGCGTCCGATCATCAAGACCGCGAACAACAGCGCAATCGCCGCAAGCGTGAAGACCAGGGTTTCGATCAGGGCCTGTCCTCGCTGCCGACCGGCACAAGCGGGCCGGAGAACTGCCCCGACCTGCCGCACCGGCCGGCGCGTCTGGCGATCGTGATTAGCGCGCATAGGTTGCCGCCGCTGCACGATGCGCCTCCGTGGGCGAAATGAGTCGCGCCTGCCAGAACGGACTGAACAGGCTGGGAAGCTGTGCCGGTGTGGAGGCCTCGGGCGGTGGGCTGAAATAGACCTCGGCTGCCGCGAGCGCCCAGAGGTAGCGACCATGGTCACCGTCACTGAGCTGCATCCGACCTTTGGTGACCGCAAGCGCATCGGCGGTTCCGATGTCGCGCACGTCGACCCGCGCCAGCACCGCCAACTGGGACACTGCAGGCGCCTCGCCGAGTCGGATCTGGGCACCCAGATCGTGAACCTTCGGGAGGCCTGCGAGCGAAGCCATATCGCCAGACGCCCCGAAGAGCGCCAGCGCTGTCGCGCCGGGATTGGTGTACGCGCTCTGCAACTGTGGTTCGTTCCAGGCTGGGGTGGCACCCGCGCTCCCCCAGCCCGCCGCCGCCGCCTCGCGATCGCGGCATGCACCGAGCCCGAGAAAGCCGCCTGCCCGCCAGTCGTGAAGCGAAAGCGTGTCAACGGCAGACCAGGTTTCAAGGGATTCGTGAAGCGCGGTGCCCCCTCGGCGGCGAAGCCACAGTGTCCACTTGTCAAGGTCTGCGCTTCGCCCCACGCACGAGGACGGCAGCGGCAGCCGGTGATCTGCGCTACGAGGCTTGGCTGTGAAGGGGTCGAGCGATTCGAGCACCACCTCGCGAAACCTTGCCTTGTCTTCAGCGCCCACCTGCGGCTGCGCGAACGCAGCAAACGCACCTGCATCACCCAGCGCAAAGGCGAAAAACCGAGGGTCGCCGCTGCGCACCACTTCGTTGGCGATGGCGCCCAATCCGAACACCTGGGCGGACCTCAGCAGCGCTGCCTGGCTTCGCTCAAGCCAGACCTTGTAGCCGAGTTGTTCATGTGCCCGCCATTCCAGCTCGGCGGATGCTGCCTGCTCGGTTGCGGCACGCGCAACATCGGCCCCTGAGGCGATTGCTGCAAGGGCAAGCGCCGCCGGTGGATAAGCCGCAGCGACAGACTCGGCGTTGGCGGCAAGCGCATCGAAGTAGCGGGCCCAGGACGCGATGGTGACCGCCTGCGCCAGCGCCACTTCCTGGGCGACCATTGCCCGGTTGGTGTAGGCGGCATAGTTGAGGACACGGGCGCGCCAGGTGGCGGCGCTGAGCGCAGCGGCATCGGCCGCGTCGTTGAGACTCTGACGGGTGGTAAGCACACGGCCGCTGCTGAACACCGCAAGGAGGAGAAAAGCTCCGCCCACGATCAGCAGCAGGGCCAAGACCAGCGCCTGCCCAGACTGCGCGCGCCGCCGGCGGCTATTGGTTATCGAGCCCATAGTTGCCGAGGCCCTTTCGCTGCGACGAAGACGACTGCGCGCTGCTCGCACTGCCCTGTGCAGAGGAAACTGCCGTGCTCGAGGACTGACCCGAGATTTCCATGGCGAGCCCAGCGGTCTGGCTGCGCAATGTCTGGCCGAAGAGGCTGTAGACGCCGATAGCCGCCACGGCAATGAGCGCGACCACAATGAGGTATTCGGTCATGCCCTGGCCCGCCTGGCGATGGGATCGGAACGCGAATAGAGCGGAAGCGGGTGATTTCATGGGATCTCCTTGGGTGGAAACGACGAACCCATTAGAGAGATCCGAACCGATATGGACAATTCGTCAGAGCGGCCTAGGCCAGGCGCGCGACCACGCAAACGCCCAGGATCGACGCGGCTTGCCGCAGCTTGAGCGTGAAAGCCTAGTCCGGATGATCGACCGTCTCGCGCGGGGCCGTCGCGCGGCGACAACGCCTGCCACAGCCCCCGGAATTGCTGCACCGATCAGGGATTGCTCTATCATCCGGCCGATTCAAGCAGAGAGGAGACCGCCATGAAGAATCGTCGATTGCTGTTGAGCGTCGCAGCGACCCTTGCGCTCGTGTCGCCATTTTCCATTCAGGCGCAGAGCTATCCAACCAAACCGGTACGCCTGGTCGTGCCCTTCCCGCCCGGCGGTGGCACCGACGCGTTTGCACGCCCGCTCACCAAGGTGCTGTCGGCAAACCTGGGGCAGTCATTCGTCATTGATAACCGCGGCGGCGCAGGCGGCACGCTGGGCGCCGAGGTGGCCGCCAAGTCGGCTCCGGACGGCTACACGCTTCTGGTGGGTGCAGTGCATCACACCATTGCGGTGGGCATGTATCCGCGGCTGGGCTATGACCTGCAGAAAGATCTGACGCCCGTTACCGTGCTTTCCTACGTGCCCAATGTCGTGGTCGTGAACCCGCAGCGGGTGGCGGCGCGCAGCTACGCAAGCTTTGCAGAATATGTAAAGGCCAACCCGGGCAGACTTAATTACGCCTCGGCCGGTAACGGCACCACGCATCACCTCACGGTAGAACTCTGGAAGACGCTTACCGGGAGCTTCGCTGCCCACATCCCTTACCGGGGCGCCGGCCCAGCCATGCAGGACCTGCTCGCAGGCCAGGTCGACTTCATGTTTGACGGCATGGGCAGTTCGATTCAGCACATCAAATCGGGACGTCTGATTCCGCTTGCTGTGTCATCGGCCAAGCGCTCGTTTGCGCTTCCTGACATCCCTACGCTTGATGAACTCGGAGTGAAGGGCTACGACGCACGCACCTGGTATGCAGTGTGGGCACCCGTTGGCACGCCGCGCGACATCGTCAATCGGTTGCAGCAGGAAATCGCCAAGGCGCTTTCTGGCGCCGAGTTGAAAGGGATCTGGGAAAGTCTGGGCGCAGAGGCCGGGGGCCAGTCGCCCGAAGACATGGGCAAATTCGTAGATGCCGAAATAGCCAAGTGGGCCAAGGTGGTGAAAGACTCGGGCGCCAAGCTCGACTGACTTGAAAACGCCCCCGGCGCCTGAGCGACCGGGGGGTATCAGGCTGATTGCACCGATCAGGCGGCCTTTCGCTGCTGACCGTGCGAGTCGAAGAACTGCTCGTCTTCGGTGGAACCCTTCAGCGCTGCGGTTGAGGCCTCGCGCTCAACGGTGGTGGTGACGGCGTCGAAATAGCCCGTGCCGACTTCACGCTGATGTTTGACCGCGGTGAAGCCCTTGTCGGCAGCCGCGAACTCCGCTTCCTGCAGTCGTACGAACGCAGACATGTTGTCGCGGGCATAGCCGTGCGCAAGTTCAAACATCGAGTAGTTGAGCGAATGGAAACCTGCGAGCGTGATGAACTGGAACTTGTAGCCCATGGCACCGAGTTCGCGTTGAAACCTGGCGATGGTCGACTCGTCGAGGTTCTTCTTCCAGTTGAATGACGGCGAGCAGTTGTAGGCCAGCATCTTCCCGGGAAACTGGCGATGGATGGCTTCGGCAAATTTGCGGGCGAACTCGAGATCCGGGGTTCCGGTTTCGCACCAGATCAGGTCGGCATAGGGTGCGTAGGCGAGCCCGCGCGACACAGCCTGATCAAAGCCTTTGCGTGTGCGGAAAAAACCCTCCACGGTCCGCTCACCAGTCAGGTAGGGCCGATCGTTTTCGTCAACATCCGTGGTGACCAGGTCGGCGGCCTCTGCATCGGTGCGGGCGAGCAGCAGCGTGGGCACGCCCAACACGTCGGCGGCCAGTCGCGCAGCCACCAGCTTTGCCACTGCCTCGCGGGTGGGCACCAGCACTTTGCCACCCATGTGGCCGCACTTCTTGGCTGAAGCAAGCTGATCTTCAAAGTGAACGCCCGAAGCGCCCGCCTCGATCATGGATTTCATCAGCTCGAAGGCGTTCAGGACGCCGCCAAAACCCGCCTCGGCATCGGCGACCACAGGGGCGAAATAATCGACGTAGCCGGCGTCATTCGGGTTCTTGCCCTCCATCCACTGAATCTGGTCGGCGCGTGTCAGGGTGTTGTTGATGCGCTTGACGACCGCGGGCACAGAGTTGGCAGGGTAAAGCGACTGGTCCGGATACATTTCGCCCGACAGGTTGGCGTCGCCCGCCACCTGCCAGCCCGACAGGTAAATCGCCT
>RFXC01000013.1 GCA_009921765.1 Betaproteobacteria bacterium | reverse complement strand
CAGGCGCTCACCCTCTCGCAAAGCCTCGCCAGCCTTGTTGACATCAGCAGACGCTTGACCGGAAAACCATGTCGTCCACAGCACAAGACCGGCGACAAGCGCGCGCCTGACCAGCATGCGAGGCGGGCTACAGTCGCGTGGATCAGCGTCCCGCACGACGGTCCTCCCGCTCCTCAAAAAACCGCGCGCGCAATTCGCGCAGTCTTGCATCGACCTGCGAGCTCGCATAGAAATCGAGTTGGCGGGTGCGCTGCGCCGCCTGTAATTGCTCGATCGCGGCGACCCAGACACCATTGATCGCGTGCATCTCGGCCATCGCAAGATGAGCCTGGGCATCGCGACCGAGCGCCGACTGCGCACGCGCGAGGAGCTCCCAAAGTTCCGTGTCAGCGCGCGTGGACTCAAGCGCCTGCTCGCCCACCGCCACCGCCTCGCGCCACCGACCCAGGGCCGACAGCGCACGTATTCGGAGGCGAACGAGTGCACGAGTGGTGCCCAGGGTTGCGATCGCGCGCTCGGCGGTGGCAAGCGCCTCCCCGTGCTGACCCGCTTCGAGCTCAGTCTGCGCGGCCAGGCTCTCGATGAACGCGTGTGGCTTGCCCGCGGCGCTGCGTGCGGCGGCGATCGAATGTCTTGCGCCTGCCGTGTCGGCCGCCGCGAGCGCGCCGGCTGCCATCGCGTAATGCCCCGCGATGGGCGTGACCGCGCCGTCCTCCACCTGTCGCGCAATCAGCTGGCGCGCACGGGTCACTCCGTCAACGCTGCGGTCAGCCAGCACCCGGAACCGGGCCCGCAGCATGCTGAATTCGACGCTGTCGGGATGCTGGCGGTAGCGCAGTGCCATCACCCGGTTTTGAATGTCGCTCATCCGATCGCCAGTGAGCGGGTGGGTGCGCAGGTAGACAGGCAGGGCGGTCTCGGACAACCGCGACGCTGCCTGCAGCCGCCCGAAAAAATCGACCATACCCTGGGAATCGAAGCCCGCCTGCTGAAGCATCTCCAGGCCCACCCGGTCGGCTTCCCGCTCGGCATCGCGCGAGTAACCCAGGAGTTGCTGCATCTGCAGGGTGCTGCCCAGCGAGGCGATGCCGAATGCCGCCTGCGGGTTGGAGCGCGCGGCGAGCAACGCCGCCGCCATCGCGGCCATGAGCACGGTGGAGCTCTGGTTTTGGGTGGCAAGCATGCGCGCGATATGCCGCTGCGTGACATGGCCGAGCTCGTGCGCGAGCACCGAAGCGAGCTCGGACTCGGCCTGCGACGCAGCCACCAGCCCGGTGTGCACACCGATAAAGCCGCCAGGGAGCGCGAATGCGTTGATGCTGCGATCCTCGACCGCAAACAGCTCAAAACTGAAACCCGTCGCCGCAGGCTGCGCCGCAAGGCGTGCCGCCAGCCGGTTCAGATAATCGGTGAGCTCTGGGTCGTCAAGCAGTGCCCGCGCACGTCGAATCTCGCGCATGATCGATTCGCCCAGGCGCCGCTCGGCAAGCGGCGACAACTGGTCGCCAGCGGCATCTCCCAGCCTGGGGAGCTCGGCCGGCTGGGCACCGGCCGGGCCCATGGGCAAAACGGCCAGCAACAGGCTGATCACCCCCGGAAGCGCCCGGGTCAGAAGCGGCCGACGTGCATGCAGGCTCATGCGGCTATCATAGCCGCAGTCCCTCTCCTGCAAGTTCCCCCATGCTCACGCACTTTGACGCCGCCGGCCAGGCGCATATGGTCGACATCGCCGACAAGGGCATCACCCGCCGGATCGCGATCGCCGGCGGCTCGATCCGGATGCTGCCTGCGACGCTTGCCAAGATCCGCGAAGGATCGGCCGCCAAGGGCGATGTACTGGGCATCGCCCGCATCGCGGCCATTCAGGGCGCCAAGCGCACCGCCGACCTCATTCCGCTCTGCCACCCGATCGCGCTCACTCGCGTCACGGTCGACTTCACCGTCGACGAGGCCAGCGCCACGGTGCACTGTCGGGCGCAGGCCGAGTGTGATGGCCGGACCGGTGTGGAAATGGAAGCGCTCACCGCAGTACAGGTGGGATTGCTCACCATTTACGACATGGTGAAGGCCATCGATCGGGGCATGGTGATTACCGACGTTCGCCTGCTCGAAAAGCACGGCGGGAAAAGCGGCAGCTTCGTCGCTGGGCAGTGATACCCGGCGAAACGGCTGCCGCCAGGCGGCCACCTCCGTCGATCTTGAGCAAATTGGTGGGAATGTCCGCGCAAACAAAAATCGCGAGCAGTACGCTGCGCCTCGGATTCCCCTTGTCCTGGATCCGGCATCAGACCCAGGACCCACCATCGCTCCCGAGGCGGACATATGAACAAAAAAACTCATTTGCCTTTGTCGTTTGCTGATCGCTCGCTTTGCCTGCCCCTCACACTCGCCGCTGGGCTGGCGCTCTCCGCATGCGGAGGGGGTGGCGGCGGCACCGGTGTGCCGGACACCACACAGCCGGTTCTGAGCGGGGTCGTCGCCGTCGGGGCGGCTCTTCCGTCCACCACCGTAGTGGTCATCGACGCCAATGGGACCAAGGTCACAGCCACCACCGCATCCGACGGTGCTTACGAGATCACTGATCCGCCGGGCCTCACCCTGAAGCCCCCCTTCTCGGTGAAAGTCAACACCCAGTTGGGTCAATCTGAAGTGTCCATGACCTCACTCGCGCTCGGCCGCGGCGATACGGCCAATGTCACACCGCTCACCACCGCGACGGCCGCCCTGTTGAACGCAGGTGGCAACTACGATCCCGCAACGCTCGTGCCGGCAACGGTCACGACAGCGTCGCTCGCTACGGCCTCCGGCAAACTCGCTGCGGCCATGACGCCAATCCTTGAGGCCGCGGGCGTTCCGCCGGGGAGCTTCAATCCGGTCACCGCGAAGTTCTCGGCCGATCGAACCGGTATCGACTCAGTGCTCGACCGACTATCGGTGGATATTGCGCCCACTGGCGTGGGCCTGGTGAACCGTTTCCAGCTGTCGTCCGATGCGGGGGGTGCCACAACGGATCCGACCGCCAAAGTAGTGGTCACCAGCGCCGGCGCGAGCGGTACGCTGCCGCTCGGATTGGCCCCACCCAGTCCGGCCATGGTTGCGCGGCTCGAAGCCGCCGTACGCGCCTGCTTTGCCATACCGGCCGCGCAACGCGTTCGCTATTCGACCAACCCGACTGGTAGGCAAATTTTCGAAGCGGGTAGCCTTCACGCCAGCTGCGCAAAATTTGTGCACGCCGCCTACCGTTCGCAGGGTATGCCCTTTGGGCAATCCTGGCTCTACCTGCTCGCTAACGAAGATCTGGACGCGAACGTCAAACTCGCGCTGGTACCGCAATATGTCGTTGACCGGACTGGCGCCGCTCGGTGGCAGGGCACAGACGACAACTATGCCTACGTCTACAACATCAACTTGATCGACAAGAACGGGCTGTCCTTCACCAAGCCCGAGGTGCTCGCCAAGATCAATAATGAGTTCATCGTGCGGGGCAATCAGCGCCGGTTTGATGTCATGGTCCAGCCCATGTTTACCAAGGTGAACGACAATAATGGCACCAACAACTACGTGGAAGGACGCCTGCGTATCGCGATCGATCCGCATCTGATCCCGCCCGCTGGCGCCGACACGCTTGCCACCTACGGCAGCTATCAACTTGCCGGTGATCGCCCCCTTCCGAAACTGCTCTGCGCCTGGGTGACCGGGCCGCTGCTGCAAAATGGCGTTACCCACGACCCGAGCCGACCAAAGGGTGGCGTTCTGATGGTGCCGCCACACTCGGATCTGACTGCGCGCCGCGATTACTCAGCCGTTCGTATCAAATATCCAGAGGGATTCGACCCCACTCAAAACGCGACTGACCGGGCGCAACTGCTTAAGGACTGCCGCGACTATCCGCACAACGCCGGCCTGGGCAATTCAATCCGCTGGGAGCTGGGCTCGGCTGAAACCAACAGTGCATTCACGATAGACGGTGCAAAAACCGACGCGTCGAGCAGCACTGAGTTTGTGGCCTACAAGGCCGCGATCAATGGGGGCAATCCCAACGCGAACGCCTCGGTCGCGTATCCCACTTCACTGTCACGCACGTCTTGCCCGCTTTCCTCGAACTCAAGTGCCGACCGTACCGCGGTATCTGGCTGGTGCGCGCCCACCAAACGCGACGTATTGGTGACCGATGCGCTTCGGACCGCATTCGAGACCACCTACAAAGATCCGAAAGACGTCATCTACACCTTCTACCTGTTTGTCGACCAGACGTACGCAGGGACCGGCCCGCAGACCGTATCGGCCGATGCAAAAACCGCCTACACGGGTTTCAACGCGAACGGCGATGACTTTCTGGCATCAGCCGAGATCGTGCAGGCGCGAATCGTCGGGGCAATGCCCTTCGTGGATAAAGCCTCGGGGGTCTATGCCGGCAACCAGGTATTCCGCGGCGTGGGAGCGGCGATGGTGAGTGCCTATTTGGGCGCAAACCTGTCCACGCTTGCCAAGGGCAGCCTGATTCAGGGCAGCTGGACCATTCCCGACGGGGTTGAGGGCATTGATCGCCTGGGCATCTCGGGCTGGTTCATCAACACGGCTGGTTCGCGAATTGGCGCAGCCACGTTTTCGGACAGTTTCGCGCTGCCTCGCTCAGTGAAGACGAAGGATTTCGCGCTGACCGAAGACTGGTACGGATTCGACTTCTCAACCTACAAGAACCAGACCTACGCGACTGTGGCTGCTAAGGCTTATCGCGAAATCTGGGTCAGGTCGTACGACACCCGGAACCGTCAGATCCAGACGGTTGAGAATGCCGTCCGATAGCGCGGGGCCGAGAGCGCAGTCGTCCTGGGTCAGCCGCGCCCGATGACCGCCTGCCTCATCACCGGCGCGGGCGGCTTCGTGGGTGGCGCGCTCGCCCGCGCGTTGCTTGACCGCAGGCTCACCCAGGCTTTGCGCGACCAGCCGCCCGCCGGGCGGCTCGTTCTCTCCGACCGGATGCCGCGCCCTGACTGGTGCCCGGCCGATCGCGCCGACATCGTCTGGATGCAGGGCGACATCGCCTCGGCTGACCTACTCGACCAGTTGTTTGCAGAGCCCGTGGACGCGCTTGCACATCTGGCGGGCGTGGTGAGCGGGGCTGCCGAGGCCGACTTCGATCTCGGCATGCAGGTCAATCTCGATTCCACCCGCAGGGTTCTTGAGCGCTGCATGGCCCAGGGCCGCGCGGGCCGCCCGCCGCGGGTGGTCTACGCCAGTTCCATTGCCGTGCACGGGGTGCCGCTTCCAACGGAAATTCACGACCGCACGCCCGCCTCGCCCAGCCTTTCTTACGGCGTACAAAAACTGATCAACGAGATTCTGATCACCGAAGCGTCGCGTCGCGGCTGGATCGACGGGATCAGTCTGCGACTGGCTGGCGTGGTGGTTCGCCCTGCGCTGCCAAACGGCGCGCTGTCGGGCTTCAACAGCGATCTGATCCGCGAGACGCTCGCCGGGCGCCGGGTGATCTCACCGGTATCGCCTGAGGCAGTGATCTGGGTGCAGTCGCTGTCGTCCGCACGCGATGCGTTCGCAACTGCGCTATCGGGCTCGGGCGGCGCACCCGATGGCGCCCGCGTCGTGCAATGTCCTGCGATCGCCGCGAGCATTGACGAGATCCTGCGCGCGGTGAGCGCGGTAGGTGGCCATGATGCGCGCGCGCTGGTGGACTTTCGACCTGACCCGGCAATCGAACCCATGTTTGGGCGCTGGCCTCGTCAACGGTCCTTTGGCCGGGCGCGCGCCATGGGCCTTCCCGAGGACCGCGATCTCACCGATTTGATCGCTGCAGCATCCGTCGGTCGCGACGCCCCGCTCTCGCGCAGCGCCGCTACTTGAAGAGCACGCCAGGCAGCCAGGTCGAGATCACCGGAAAGGCAATCAGGATTGCCAGCCGAATCACATCGGCCACGACGAAGGGCGCGACGCCCCGATAGATCGTCATGGTGGAGACATGCGGGAGCAGCGTTCTCAGCACAAAGAGATTCATGCCGACCGGCGGGCTGATGAGGCCGATCTCGACCACCACCACCACCAGGATGCCGAACCAGATCGGGTCAAAGCCCAAATGCACCACGAGCGGAAAAAGAACCGGCACCGTAAGCAGGATCATTGACAGTTCTTCCATGGCGGTTCCGAGCAGCACATAGATTGCGCAGATCGCCACGATGACCGCCATCGGATGCACTTGAAACTGCGAGACAAAATTCTTGAGGTCGTCCGGCATCGAGGTGAAATTCACGAAGTTCGCAAAGATCAGCGCGCCAATCAGGATGCCGAACAGCATCGCGGTGGTGCGAGAGCTTTCAACCAGAATATCCACGAGCACTCGCCAGGTGAGTGCGCGGCGCGCGAGCGCAAACACAAACGCGCCGAATGCACCGATCGAAGCGCCTTCCGTGGCGGTGAACACTCCGCCATAGATGCCACCCATCACCACCACGAACAGCACGATCACGCCCCACACGCCCTGGAGCGCGCGCAACCGCTCCGGCCACGGCGTGCGTTCGCCGCGCGGCCCGCTCTGCGGATCGCGCCAGGTCTGCCAGGCAACCGCCGCCATGAGGAGCAGCGTGGCAAGCACGCCCGGAATCAGGCCGGCAGCAAACATGGCACCGATATTGACCTCGGTCATGAGGGCATAGATGACCATGATCACCGAGGGCGGAATCAGAATGCCCAGGGTGCCGCCCGAGGCGATGGCGCCACAGGCGAGCGCGTCGCTGTAGCCGAACTGCCGCATGGAGGGATAGGCCACCCGCGCCATGGTGGCAGCGGTGGCGATCGAGGAGCCGCAGATCGAGCCGAACCCGGCACACGCGACAATCGTGGACATGGCCAGCCCGCCCCGCCAATGGCCGATGAAGGCATACGCCGCCCGAAACAGCTCCTGCGACAACCCCGCCCTGCTCACAAAATTGCCCATGAGGATGAAGAGCGGCACCACCGACAAGGTGTAGGAAAAACCGGTCTCGTACATGAGCGTTCCGGCCGAGGCGAGCGCCGGATTCCAGCCGCGAACGATCGCCAGGCCAAAGAACCCGACCAGGCCCATGGCGAAAGCGATCGGCAGCCCCGCGAGCGCGAGCAGCATCATCGCCCCCAAGCCGATGAGTGCCTCAGTCACAGCACACCTGCGCCGTCTTCACTGGCGGCCTGCGGCCCAATCTGCGGCGAGCGAAGCGCCTGCCAGGCAAGCACCACATGGATGAGCGCCGTAAAAAGCGTGAGCAGCGCCATCAGTTGCACGACCGGTGCGACCGGAAGTTTCAGCGTCTGGGTGACGTCGCCGGCCACTGCAAAGCGCGAGCCCTTCAACCACAGGAGCCACGCCATGCCGACCAGCGCTGCGGCGCAGCCGATCTGCACCGCCAGCGCGCTGATGCGCCGAAGAAGCGGCGGCGCAAGCCTCACCAGGCTGTCGATCGCGATGTGCTCGCCTTTGCGGGACACCATCGGCAGCCCCGCAAAGATCAGCACCGCCATCATGGTTTCGCTCACCTCGAAACTGCCGCGAATCGGCGCATTGAAGACATAGCGCAGCACCACATCCACAAAGGTGAGGATCATCATCGAAAAAAGCAGGGCTGCCGCGAGCATCTCTAGCGCCCGCTCGGGTCGCAGGCGATCCGCCCAACCCGCAGCCCGCGCCGGGACCTCCGGCGGGGTCTGCAGATTCGAGCCGCCGCCGGTCGCTTGCGGTTGAGTCACGAACGAGTCTCCCAAAGTTCGTCTCGAGGATGAATCCGCGCGCACCGGAGCGCGACTGCACCTCGCGCGCGATCGGCTACTCTATCAAGCTTTCGACCGAGGTCATTTTCCCGGAGTCCGGCATGTCCGACGCTGCATCCAAGCGACGCCTGCGCTCGCGCACCACCGTTGAGGGGCCCGATCGGGTCGCCCATCGCACCTTCCTGCGCGCCATGGGCCTGGATGACGAGGCCATCGCCAAGCCCTTCGTGGGCGTGATGAGCACCCACGGCGAGAACACGCCCTGCTCGCTGTCCTTGCGGCCGCAGGCCGAAGCAGCCAAGACCGGTGTCTCCATTGCCGGCGGCACGCCGTTCGAGTTCACCTCGATTTCGGTTTCGGATGGCATATCGATGGCGCATCAGGGCATGCGGATGAGCCTTGCCTCGCGCGAGCTGATCGCCGACTCGATCGAGCTCGTGGTTCGTGGTCACGCCTACGACGCACTGGTAGGCTTTGCCGGCTGCGACAAGACCCTGCCCGCCATCATGATGGCCATGGTTCGGCTCAACGTGCCCTCGGTCTTTGTGTACGGAGGCGCCATGCTGCCGGGCCGGCATCAGGGGAAAACCGTGAGCACGGTTGATGCCTACGAACGCGTGGGTGCGCTGCACGCCGGCACGGTGTCGCTCGCGGAGCTCGATGCGCTCGAGCGCGACTGCTCGCCCACCCTGGGCTCGTGCCCGGGCCAGTTCACCGCCAACACCATGGCCATGGTCTCAGAGGTACTGGGTCTTGCCCCGCTCGGATCGGCGATGTTGCCCGCGGTGTATTCGGAACGCATTGCGCTCGCCCGACGTGCAGGCCAGACAGTGATGCGCCTGCTGAAAAACAACGGGCCGCTGCCGCGCGAACTGGTCACGCGAAAAAGCCTCGAGAATGCGGCTGCGGCGGTGGCGGCCACCGGCGGGTCCACCAATGCCGGGTTGCACCTGCCGGCGATCGCACACGAGGCCGGTATCCGCTTCACGCTGGATGATGTGGCCGACGTGTTCCAGCGCACGCCATTGATCGCCGACATGCAGCCGGGTGGCCGATTCCTGGCCCGCGATCTGCACGAGGTGGGAGGCGTGCGGGTGGTGCTGCGTGAATTGCTTCGCGGCGGCTGGCTGCACGGCGATTGCCCGACGATCGAGGGAAGGACGCTTGCTGAACTCTGCGAAGACGCGCCCGAGGCCGACGGCAGCGTGGTCCGCCCGGCAAGCGCGCCGCTCCATCCCACTGGCGGCGTGGTGGTGCTCAAGGGCAATCTCTGCCCTGACGGCGCACTCATCAAGATCGCCGGATTGAAGCGGCTCAGGTTCGAAGGACGCGCCCGGGTCTTTGAAAACGAGGAAGCGTGCACAGCGGCGGTACGCGAGCGTCGCTACCAGGCGGGCGATGTGCTCGTGATCCGAAACGAGGGCCCGCGCGGCGGCCCCGGCATGCGCGAAATGCTGGGCACGACTGCGCTGATCTACGGCCAGGGTATGGGCGAGGCAGTCGCACTTCTCACCGATGGCCGCTTCTCGGGCGCGACACGGGGACTCTGCATCGGCTATGCGAGTCCCGAAGCCGCGCGCGGGGGTCCGATTGCGCTGCTTGTGGATGGCGACGCTATCCTGATCGATTGCGAGGCGCGGCGCATTGACGTGCTGGTCAGCGAGGAAGAACTCGCCCGCCGGCGCGCGGCCTGGAAGCCGGCGCGCCCGGTCCGGCTGGCGGGCGCACTCGAGAAATATGCAGCCCTCGTAGGCCCCGCCCATCTCGGTGCGGTCACGCACAGCGGGAATCTGGAATGGCCGCTCGAATGACTGCGCTCGCATTTCTCGGCACCGGCCTGATCGCGACACCCATGATCCGGCGCCTGCTCGCGGCCGGGCATCCGGTCCGGGTGTGGAACCGCACTCGCAGCCGGGCCCTGCCGCTCCTTGCCGAGGGTGCGCAATGGGCTGAACACCCCGCCGAAGCGGTCGAAGGCACATCGGCCGTGATCCTCTGCCTCACCGATGCGCAGGCGGTTCAGACGGTTGTGTTCGGACCGAACGGACTCACCCAGGCAAGCGCACCGCCCCCCATTCTGGTCGATCACAGCAGCATCGACCCACAGGCCACCCGCGCGTTCGCCACCCGCCTGAAAGACGCAACCGGCAGCCTCTGGATCGATGCCCCGGTATCGGGCGGTGTCGCGGGCGCCGCTCGCGGTGAGCTCGCGGTCATGTGCGGCGGAGATGTCGATGCAATCGAACAGATCCGACCGGTGCTGGCCGCTTATTCGGCGCAGGTCACGCGAATGGGCGACTGCGGCGCAGGCCAGGCCACGAAGCTCCGCGGCACGCCTTCCTGAGGCGCTTGCCGGTGGCTGGGCGGATTCGAAACCACTGCAGGTGTTTGCGCCGCGCATGCTCGCCGCGGAGGTTGAGCCCATCGGCGCCTCAGACACCATGCTGAAGGATCTGGATACAGCGCTTGCCGCCGCTCGCGATGCAGGCGTTCCGATGCCCATCGCCGGCGCGGTGACCGAGCTGTTCCGGCAACTGCAGGCCTGCGGGCTGGGCGCGGCCGACCCCTCCAGGATCGTGACGCTCTACGAGCGTCGTTGAACCGCGCCCCGCTGACCGCGCGTGGCCGCTTACTGCCCGGCGGCCACCTTCTTCAGTTCGGCGCGGTACTCGGTCACGATCGCAGCGCCATTCATGCCTTTCTCGTTGACAGCCTTGACCCACTCCTGCTCGAAGCGGGCCGTGCGGTCGGCCACCGCTTTCACCAGCGCGGCGTCGGCCGCGATGATCTGCCCGCCCGCCGCCTTGAAGGCATCGAAGCCCGCGCCAGCATTCTTGTCCCAGGCCTTGCCTACCGCCCGTGCCAGGGCTTCGCCCGAAATGCGGTTGATCGCGTCCTGATCGGCTTTGGAGATTTTTTTCCAGGCCGCCTCGTTCATGATGACCGCGTGACTGTCGGAGTAAAGACCGCCAGGGAAAGCGGTGGCGAATTTCACGATCTTGTCGAGCTTGAAGGAAACGATGCTCTCGCCGGGAAACATGACGCCATCGACCACGCCGGTGGAGAGCAGCTCGTAGGACTCGGGTGCGGGCTTGGATACGGCGATCGCGCCCAGCGCGTTGGCCACGTCGGCGGCAATTCCACCGCCCACCCGGACTTTCAGTCCGGCGAAATCCTCCACGGTGCGGATCGGCCGCTTGGCGTTCCAGAACACGCCGGCGCCGTGCGTGTAGACCGTGACCAGCTTCACGCCCTTGTGCTCATTCAACTTGGCGAAGTGCTTGTCGTAGATGCGCCAGAGCGCAACCGATGCCACCTCGGCGCTGTCGCCTGCGAACGGCAGTACGCCGATCCGCGTCATGGGAAACCGCGCCGGCGTGTAGCTGTGGGAAATGAAGGCGACGTCGGCAAGCCCCTCGGCCACCGCATCGAGGTGGTTGACGGCATTGGCCGCCGCCTTGGGCAGCAGACGCATTTTCACCCGGCCTTCGGTCACTTTTTCGACTTCCTGCATCCAGGGCATCATGCCGTCTCGAACCAGCATGTGCGAGGGTGGGACCCAGGCGGAAAAACTGAGCGTGACCGACTGAGCCGACGCGGTGGTGTGGATGCCGGCGGCCGCCAGCAGGGCAATGCAAAGTGCGCGCAATTTCACAGGACCCCTCCGTTGTTCGTATCAGAAATGCAATGGCGGCAGCCTGGAGACGATGGTGCAACCAGACCGCCCGATGAACGCGCGGCCGCGGCAGGCGCGACCGTGAATCCGAGCGTAGCACGCGCACCGCAAGGCTGCACCACGCGAGCCGGTGTCAACCGCTGGCCGAACCGGTATCGCGTGCTGCTACCGGCCCTCGCCGCGGTCGCGCCGCATACCCGCGACAGTTGATCATTCGGCGCTCGATCCGGAGCCCCCATCCACAGCGCCTCCGGTGCCCGTCACCCATTGCCGAAGTCCCCAGGAGGTTTCATGCCGAGAGAGATGCGGTTCAGTCGCCTGCTCCCCCTTGCCTTTGCCCTCGCGTTGATCGGGCTGACTGCCCTCTGGGGCGCTTGGCTTGTCACCGGATCAGGCAGCGCCGGGCAATGGCCGTTTGCGCTCAGCGCGGCGTTCTGGCCGGTCCTGGCATGGGCGGGATGCCGCGGCCGCCGGCGCGCAGCGCACGCTGTGCCTGCATGGCAAACATGGTGCACCAGACACGCAGTGCGCGCGCGACCCACGCAATCAGCAACACGCCCCATGCAACCGGCACCGCCGCCCAGGCAACCTCGCAACCGGGCAACGCCGGCATCGGCTGCAGCAATCGCCGCCTCACCAGAGGCCAAGCACGAGTCCACTGGCGAGCGTGGCCCCGAGCTCGCGGGCGCCTTCAAGCGCTGACTCGGAGAGGCGCTTGTCGCCAAGTATCGCCTCGGGTGTCTGTGCGTGTGTGCAGACGATACGGGCAGGTGCTACCGCCCGCAGCCGCCAGCCGCTCGCGATCCGCTCGATCTGACGGACCGCACCCTCGCCGTCTGAACCCGCACTCACGATGAGCGCATACGGCCGCCCCGACAGGCGATCGAACGCCGGATAGTAGGTGCGATCGAAGAAGTCTTTCATCATGCCCGCTGCGCTGCCCAGCATCTCGGGACAGACGATGAGAATCGCATCCGCCCCGCAAAGGTCGTCGGCATTCGCTTCATCGCAGCGAAGCCTGCGCACGTTGATCCCAGGTTCGGCGGCAGACGCCGCGGCCGCCGCGGCTTGCGCAAGCGCACGCGCCGCGCCGGTCACCGACCACCAGACAATCAGAAGCGTTCGCACCGGGTCGGATCTAGCGCCCGTCCGCTGAGCCGCGCCGCGCGCGCCGCTCAGGCGGCAAGCCTCGAGGCAGGCAGGGGGTGGAAGCTGTCCGGGCGGGCGCGGTCCCACCAGGCCCGGTACACCGGGCCACAGTCGGCAGCGCCACCCGGTACCAGCAGCGCGCCTTCTGGCAGGAAGGAATGCACCTCCGACAAGGGCCGACTGTCGTCCTGACCGATTCGCCGCATGATGTGATGCGGACGGAGCTGGGACGGGTGCACCAGGCCTGCCGACTGGAGCAACTCGCGCAGCGCTTCCAGCGTATGGTGATGAAACTGGAACACCCGCTGCGCCTTGTCGGGCACCACCAGCGCGCGCTGGCGAAGCGGGTCCTGTGTGGCCACACCGGTGGGGCAGCGATCGGTGTGGCAGCTGAGCGATTGAATGCAGCCCAGCGCAAACATGAAGCCACGCGCGGCGTTGCACCAGTCAGCCCCGATCGCGAGCGTGCGGGCAATATCGAACGCCGTGATGAGTTGGCCCGCCGCGCCCAGGCGGATCTGCGAGCGCAGGCCGCACGCGACCAGGGTGTTGTGAACCAGAAGAAGCCCGTCATGCATCGGCATGCCGGCACGATCCATGAACTCGGCCGGCGCCGCACCGGTGCCGCCCTCCTTGCCATCGACCACGATGAAATCGGGTGTGATACCGGTCTCGAGCATCGCCTTCACGATGGCGAAGAGTTCCCAGGGATGGCCGACCGCGAGCTTGAATCCGGTGGGCTTGCCGCCCGAGAGCCTGCGCATTCGCTCGATGAAGGCGAGCATCTCGATCGGGGTTGAAAACACCGAATGGCGTGCAGGCGATTCAACCGTCACCCAAGGCTCCACCCCGCGCGCCTGGGCGATTTCCGGGGTGACCTTGGGCGCCGGCAGCACCCCGCCGTGTCCAGGCTTGGCGCCCTGAGAAAGCTTGAGCTCGACCATCTTGACCTGCGGCTGACAGGCGTTCTCGGCAAAGCGCTCGTCGCTGAACCCGCCGTCGGGCTTGCGAGCGCCGAAATAACCCGAGCCGATCTCCCAGATCAGGTCACCGCCCGGCTCGCGGTGGTAGCGCGAAATCGAGCCTTCGCCCGTGTCGTGTGCGAAGCCGCCCATCTTCGCGCCCCGGTTGAGCGCAAGAATGGCGTTGGCCGACAGCGCACCGAAGCTCATCGCCGAGATGTTGAATACCGAGGCACTGTAGGGTTGCTCGCGCGTGGCACCAATGGTGACGCGGAAATCCGAGGACTCAATGATGGAAGGCAGCACCGAGTGGTGCATCCACTCATACCCGTCGCTGTACGGGTCGAGCTTGCTACCGAAGGGGCGTTTGTCCAGCACGCCCTTGGCGCGCTGATAGACGATCGCCCGCTGCTCACGCGAAAACGGAACGCGCTCGGTATCGGACTCGATGAAGTACTGCCTGATCTCGGGTCGGATTTCCTCAAACATGAAACGGAAGTGCCCAATGATCGGGTAATTGCGCAGCACCGCATGTCGGGTCTGCAAGACGTCATGGACGCCCAGAACAACCAGCATCAGGCAGATGACCGGTACCGCGCCGTGCAGCCAGCCGCCCGCATAAGCGCCCGCCGAGGCAAACAGTGCCAGTAACGCCACGCCCAACGCCCAGTACCGCTGCAGGTTTGCCATGGAAGCTCCTTGCGCTTGAGTGGCCCAGTCTGCCCGTGGCGAGGGGGGAACTCAAGCCCCCGGCGCGCGCTCCCCGCACCGTTGGGGGCTTCATCCCGCACAGCTTGCGAACACGCCGTATGATCGGGCTCATGACACCCTGCCACCCAATCGTCAACAGACCGCACCGGGCCGGCCGGAGCGCCGCTGGCCCGCGTACGCAGGCTGCGGCGCGCATCAGGCACGGGCTGCTGATTGCATTTCTGACCCTCGCACCGGCTGCGCCCGCAGCAAGCGCGCCAGGGGGCCATGGACATGTACACGGCCAGGCGCGACTCGACCTCACGCTCGAGGGCGCTCGGCTCACCATCGAGGCCGAGCTGCCGATGGAAACCCTCACCGGCTTCGAGCGAGCGCCACGCAACGACGACGAGCGGGCACGCCTGCAGCGCGCACTCGATGCGCTGCGCGCAACCGGCGTATTTCGCCCGACGCCCGAGGCGGGCTGCCGGCCCGCCTCGCAGGTGCTTCGCTGGTCGGGCTCCGCCGAAACCGCCACCGCTGCGAGCGGACTCCCCGGCGACGATACGCATCTCGATCTTCTGGTGACGCATGCGTTCGACTGCGAGCGTCCGGCACGCCTGGGCATGATCGAGATCGGCCTTTTCGATGTTCTCAGCCGGCTGCGCCGTATCGAGGCGCGTTTCGCGGGACCGGGCGGCACCCAGGCGCGCACCTTGCAGCGCAACCGCAAGGTGTTCGAGCTCGCTCGCTGATTGCGCGGCGCCCGGCCTGCCATCCAGAGCTGAACAGCACCCCATGTCGACCGGCTCCGACAACCCGCCCGTCCGATCTGCCGGCCCTCCGGTCGTCGAGGTGAGCGATCTCGTCTTCCGTTACCGGGGACAGACCCGCGACGCGCTGGCCGTGAACCATCTGAGGGTCGACGCGGGCGAACGCCTGTTCGTTCATGGGCCGAGCGGGGGCGGCAAAAGCTCGCTCATGTCATTGCTCGCCGGCGTACTGATCGCGGAACAGGGCACCGTGCTGCTCCTTGGCGCCGACTGGCGCTTGATCGGCAGCTCAGCGCGCGACCGCCGGCGTGGCGATCACGTGGGCTACCTGTTTCAGCAGTTCAACCTTCTCAGCTGGCTGCCGGTGCTCGACAACGTGTGCCTGCCCTGCCGATTTTCTGCCCGGCGCGCAGAACGCGCGGCAGCGCGCTCGGGGTCGGTCGAGCGTGACGCGCGCAGCTGGCTTGCGGCGTTTGACCTCGCACCGGATCTCTGGCGCCAACCCGCAGGAACGCTGTCGGTGGGCGAACAGCAACGCGTTGCGGCAGCGCGCGCCCTGATCGGTGCGCCCGAGCTGTTGCTCGCAGATGAGCCCACCTCGGCACTCGATACCGACCGGCGAGACGAATTCATGGCGCGACTACTGGCGACCTGCCAGGAAGCGGGCAGCGCCCTGGTGTTCGTGAGCCACGACCGTTCGCTCGAGCCGCATTTCGATCGCAGCCTGGCACTGGGCTCGCGCACCGACCCCGGTCGCGCTCGACCAACGTCTGCGAGCCGATCGGCCGAGGCTGCCTTGCCCGCGGGAACGTCGTCATGAGGGCCATGATCGTACTGGCTGCGAGAAGCGCCTGGGCCCGCCGCGTCACGCTCGCCCTCACCATCATCGCTGTTTCGCTCTCCACCGTGCTGCTCCTTGCCACCGAACGGCTTCGCCACGATATCCGCAAGAGTTTTTCGCAGGCGCTTTCGGGCACCGACCTGATCGTGGGCGCACGCGGCAGCCCCACCCAGATCCTGCTTCATACCGTGTTTCATCTTGGCTCGCCCACGCAGGCGGTAACCCTGAAACGAATCGAGGCGATCGGCGAGCTGCCCCAGGTCGCCTGGGTGGTGCCGATCGCGCTGGGCGATACCTTTCGAGGTTTTCCGGTGATCGCCACCGATGAGCGCTTCTTGCGCCATGTGCGGGTGGGCGATCGCCAGCCACTCACCCTGGCGCAGGGCCGCGAGCACGGTCGCCATGCCGAGGCGGTGATTGGCGCGCAGGTCGCCCGGCGACTGGGCCTCGGTGCCGGTGCCCGAATCACGCTCAGTCACGGCAGCGGTCCGCTGGCCGAGGGCTCGCATGACGATCAGCCCTTCACCATCACCGGTGTCCTCGCACCGTCGGGTTCACCGGTCGATCGCGCAGTGCTGATCAGCCTCGAGTCAATGCATGCGCTTCACGCGGGCTGGGTAGCAGGCGTGCGGCCAGCCCGCGGAGCGCAGCCCTCGGCCGACCCGGATACGCGCCCCGCCACGGTGTCGGCGGCCCTGGTGGGGCTGCGTGCGCGCAGCGCAGTCTTTTCCGTGCAGCGCCGGCTGCAGGCTGAACCCGAGGAGCCGCTCACCGCGGTATTGCCAGGGGTCACGCTCGATGAGTTGTGGAAGGCACTGGGTGTGGGCGAGCACGCGCTTCGCCTGATGGGCGCGCTGGTGGCACTCGCCAGCCTGGCGGGCCTGGTGTCGGTGATTCTGGCGGGGCTTGATGCCAGACGGCGCGAGCTCGCCATCCTGCGCTCCGTAGGCGCGAGCCCGCGCACACTCGTCCTGTTGCTGCTTACCGAGGGCACGCTCGCTTGCCTCAGCGGCATTGCGCTGGGGGTGGCGGCAGGGGCGTTCCTCACCGTGTTCGCCGTGTTGCCACTCCAGGCGCAGTTCGGCATCACGCTCGGCACAGATTTTCTGCGCGCCGGGGAATGGCTGTTACTTGCGGCGGTGCTCGCGACCGGTATCCTCGCAAGTCTGCTGCCTGCTCTACGCGCGTGGCGATTATCGCTTGCCGACGGACTGTCCCCGCGATCCTGATTGCCCAATCTGCACTCGACCATGACCATTCGACGCCTGCTGCGTGCTTTCTTCCTGCTGGTAGCAGCCACCTGCCTGGTGGGGGTACCAGACCAGGGCTGGGCGCAATCGGGCGACGCGCCCGCCTCGCAGCCGCCCGCAGCGCGCGGCGGGGCTACCCCCCGGCCCGCTGAACCCGTCAAGCTTCCAGGTCGCCTGATCGGCGCAGGCGTTCGTGAAATCGGCTGGGACGATCTCATGCCGGAAGATTGGGACCCGCTCAAGCTCCTGGAAGGTCGGGGGCTGGATGCGATCAGCGATGGCGATCCGCGCAGCGAAGCGCTGATGCGGGAAATCCGCGAACAGTGGGATCAGGCGCCCACGCGGGGCGAGCTCGAGGGCCTGCGGATCCGGATTCCGGGCTATGTGGTACCGCTGGACATGCTGGGCGGCGATATCCGGGAGTTTCTGCTGGTGCCCTACATGGGCGCATGCATCCACACGCCGCCCCCACCCGCCAATCAGATCATTCAGGTGGTATCGGCCAGGCGTCAGGCACTGCAAACCATGGACGCGGTATGGGTCGTCGGCACACTCAAAGTTGGCCGAAGCGACACCCGCATGGGCGTGAGCGGCTACGTGCTCGATGCCACGCGCATCGAGCCGTATCGCGGCCCATCACGCTGACGCCCAGGCGAGCGCGGGCGCCGGGTCAGTGGTTGTCGCGCGGCAGGCCGCGGGTGACCGCAATCCGCTGATAGCTCACCGCAAAATCCAGGCACGCGCCATCGGAGAGCTGCGTGACATGGCGACGCTGCAGTTCCTGCCAGGGCGTCTGGCTGGCCGGATAACTGGGTGTCCACGCAGCCCGGCGGCGCGCGTACTCTTCCTCGGTCACCAGAATGTCGGCGCGCCGGCGGCCCAGATCGATCCGCACCCGGTCGCCAGTCTGAAGAAGCGCGAGTCCACCCCCCACCGCCGATTCGGGCGACGCGTTCAGGATCGACGGACTCGCTGAAGTCCCCGACTGCCTGCCGTCCCCCACACAGGGAAGAAGTGTGATGCCCTGTCGAACCAGCGAATCAGGCGGCAGCATGTTCACCACCTCCGCCGCCCCTGGGTATCCGACCGGCCCGGTGCCGCGAATGAACAGGATGCAGTCGGCATCGATTTCGAGCGCCGGATCGTTGATGCGCTCGTGGTAGTCCTCGGGACCCTCAAAGACGATCGCACGCCCCTCAAAAGCCTGGGGATCAGCCGGATTCTCGAGATAGCGGCTGCGGAACTCGGGCGAGATCACCGAGGTTTTCATCACGGCGGAGTCGAACAGGTTGCCCGACAGCACCGCAAAGCCCGATTGGCTCAGCATGGGCTCGGCATACGATCGGATCACCCGGCGGTCACTCGCCTCGGTCTGGGCATAGACCTCGCCGATCGTGCGCCCGGAGACGGTGAGTGCATCGGCGCGCAGTTTGCCCGCGCCAAGAAGTTCGTGCATGACGGCGGGCACGCCGCCTGCGCGATGGAATTCCTCGCCCAGGTACTCGCCCGCCGGCATGCAGTTCACGAGAAGCGGAATGTCATAGCCGATCCGGTCCCAGTCGGTAATGTCGAGCGGCACGCCCATGTGGCGGGCAATGGCCGTGACATGCGGCGGGCAGTTGGTCGAGGCACCCAGCGCACTCGCCGCGACGATCGCATTGTCGAATGCCGCGCGCGTCATGATTTTCGACGGGCGAAGGTCTTCGGCCACCATCGCCACGATGCGGCGCCCGGTCTGGTAAGCCATCTGCGCGCGTTCGCGATAAGGCGCGGGGATGGCTGCGCAACCGGGAAGCGACATGCCCAGCGCCTCGGCGAGCGAATTCATCGACAGCGCCGTCCCCATGGTGTTGCAGTGGCCCGCCGACGGCGCGCCCGATGCCACCATCTCGAGAAACTTGTCGTAGTTGATGCGGCCGGCAGCGAGCTCCTGGCGCGCATACCAGACGATGGTGCCGGAGCCCGCCAGCCCGCCGCCGTAGTAGCCATTGAGCATCGGGCCGCCCGACAACACGATCGCCGGCAGATCCACGGTGGCCGCGCCCATCAGCATGGCTGGCGTCGTCTTGTCGCAGCCCGTGGTGAGCACCACGCCGTCCATCGGGTAACCATGCAACACCTCGACCAGTGTCAGATAGGCGAGATTGCGATCGAGCGCTGCAGTGGGGCGCTTGCCGGTTTCCTGGATAGGGTGCACGGGAAACTCGATCGGAATGCCGCCGGCATCGCGGATACCATCGCGCACCCGCGAGGCGAGCTCGACATGGTGACGGTTGCAAGGCGAGAGATCGCTGCCTGTCTGCGCGATGCCGATGATGGGCTTGCCGCTGGTGCGCAGCTCGTCAAGCGTGAGGCCAAAGTTCATGTAGCGCTCGAGATAGAGCGCAGTCATGCCCGGGTTGTCGGGATTATCGAACCATGCGCGCGAACGAAGACGGGGTGGACGGGCAGCATCGCCGGATGACATGAGCGGGCTCCAATGACTTGATGGACCGCAGTGTATCAACCAGGCACCGCAGGGCTCACGATGCGGCAGGCAGCCATTTACGGTAGGCTAGAAAAGTTTCAACTCTGCACAACTCCGCTTGGATGCCATCCCGATCTGGGTCTCTCTGATCGCGCTCTTCGTGCTGGTGCTGATCTCCGGGTTTTTCTCCATCGCCGAGACCAGCATGATGGCGTTGAACCGGTTCCGGCTTGGGCATCTGGTGCGACAGGGGCGCCGGAGCGCGCGCCTTGCCTCGTCGCTGCTCGGCCAGACCGACCGTCTGCTCGGCACCATTCTGCTTGGCAACAACCTGGTCAACACTGCGGTCACGGCCATCGTCACGTCGCTTGCAATCAGCGCCTTCGGGCACAACGACACCGTGCTGCTTGCGGCCACCGCGGTGGTGGCACTGGTGCTCATCATCTTTGCGGAAATCACCCCGAAAGTGATCGGGGCCACCTGGCCCGAGCGCATCGCGCTGCCGGCCGCCTACCCGCTACGCTTGCTGATGACCTTGTTTGCGCCTGCGGTCTGGGGGGTGAACCTGATCGTGGGACGCATGCTCGCCGTGGTGGGCATTGATCCGCGCGAGCCGCAGCAGACCCGGTTGTCGCTCGATGAAATGCGCACCATCGTGCTCGAGTCAGGCCATTTCTTTCCGGCCAAACACCGCTCGATTCTGCTCAACCTCTTTGACCTCGAGCGCATCACGGTCGACGACGTGATGATTCCGCGCAGCCGCATCGAGGCACTCGACCTCGCAACCGGCGAGGCCGGCCTTCGCGAGCAGCTCGCCACCTGCTATCACAACAAGCTTCCGGTGTTCGAAGGCGAGATCAACCGGGTGGTGGGCATGCTTCATGTGCGGCGCGCGCTCTCGCTCCTGCAGCGCGACAGCTTTGATGCCGCCGATCTGCGCGAGCTGCTGGTCGAGCCTTACTTCATTCCGAGCGGCTCCGCGGTGTTTTCACAGCTGCAGTTTTTTCAGGAAAACCGGCAGCGCATCGGGCTGGTGGTCGATGAATACGGCGAGGTGCTGGGGCTGGTCACACTGGAAGACATCATCGAGGAAATCATCGGCGAATTCACCACCACCACGCCCGGCGGCTCGGATTCCGACCTGCACTGGGACAGCGCGGGCGAGATCGAGGTCGACGGTTCGGTGAGCCTGCGTGAACTGAACCGGCGGCTCGGCACCCGCTTTCCGCTCGACGGTCCACGCACACTCAATGGCCTGATCCTCGAAGCACTGCAGGATCTTCCGGAGTCGAGCGTGGGGCTTCGCTTCGGTCCCATCGTAGTTGAAATCCAGCACGTCGAAGACCGGATGGTGCGACGCGCGCGGCTCCGTCTAATGCCCACCGACCCGTCGCGTGGGCGCGAGCAGGCCGACGAGATTGCAGCGAGCGCCTGATGCCGGCTATCGACGCGCAGTGGGCCGTGGTGGCGGCTGGTGTGGCGGGTCTGCTGATCGGCAGTTTTCTGAACGTGGTGATTTATCGCCTGCCCAGAATGCTTGAGCGGCAATGGCAGCTCGACGCCGCCGATCTCCGGGGCGAGACCATCGCCACCACCGCGCGCTTTGACCTGATTCAGCCGCGGTCGCATTGCCCGGCGTGCGGACAGGTTCTGCGGCTTCGCGATCTGATCCCGGTTGCAAGCTGGCTTGTACTGCGCGGCCGGTGCGCGGCCTGTCGCGCGCCGATCGGAACCCGCTACCCGCTGGTTGAACTCGCCACCGCTGCGCTCTTTGCGCTCTGCGTGGTCCGGTTTGGCCCCACCGTGGCCGCTGCAAGCGCCATGCTGCTCGCTGCTGCGCTGATCGCTGCGGCGCTGATCGATGCCGATACCCAGCTGTTGCCCGATGCCATCACGCTGCCGCTCGTCTGGGCCGGGCTCGCCATCAACCTGACGGGCGTATGGGTGCCCATCGAGCAGGCCGTCGTGGGAGCCATGGCGGGCTACCTCAGTCTGTGGTCCATCCACCATGGCTTCCGAATGGCGACCGGCCGCGAGGGCATGGGCTATGGCGACTTCAAGCTGCTCGCGGCAATCGGCGCCTGGCTGGGCTGGCAACCCCTGCCTGCGGTGCTCCTGCTCGCCTGCGCGGCGGGCGCGAGCTTTGCCATCATCGGCGGGCTCGCGCGCCTGCGCGAACCGCTGGCGCCGATCGCCTTCGGGCCATGGCTCGCTTGCGCGGGGCTGATCGCCCTCTTTGCCTACCCGGCCCTGACAGCCTGGCTGCTCGGTGGCTGACCCCAACACGCTGCCCTTCCAGCTCCCATGACCATCACTTCCTCTCGATTCATCATCGGCCTGACCGGCGGCATTGGCAGCGGCAAATCAACGGTGGCCGATCGCTTTGCAGCCCTGGGCGCCACGCTGGTGGATACCGATCTGATCGCCCACGCACTCACCGGGCCGGCTGGCGCGGCCATGCCTGCGATCAGCGCAGCCTTCGGTCCGGCCGTGATCGCTGCAGATGGTCGACTTGATCGCGCCGCCATGCGCGCGCGCGCTTTCTCCGATCCCGACGCGCGTAAGCGTCTGGAGGCGATTCTTCATCCGATGATCCGCGAACAATCGCAGCGCGAGATCGAGGCCGCAACCGGCTGCTATGTGATGCTGGTGGTACCCCTACTGGTGGAGTCGGGCGCCTGGCGCGAACGGGCACATCGTCTGCTCGTGGTCGACTGCCCGGTCGAGGTCCAGATTGAGCGCGTGATACGGCGAAGCCACCTCGAACGCGAACAGGTGCTTGCCATTCTCGCCGCGCAAGCCACCCGCGAAGCGCGGCTCGCCGTCGCCGACGACCGGATCGACAACAGCGGCGAGCCAGCGGCGCTCGGGCCGCAGGTTGATGCCCTGCATGCGATCTATCAGGCCCTCGCCCTGCAGGCGCCGGCCGCTCCCGTTACACCTTGAGCGTCCCTCCCCGAAGCATCCTGGCCATTTTTCGTTTGAATTCCCGGGGCCTTTGGGCCAGAATCGGCAGATGAGCGCCCAGGCAGGCATTTCCGTGGTGGCCAGCGGCCGGCAGACGCGCGTGGTTCCGCATCGCCCGCTGCTGCAGTACGAATATCCCCTCAACGAGCGGATACGGGCGCTCTTGCGCCTGGAAGATCTGTTCGAGCGCTTCGAAATCTTTTCGCTTCGTGATGACGCCCATGATCACCACGTGGCGCTCCTCACGCTGTTCGAAATCCTGGAAGTGACCGCGCGGGGCGATCTGCGGTCAGACCTTCTGCAGGAGTTCGAGCGCCAGCGCCAGACCATCAGTTCCTTCCGCGGCAACCCCTCTGTATCGGTTGATGCGCTCGAGGCAACGCTCGCACGCATCGAAGACGCGGTGGGCGGCCTCACCCGCCTGAGCGGGCGCACGGGGCAAAACCTGCGTGACAACGAATGGCTGATGAGCATCCGCAGCCGCACCGGCATTGCAGGGGGCGCCTGCGAGTTTGACCTGCCCTCCTACTACGCGTGGCAGAACCGCCCTGCCGAGGCCCGCCGCGAAGACATCATCCGGTGGGCCGCGCCGCTCCAGCCGCTTCAGGTGGCGCTCACGGTGGTGTTGGGCCTGCTTCGGCGCAGCGGCACCTGGGTACGCGTTTCGTCGCAGCAGGCAAGCTACCAGCAGCCGTTGGGCGGGCGCATCTATCAGATGGTGCAGGTCAGGCTCGACCCAACCGTGGGCGCCATCCCCGAAATCAGCGCCAACCGCTATTTGCTCTGGATCCGCTTCACCTCGCAAACCGGCGACCAGCGGCCCCGGGCGTTCGAGGGCGATGTCGATTTCGAGCTGGCGCTCTGCAATCTCTGAGCGCAGGCGGCTGTGGCTGGTTCGTCCCGTGTTTTGCTGGTTGACTGCCCGGCCTGCGCCCGAAAAACCGAGTACAGCCCGGCTAACCGCTGGCGCCCGTTCTGTTCTGAACGCTGCAAGCGCATCGATCTGGGCGCCTGGGCAAGCGAACAGTACCGGATCGCGGGCGCGCCGCTCGACCCCACCGATCCGGCCGAAGCGGGCACCGAGCCCGCGACCGGCGCACCCCCCTCGTCAAAGCAAGTGCACTAGGGCGAGCCTGCAGCGGCCGCTGCCAGCCGCTCGATCACCGGTACCGACGCCGGAAGGAGCGGTCCCACCGCCACCGCACCCGGCTGCTGCCAGCTGAACGCCTGGCCCTCACGCGAGCAGGGCTCGCCACGCCAGCGGCTCACCACCAGGAAATGCAGACGCACCCGGGCATGCGGATAGGAAAACTCGACCACCTCGAGCGGCTCGCTCTGCTCGATCATGATGCCGAGTTCCTCGTGCAGTTCGCGCGCAAGCGCCTCAACCACGCTTTCACCGGACTCGACCTTGCCGCCCGGGAACTCCCACCATCCCGCGTAGGGCTTGCCGTCGGGGCGTTGGGCAAAGAGGAGCGCGCCATCTGCGCGCCGCAGCACCCCCACAGCCACCTCGACCGGGGCTCTTGAGTCGACAGCCGCCGCCGCCTCGCCCTCGGCAGGCGCTCGCGCGCGGGCAGGTTCGAACGTAGCCACGGCCTGCTGCCCGCCCCTAGCGGCGGCGGTTGGCGCGGGCCGGCTTGAGGCGTGCCTGCCCTGACCAGTCGCGCGCAAACTGCCAGGCAACCCGGCCGGAACGCGATCCGCGCTCCAGGGCAAACCGCAGCGCATCGCCGCGGGCATCCTCGATGTCGGCCGCCGAGCAGCCGAAGTGGCCAAGCCAGTGCGCGACCACGTCGAGGTACTCCTCCTGGCGGAACGGATAAAACGACACCCACAGGCCGAAGCGCTCGGAGAGGGAAATTTTCTCCTCGACGGTTTCACCCGGATGGATTTCGCCATCCTCCTGATGCTTGGCGGTGAGGTTCTCGCTCATCTTCTCGGGCATGAGATGCCGGCGATTGGAGGTGGCATAGATCAGCACGTTGTCCGACTGCGCCGCGACCGACCCGTCCAGCGCCGACTTGAGCGCCTTGTACCCCGCCTCGCCTTCCTCAAAGGACAGGTCATCACAGAACACGATGAAGCGCTCGGGGCGGTCGGCCACCAGCTCAACGATGTCATAGAGGTCGGCCAGATCGCTCTTGTCGACTTCGATCAGCCGCAGGCCCTGCCTCGCGTACTGGTTGAGGCAGGCCTTGATGAGCGAGGACTTGCCGGTGCCGCGCGAGCCTGTGAGCAGCACATTGTTGGCGGGAAGGCCACGCACGAACTGTCGGGTGTTGCGGTCGATCACCGACTTCTGTTCGTCGATGTTGTGCAGATCGGCCAGCCGGATGGATGAGGTTGTGCGGACCGGTTGCAGTTCGCCACGCGAGCCAAACGCCGAGACACGCCGCCGCCAGCGGAATGCGGTGGCGGCCGACCAGTCGGGTGCCACCGCACCCGGCATCAGTGATGCGAGTTGCGACAGTAGCGGCGCCACCTGCGCCAGCAGTTCGGCGGCCGGGTCAAGGGTGCGGGCGGCTTCGGCCGGCGGAGCAGATTTACGAGCGGTAGTCGGCATTGATCGAGACATAGTCATGGGAAAGGTCGCAGGTCCAGACGGTGGTCGCAGCCGTGCCGCGACCCAGCACCACGCGTACCGTGATTTCAGCGTTTTTCATCACCCGCTGGCCGGCTTCCTCGAGGTAGGCCGGATGTCGGCCGCCACGGGTGGCGACATGAACATCGTCGAGAAAGAGATCGACTGCATTGACATCGAGATCGGCTACGCCGGCATAGCCCACCGCCGCAAGAATGCGGCCCAGGTTGGGGTCCGACGCAAAGAACGCGGTCTTGACCAGCGGCGAATGGGCGATGGCGTAGGCCACGGCGGCCGCCTCGGCGTCGCTTCGGGCCGCTTCCACCCGGATGGTGATGAATTTGGTGGCCCCTTCGCCATCGCGCACGATCGCCTGGGCGAGCTGCTGGGCGGTGGCGGTGAGCGCGGCCAGCAGCTCGGCCGCGCCCGGATCGGTTGCGCGTTCGATGCTCACGCCGGCTGCGCCGGTTGCGATCAGGACGAATGAGTCGTTGGTGGAGGTGTCACCATCGACCGTGACCCGATTAAAGCTTCGATCAGCGATCTCGCGCACCCAGCGTTCGAGGAGCGGCTGCGAAACCGCCGCATCCGTGGCAAGAAAACCCAGCATGGTCGCCATGTTCGGGCGGATCATGCCGGCACCCTTGGAGATGCCCGACACGGCAACCTCGCGCCCGCCGATCGACAAGCGGCGCGAGGCGGCCTTGGGCAGCGTATCGGTGGTCATGATCGCCTGCGCGGCATCGAGCCAATCCGCCTGGCCAAGCGCGCCGGCGGCCAGCCCAATCCCCGCATCCAGCCGATCCATGGGCAGATGCTCGAGAATCACGCCGGTGGAAAAGGGCAGCACCTGGTTGGCTTCGCAGCCCAGCACCTTCGCCACGCTGTCGCAGCTTGCACGGGCGTTCTGAAGGCCCAGTTCACCGGTGCCGGCATTGGCGCAGCCCGTATTCACCAGCAGCGCCCGAATGGCGCCTGCGCTCGCCTGCAAATGCTCGCGGCACACTTGCACCGGTGCGGCACAGAACCGGTTTTGTGTGAACACGCCGGCCGCGCGCGCGCCCGCCGCGAGCTTGAGCGCGTTCGGGAATCGTGAGGTTGACTGGCATCGCGCCCTCCGAGGCCTGGAGACAGTAAGGAAACGGCCCGCCCCTCAGGCGAGACGGCCGTGGCAGGCTTTGTATTTGCGCCCCGACCCACAGGGGCAGGGGTCGTTGCGCCCGATCTTGCGGCCATAGCGCTTGAACGGCTGCTGGCCCTCATCGCCGGCGCCGGGCACTTGCTGGAGCGACAGGGCAAGCGCCTCGGCGTTCGCTTCCTCGCCGGCAGCGGCCTGCGCCTGGGCAAAGTCGGGATGCCCATAGGACACATTGACGGGCTCCGCCGGCGCCAGTTGCTCGCCTGCCTGCTCGGCCTGCTCGGCGGTTTCCACGCGAACCGTCATGAGAAGGCGGGTGACATCGTTACGAACCCGGTTCTGCATGAGCGCAAAGAGTTCGAATGCCTCGCGCTTGTATTCCTGCTTGGGGTTCTTCTGCGCATACCCGCGCAGATGGATGCCCTGACGCAAATGGTCGAGCATGGCCAGATGCTCACGCCAGTGCTGATCGATCACCTGCAACAGCACCGAACGCTCGAAGCCTGCAAAGGCCTCTGCGCCCACGGTCTCGACCTTGCCGCGGTACTGGGTATCGGCAGCATCGAGCACGAGCCTGACGATATCGTCATCGGTGATCTGCTCACTCGCAGCCACCTGCTCGACGATCGCCACTGCAAGCAGCCACTCGCTCTCGAGCGCCTTCTGAAGCGCCGCCACATCCCACTGTTCTTCCACTGACTCGGCCGGTACGTGCACGCGAACGAGCTCGGTAAACACCTGGTGCCGGAGTTCGGTGATCCGCTCCCCCACCTCGGCCGCATCCAGCAGCGAATTTCGGTCGGCATAGACGATACGACGCTGGTCGTTGGCCACATCGTCGTATTCAAGCAGTTGCTTGCGGATGTCGAAGTTGCGGGCCTCGACCTTGCGCTGCGCCGACTCGATGGCGCGCGAGACCATCCCGGCCTCGATCGCCTCGCCATCGGGGAGCTTCAGCCGGTCCATGATCGCCTTCAGGCGGTCACCCGCAAAGATCCGAAGGAGCGGATCTTCCATGGAGAGATAAAACCGCGACGACCCGGGATCGCCCTGGCGGCCAGAGCGACCGCGGAGCTGGTTGTCGATCCGGCGCGATTCATGCCGCTCGGTGCCCACAATGTGCAACCCGCCCGCCGCGATCACCTGATCATGGAGCTGTTGCCAGTCGGCACGAAGCTTCTGGAGGCGCGCGGCGCGCTCGTCGGCCGCGAGCGACTCGTCGGCCTGCACGGCATCAATCTCGCGGCTGATGTTGCCGCCCAGCACGATATCGGTGCCGCGGCCCGCCATGTTGGTTGCAATGGTGATCACACCGGGCCGCCCGGCCTGAATCACGATTTCAGCCTCACGCGCATGCTGTTTCGCATTCAGCACCTGATGCGGCAGCTTCTCCTTCTCGAGCATGCCCGACAGCAGCTCGGAGTTTTCAATGGAGGTCGTGCCCACCAGCACCGGCTGACCACGCTCATGGCAATCACGAATGTCGGCAATGATGGCGTTGTACTTCTCGCGCGCAGTGCGAAACACCTGATCCTGGCGATCATCGCGGACCATGGGCCGGTGAGTGGGCACCACCACGGTCTCAAGCGAATAAATTTCCTGGAATTCGTAGGCTTCGGTATCGGCCGTGCCGGTCATGCCGGCCAACTTGCCGTACATGCGGAAGTAGTTCTGGAAGGTGATCGAGGCAAGCGTCTGGTTCTCGGCCTGGATGTTGGCGCCTTCCTTGGCCTCGACCGCCTGGTGCAGGCCCTCGGACCAGCGGCGACCGGGCATCAGACGGCCGGTGAATTCATCAACAATGATGACCTCACCGTTTTGCACCACATAGTGCTGGTCGCGGAAATAAAGCGTGTGAGCGCGTAGCGCCGCCATCAGGTGGTGCATGAGCGCAATGTTGGAGGCGTCGTAGAGGCTCGCGCCGCCCGACAGCAGTTCGAGTTGCTCCAGCACCTGCTCGGCCTTTTCATGCCCGGCATCGGACAGATAGACCTGGTGTGCCTTGCGGTCGACCCAGTAGTCCCCCGGGGGTTCGGGTTCGTTGGCCTTGGGCTCATGCGGCATTTCGGTGAGAAGCGCAGGAACCGCGTTGACCCGGCGGTAAAGCTCGGTATGGTCTTCGGCCTGCCCGGAAATGATGAGCGGCGTGCGCGCCTCATCGATCAGGATCGAGTCGACCTCGTCGACGATCGCATAGAACAGGCCACGCTGGCGCCGTTCGCCAGCGCTGTGCTCCATGTTGTCGCGCAGATAATCGAAGCCAAATTCGTTGTTGGTGCCGTAAGTGATGTCGGCGGCGTAGGCAATGCGCTTGGCTTCGGTTTGCTGCTGCGACAGGATGGTGCCGACGGACATACCGAGAAAACGGTAGACCTTGCCCATCCATTCGGCGTCGCGCGCGGCCAGATAGTCGTTCACCGTCACCACATGGACACCGCGGCCGGCGAGCGCGTTGAGATAGACGGGGAGCGTTGCGGTGAGCGTTTTGCCCTCGCCGGTGCGCATTTCGGCGATCTTGCCGTAATGAAGCACCATGCCGCCGATCAGCTGCACATCGAAGTGGCGCATGCCCAGCGCGCGAACCGACGCTTCGCGACACACCGCGAACGCCTCGGGCAGCAGCGAGTCGAGGGCTTCGCCCCGCGCGATCCGTTCGCGGAACTCGACCGTTCGGCCGGCCAGCGCCTCGTCGGAGAGCTTCTGCACATCCGGTTCGAGCGCGTTGATGGCCTCGACCGTCTTGCGGTACTGGCGCAGCAACCGCTCGTTGCGGCTGCCGAAGATCTTCTTAAGGAGGTTTTGCAGCATCGTCGTGGTGCGCTCTGGTCGCCTGGCCGTGTGGCTCAGTCGGTGTTGTCCCGTCGGTGATGTCCCGCCAGTGTCTTCCGATCAAGCCCGGCGCATGGGCGGCCCAGCCTGGGAGGCCTAGCCCCTGGGAGGCCCAACCCCTGGGAGGCCCAACCAGATAGGCTGGCAGGTCCGCGCGGGGGACCGACGAGGGTTAAACCGCGGGAGTCTAGCACGCGAGCCGACGCGGGTCGTGCTAGCCTGCAGGCGGGCGTGGACCAACGGCATGGGTATGGGCCAACGGCATACGCGCCAAGCATCCGAGGCATATCGCAGACCGGCCGCCCATCCACAGACAACCTGCCATCAGGAGATCCGATGCGCCGTTCGTCGCCGCTCAGGCGGCCAACCATCCCCAGCGAATCGTCAGGGCCCGCTCGCGCGCAGGCTTTCCGGCCTGCGCGGCCCGAGCGCGGCCGCCTCGGGATGGTCTGATGAGCGCTGCAAACAAACGGGCAAGCGCCATCGACTGGCTGCAGGCCGAACCCGCTTTCCGCGAGGTGGCCAGTCGGCTCGCAAGCATGGTCGAACTGCAGGCGATGGTGTCGGCAAGCTACCCCCAGTCGCCACTCACCGTGCTCAGTCTGTCCGAAGATGGCACGCTCGCGATCGCCGCGCGCAACGCCGCCGAAGCCGCCCGCCTGCGCCAGCTTGAACCCACGCTGGTCGACCATCTCAGGCGGCGGGGCGCGGCGGTCGCCCGCCTGCGCATTCGTACCCGTCGGAACCCGGCTGACGCGGTGCGGCCACCCCCGGGACCGCCACGCACCCCGATCCCGGAGACCGCGCTGTCGGGATTCGAAGCGCTTGAGGCGAGTGCACAGTCGGAGGGGTTGCGGCGGGCGCTCGCCGCCTTGATTCGTCACCAACGGGCCGAACACGACCGGTAGCCCGGGCCCGTGCTCAGGCGGTTGCGGTCAGGCGATCGCCCTCGTCAGGCGGTTCGCCAGTCGAGTTCGAAGAGCCTGGGCGCCTCGCGCGAGCCAGTGAAGGTGGCCCACTGCCAGCAATCGGTCCGCGCGAGCAACTCGCGCAGCAACAGGTTGTTCAGGGCGTGGCCGGATTTGTGCGCCACATAGCCCGCGAGCAGCGGGTGCCCGACCAGATACAGATCGCCGATGGCATCCAGCACCTTGTGCATGGCGAATTCATCGTTGATCCGAAGCCCCTCATCGTTCAGGACCCGGTACTCGTCCATGACGATGGCGTTACCAAGGTTGCCGCCCTTGGCGAGCCCGTTGGAGCGTAGCGCCTCGACATCACGCATGAAACCGAAGGTGCGGGCCCGCGCCACCTCGCGCGTGTACGAGCGTTCGGCGAAGTCCACCACGATCCGCTGGCCGGTGGCATCAATGGCGGGGTGGCCGAAACTGATGGAAAAGTCGAGACGAAAACCGAAGTGCGGCTCCAGGCGCGCGAATTTGTCGCCGTCTCGCACCTCAATGGGCGCGGTCACCCGGATGAAACGTTTGGGCGCGGACTGCTCAAGAATGCCGGCCGAGCGCAGCAGATACACGAACGATGCCGACGAACCGTCGAGAATCGGGATTTCGGCCGCATCCACATCGACGTGAAGATTGTCGATGCCCAGACCTGCGAGGGCCGACATGAGATGCTCAACCGTGGCCACCCGAACCGTGTCGGCTCCAGGCGCCTGAGCCGACAGCGTGGACGCCATTCGCGTGTCATTGACCGAGTCGGCACGGGCAGCCAGAGAAACCGGCGGCTCCAGATCGACCCGGTGAAAAACGATGCCGGTGTCGGGCAGAGCGGGCCTCAACGTGAGTTCAACCCGCTCGCCGGAGTGGAGGCCGACACCGACTGTGCGGACCCGCTCGCGAATCGTGCGCTGCCGCATCATCGGATCGCCGGCCTCAGATCTGCCTCAAAGCTTGGCGAGCATTGCCTCGGCGCTCGAGGCTTCATACTTGCCTGCGGCTTCGATATTGAGCTGGCTCACCACGCCATTGTCGATCACCATCGAGAAGCGCTGCATGCGCACGCCCATTCCCCGACCGGTCAGGTCGAGTTCCAGGCCCAGCTTCTTGGTGAACTCGGCGCTGCCATCGGCCATCATGCGCACCTTGCCGGCCGCCTTCTGATCGCGCGCCCAGGCGCCCATTACAAATGCATCATTGACCGACACACACCAGATCTCTGAAATGCCCTTGGCTTTCAGCGCATCGAAATGCTTGACGTAGCTCGGCACATGCTGCGCCGAACAGGTGGGCGTGAAGGCACCCGGCAAACCGAACACTGCGATTTTCTTGCCGCCGACGATATCGGCAACCTTGAAGGCGTTGGGGCCGACCGAGCAGCCATTGCCCTCGACCTCGATGAATTCAAACAGCGTGGCATCCGGCACGCGATCGCCGACCTTGATCGTCATGGTGAGGGCTCCTGAAGAAAGTTGAAGAGAAACGAAAGTTTAACCGGTCGTGTGGTGCCGCCGGTCAATGGCCATGCGCGGGTCAGGCCCGCGCAAACCGCGCAAACAGCTATCCGGATGGCGGGGAGACGTCCGCCATCCGGATTGGCCGCATGACGCGGCGGGCAGGCCCGCCTCAGTCGGCCTGCTTGCGCAGAAACGCCGGGATGTCGAACCGCTCGACCCCACTTTCCTCCAGCGCCTGCACCTGCGCCGCAGCGCTGGCACGCGGATTGCGCCAGACGGTCGGCTGATCGAAACGGTCGTAGCCGCCCGTCGCATCGGCGATCGGCGCATTGTCGGTGCCGGTACGAAGCGAGGTCTGCGGCACCAGCACCGGGCGCGAGGCGCGCTTGCCGATACCGGTCGCCACCACGGTCACGCGCAGGTTGTCGACCATGTTTTCGTCGAACACCGTGCCGTGGATGATGGTGGCGTCATCGGCGCAGAACGCCTTGATCGTGTTGATCACCTCGTTGGTTTCCTTGAGCTTCAGGCTCCGGTTGGCGGTGATGTTCACGATCACGCCGCGCGCGCCCTGCAGGTCGACGCCATCGAGAAGCGGGGATGCGACAGCCTGTTCGGCCGCGATCCGCGCCCGATCAAGCCCGCCCGCCTCGCCAATTCCCATCATCGCTTTGCCCTGCTCACCCATCACCGTGCGCACGTCGGCAAAGTCGACGTTGACCAGACCCGGCACGTTGATGATCTCGGCGATACCGGCGACCGCGTTGTGCAGCACATCGTCCGCGCGTTTGAAGGCATCTTCCAGGCTCGCGTCCTCTTCCATCACGTCGAAGAGCTTCTGGTTGAGCACCACGATCAGCGAATCGACATGCTCGACAAGCTGCTCGATCCCCGACTCGGCGATCTGCATCTTGCGGTTGCCCTCGAAATCGAAAGGCTTGGTGACCACGCCTACCGTCAGTACGCCAAGCTCTTTGGCGATCTCGGCGACCACGGGTGAGGCGCCGGTGCCTGTGCCCTTGCCCATGCCAGCGGTGAGAAACACCATGTGCGCGCCGGCGAGTGCTGCGCGGATTTCGTCTCGCATCGCTTCAGCGGCAGCACGCCCCGCCTCGGGCCGCGCGCCTGCGCCCAGACCGTTGCCACCCAGCTGGATGGTGTGGCTTGCGAGCGACCGGGCAAGCGCCTGCCGATCGGTGTTGAGCGAAATGAAATCCACGCCCTGCACGCCCCGCTGGACCATGTGGTTGACGGCATTGCCGCCCGCCCCACCGATACCGATCACCTTGATGACGGCGCCCTCAACTTCCTCTTCGATCATTTCAAACGACATCGCGGTCTCCTTAAAAATTGCCCGTGAACCAGTCCTTCATGCGTCGCAGCGTCTCCGTGAAAGAGCCCGACTGTTCCGCCACCTTCCTGCCCCTCAACCTCTGCAGCTTCGCTTCCTCAAGCAGGCCCACCGCTGTCGCGTAGCGCGGCGAACGCACCACATCGGCAAGCCCTCCCGAATACACCGGCCGGCCCACCCGGACCGGCTTGAGAAAAATGTCCTCGGCGAGTTCGGCCACACCCGGCAGTTCCGCACTGCCACCGGTCAGCACGATTCCCGAGGAAAGCAGCTCCTCGTATCCCGACTCGCGGATCACTTGATGGACGAGCGAGAACAGTTCCTCCACGCGCGGCTCGATCACCGCCGCAAGCGCCTGACGCGAGAGCTGGCGCGGGCCACGATCGCCCAGTCCTGGTACCTCGATTTTTTCCGCAGGATCGACCAGCGCCTGCTTGGCGATGCCAAAGCGAAGCTTGATTTCCTCGGCGTCCTGAGTGGGCGTGCGCAACGCCATCGCGATATCGTTGGTGATCTGATCGCCGGCAATCGGAATCACCGCGGTGTGCCGGATGGCGCCTGCGGTGAAGATTGCGATGTCGGTGGTGCCACCGCCGATATCGACCAGTACCGCGCCCAGTTCCTTTTCGTCCTGCGACAGCACCGATACCGACGAGGCAAGCGGCTGCAGGATCAGGTCCTGCACTTCAAGTCCACAGCGGCGCACGCACTTCACGATGTTCTGCGCGGCCGACACCGCACCAGTCACGATGTGCACCTTTACCTCGAGCCGCACGCCGCTCATTCCGATCGGCTCACGGATATCTTCCTGGCCGTCGATGATGAATTCCTGCGGCAGCACATGCAGGATCTGCTGATCGGTGGGGATGTTGACCGCCTTGGCGGTCTCGATCACGCGAGCCATGTCGGCCTCGCTCACCTCCTTGTCCTTGATCGCCACCATACCGCTCGAGTTGAAGCTGCGGATATGGCTGCCGGCGATCCCGGTATAGACCGTGCGGATCTTGCAGTCGGCCATCAGCTCGGCCTCTTCGAGCGCCCGCTGGATCGAAGCAACCGTGCTCTCGATGTTGACGACCACGCCTTTCTTCAGGCCCCGCGCCTCGTGCTGGCCGAGCCCGACCACCTCGTAGTGGCCATCGGCATGCATCTGCGCGACGATCGCCACCACCTTGGAGGTGCCGATATCGAGCCCGACGATCAGATCTTTCGCATCCCTGCTCATCGCCTGTTCCTGAAAATTCCGTTCATGGCCGCCTTGACCCGCCAGCCGCTTGCGGTTCGCGGGCTGCATCGCCGCCGAATACCACCGGCCGCAGCGCAAACCCGTTCGGATAACGCAGGTCGATCGTCTGCATCCGCTGATTCAGACGTGCGGCGACCTTTGGATAGACCTCGGCCCAGAGCGCGAGCCGCTCCCTCACCGACACACCCTGATCGCGGCCAAGGAGCAGCCGCGATCCATCGGACAGACGCGCGGTCCAGGCCTCGCGCGGCGACAGTTCGAGCTCGGCCGGCGACAAGCCCAGGGGCTTTAACGCATCGATCAGTTCAAGCCAGCGCTCCATCACCAGCTTCTCGGTACCGATCGGGCCCGAGAGGTGGGGCAGCGAACGCTCTTCCTCGGCCTCGTCAAGATTGGCGGCAAACGACTCGCCATGGGTGTTCATGAGTGCTTCGCGATTCCAGATCGCAAACGCGCGGTGCTCTTCGAGCGTGACATGAAGCGAGTCCGGCCAGACCCGGCGGACCGTCGCGCGCCGAACCCAGGGCACGGCCTCGAAGGCTGCGCGAACTTCCTGAAGATCGATCACGAAGAAGTTGCCGCCGACCCGGTCACCCACTACCGCGCGCAGCACGGGTTCGTGCAGGTAGCGCAGCGTATGGCCGGTGGCGGCATCGACCCGGATGTGCTGGATTGCAAACATCGGCCGCTGCGACAGCCACCAGAGCGACGAGCAGAGCAGCGCACCGAGCGCCGCCGCGAAGAGTCCATTGGCCACCGAGTTGAGAAGCCGGGTATCGTGCCAGGGCGTACTCATGCGACCTCCGGGGTGACACGCTGGCGCGAGGGCGATGTGCCGGTCTTGAGCGAAGCAGAGCCCAGCAGATCCAGACACAGGTCTTCGTAGGTGATGCCAGCTGCCTTCGCTGCCATGGGCACGAGCGAATGGCTGGTCATCCCGGGTGATGTGTTGACCTCCAGCAGCCACGGCCGCGAATCGGCCCGCGAGAGCATCAGATCGACCCGGCCCCAGCCTTCGCAGCCGATCGCGCGGTAGGCAGCGAGTGATATCTCGGCCACTTCGCGAGCCACCTCGGGCACCAGCGGTGCCGGGCAAAGGTAGCGGGTGTCGTCACCAAAATACTTGTTCTGGTAGTTGTAGTTGCCGGCCGGTGCACGAATCTCGATCACCGGTAGCGACCGCGCAGCCGACCCTGACCCCAAAATGGCCACCGTGAGTTCGGCGCCATCGATGAATCGCTCGATGATGACTTCACTATCGTACTGACGCGCGAGCGTGAACGCGGCCTCGAGCGACTCAGGCGATTCGGCGCGTGAAAAGCCAAGGCTGGACCCTTCGCGACTGGGCTTGACCGCCAGCGGCAGGCCGAGTTCGTTGACTGCCCGGCGCGCGTCATCGAGCGTTGCAGCGCGTCGAAATGCGGGTGTGGGCAGGCCACGCGCAAGCCAGATATCCTTGGTGCAAGTCTTGTCCATGGCAATGGCTGAGGCCAGCACGCCCGAGCCCGTGTACGGAATGCCCAATAACTCGAGCGCCCCCTGAACGCTGCCGTCCTCGCCGAAGCGGCCATGGAGCGCGATGAAGGCGCGCGCGAAGCCCTCGCGACGCAGCTCACCCAGCTCTCGCTCGGCCGGGTCGAACGCATGCGCATCCACTCCGCGTTCGCGCAGCGCCGCGAGCACCCCCGCGCCGGACATAAGCGAGACCTCGCGCTCGGCCGATGCGCCGCCCATCAGCACCGCCACCCGGCCAAGCGCCCGCGCCCTGTCTTGATGTGCTGCTTCAGTCACGCCTCGCACCCCCTGCAGCCTCGCCTGCGAGTTCGCGAACGCCGCCCGCCACCTGACCGATCGATCCTGCGCCCATGGTGAGTACGACATCGCCGTCGCGAACGCTCTCGAGAATGGCTCGCGGCATCTCGCCGATGCGCTCGACAAAGCGCGGCTCGACACGGCCCGCCACCCTGACCGCACGCACAAGCGACCGTCCGTCGGCGGCAACGATCGCCGCTTCACCTGCGGCATAGACCTCGGCAAGAATCAGCGAATCGACGGTGCAGAGTTCCCGAACGAAATCCTCGAACAGATCACGCGTTCGGGTGTAGCGGTGCGGCTGGAACGCGAGCACCAGACGCCGCCCGGGGAATGCACCGCGCGCCGCAGCGATGGTTGCGCTCATTTCCGCCGGGTGGTGGCCATAGTCGTCAACCAGCGTGAAAGACCCCCCTCCGGATGACGCGGGAACCGCTACCTCGCCGTGGCGCTGGAAGCGCCGGCCGACGCCGCGGAACTCGGTCAATGCGGCGGCGATCGCCTCGTCGCTCACGCCCAGCTCGTCGGCCACGGCAATCGCGGCAAGGGCGTTGCGAACGTTATGAACACCGGGAAGATTGAGCGTCACCGCCAGCGGCTCGGCGTCTTCACGAAGCACCGTAAAGCGCATGGTGGGACCGTCAGGCGTGACATCGATTGCGCGAAACTGCGCGCCTTCGGTCAGCCCGTAGCTCAGTACCGGCTTCGATACAAAGGGGAGGATTTCACGCACCTGCGCATCATCGATACAGAGCACGGCTGCGCCATAAAACGGCAGTCGGTGCGTGAACTCGACAAACGCCTGTTTGAGCCGCGCGAGGTCATGGCCATAAGTGTCCATGTGATCGGCGTCGATGTTGGTGATGACCGCAATCATCGGCGACAGGTTGAGAAACGAGCCATCGGACTCATCGGCCTCGACCACGATGGTGTCGCCTGCGCCCAAACGCGCATTGACCCCGGCACTGTTCAGAAGCCCACCGATCACGAACGTGGGGTCCATGCCCCCGCGCGCGAGCACCGAGGCAATCAGGCTCGTGGTCGTGGTCTTGCCATGTGTGCCCGCCACCGCGATGCCCCGCTTGAGCTTCATCAGTTCGGCGAGCATCAGCGCTCTGGGCACCACCGGGATACGCTGGTTGCGCGCGGCAATCACCTCGGGATTGTCAGGGCGCACAGCCGAAGATACGACCACACAGTCAGCGCCCTGAACGTTGGCCGCCTGGTGACCGGTGATCACCCGAGCGCCCAGGCAAGCGAGCCGTTGGGTGACCGCCGATTCCGCGATATCGGAGCCGCTGATCTGGTAGCCAAGCGTAAGCAGCACCTCGGCAATGCCGCTCATGCCAGCCCCGCCGATACCCACAAAGTGGATGCGCTTCACCTTGTGCTTCATGCGCGCGCTCCCGAAGCGAGCGCCTCACAGATGTCGGCGACCTCGTACGCGGCGCGCGGACGCGCGAGCGCGCGCGCCCGCTCGGCCTGCTCGGCGAGCGCATGGCGACTTGCACCGGTAATCACGGTCGACAGGCGATCGGCGGTGAGGTCGGCCTGAGCGATCAGCATTGCAGCACCCTGCTCTGCAAGAAAGCGGGCGTTGCCGGTCTGGTGGTCATCGACCGCATGCGGAAACGGCACCAGCACGCTTGCGACACCCACCGCTGCGAGCTCCGCAACCGTCATCGCACCCGCCCGGCAGATCACGAGATCCGCTTCGGCGAGCGCCGCTGCCATGTCATCGATGAAGCTCGGCACCTGCGCCGCCACACCGAGCTCGCGGTAACGCTCGACCAAGGCCTGCGCGTGAGCCCGCCCTGCTTGATGGACAACCTCCGGCCGATGGGCGGGGTCGGTCTGCGCGAGCGCCTGCGGGACGATCTGGTTGAGCGCCTGCGCCCCCAGGCTGCCGCCCACCACCAGAAGGCGTAGCGGGCCGCTTCGCGCCAGATACCGCGCCCGCGGCGAGTCGACGCGAACCAGGTCGGCACGCACCGGGTTGCCCGTGCATACCGCACCCGCCAGCGTGCCGGGGAAGGCCTCCAGCACCCGGTCGGCCAGCCGCGCGAGCAACCGATTGGTCAGCCCGGCTACCGAGTTCTGTTCATGCACGACCAAGGGATAACCCACCAGCGCGGCCATCAGTCCGCCAGGAAACGCCACATAGCCGCCCATGCCCAGCACCACTGCGGGTTTGATACGGCGCAAGGCCGACAGACTCTGCCAGCAGGCTCGGGCGAGTCGCACCGGCATGGCGAGCGCATTGAGCAGGCCCTTGCCGCGCAGGCCCCCGATTCTCACCGGCTCGAGCGTGATCCCGTGCTGAGGGACCAGCGTTGCCTCCATGCCCTGCGGGTTGCCCAGCCAAACTACATTCCAGGCGCGTTCGCGCATCACCTGTGCCACCGCCAGGCCCGGCATGACATGCCCACCGGTGCCGCCTGCCATCACGAGCAGCGTGCGCGGGGTCACTTGGCGCCTCGCATCAGCATCCGGTTCTCGAAATCGACCCGCAACAGGATTGCCACCGCCACGCAGTTGGCAAGGATGCCGCTTCCGCCGTAGCTCATCAGCGGCAGGGTCAACCCTTTGGTGGGCAAGAGCCCCACATTGACGCCCATGTTGATGAAGGCCTGCAGCCCCAGCCAGAGCCCTACGCCCTGCGCCACCAGGCCCGCGAAGGTGCGGTCCAGACGAATGGCGAGCCGGCCGATTTCGAAGGCACGGCGAGTGAGCCAGAAAAACATGAGCACGATTGCGAGCACGGCAACCAGCCCGAGTTCCTCACCGATCACTGCCAGCAGAAAGTCGGTATGCGCCTCGGGCAGGTAATGAAGTTTTTCGACCGAGCCACCCAGGCCGACACCGAACAGCTCGCCGCGACCGAAAGCGATCAGGGAATGTGACAGCTGATAGCCCTTGCCGAGCGCGTTCTGTTCACTGAACGGGTCGAGGTAGGCAAAGATGCGCTCCCGGCGCCAGGGCGACAGCATGATGAGCGCCCCGAATGTCACCACGCCTACCGCCACCAGCCCGGTGAACAGCCGC
>RFXC01000120.1 GCA_009921765.1 Betaproteobacteria bacterium | reverse complement strand
GGGTAATCGCTGCCGAATACGATCTGGGTGACCGGAACCAGCCGCGTGAGCGCAGCCATCGCCATCGGGTTTGAGGTCTGCGCGGTGTCGTAGTAGAAGCTGCGAAGCTCTTTCAGCACGCGCTCACTCGTGAAGCCGCGCTGCTTGTAGTTGGGCATGGACACGATCTGAACCAGGAACCGGTCGGTGAGTGCGGCGATGGTGCCGCCCGCGTGCGAGAAGATGAAGTTGATGTCCGGACAGCGCTGTGCCGTTCCCGAGAAAATCAGGCTCGCAATGGTGCGCGTGGTGTCGGTGCCGTACTCGATGATGACAGGCGGCACGCCGCTTGCCACGTTCTCGCAGCAGGCCGGATTGTCGGGATGGGTGTAGGCGGTGACCTTTCGCCGATGCAGTTCATCCATGACCGGCGCAAACGCCTTGTCTCCCAGGTAACGCCCCTGGTAGCTGGTCATGAAGGCGACGCCGTCGGCTTTGAGGACATCGAGCGCGTAGGCGATTTCGCGCAGCGTCTCGTCAACGTGAGGCATGGGCAGCAGCGCGAACATGCGGAACCGCCCCTTGGAACTGTCCACGAGCTTGCGTGTCCACTCGTTGGATTCGCGCGCTACGCGCGCGGCCTCGGCGGCGGGCAGAAAGCTCACGGCGGGAAGCGTGGGCGAGGTCATGGATGTCGTGACACCCCCGCGGTCCATGTCTTCCAGCGACTGCTGAACGGTCCAATTCACAACCGGTGGCGAATCGAGTTTGGCGCGCCGAAGCGACTCAAGCCATGCAGGGGGCACGATATGGTGATGAACGTCGATTCGCGGGGCAGGCGCCCCGCCGGCACCCATCGTGGCGCAGCCTGAAGCGAGCGACAGTCCGCCCAGGGCGGCCAGACCACCCAGTGCGCGGCGACGGCCTGCGTGGGGTTCTCCACAGGCGCAGCGCAGGCGATGGGACTGGGGGGCTGACGAGAGGTCTGCTGCAAGCATGTCGGTCTCCGTTGGGGTTGTTGATCTCATGATGCGTGCCCCGAGTATGCATGCTGTCGCCCCCGCTGCACAGCGTGCTGTGCCGGGCCTGATTTCAACTTTTTGTCGGCTGGCGACTGCGCAGGCGAATGTTGAGCAACTCCACCACCACCGAGAAGGCCATCGCGAAATAGATGTAACCCTTGGGGACATGGTGATCGAACCCCTCGGCGATCAGCACCATGCCGACCACCACCAGGAAACTGAGGGCCAGCATCTTGATGGTGGGGTGCCGGGAGACGAATTCTCCGATTGGCCGGGCAAACACCATCATGAGCGCAACCGACACCACCACGGCGGCGATCATCACCTCGACCCGGTCCACCATCCCTACTGCGGTGATGATCGAGTCGAGAGAGAACACCAGATCAATGATCATGATCTGGGCGATGATGGCGCCAAAGCTCGCCGCCGCGCTGGTGCGCCCGGCTTCGCTGCCCTCAATTGCATGGTGGATTTCGCTTGTGCTCTTCCAGATGAGGAAGAGGCCTCCCGCGATCAGGATCAGGTCGCGTCCCGAAATCGGCTGGTTGAAAACATTGAACAGCGGCTCGACCAGCCCGATGATCCAGGACAACACCAGCAACAGGCCGATGCGCATGAACATGGCTGCGAACAGGCCGATGCGGCGCGCGAGTTCGCGCTGATGGGCGGGGAGCCGGTCCACCAGAATCGAAATGAAAATGATGTTGTCGATGCCCAGGACGAGTTCGAGTGCGGTAAGCGTGGCAAACGCGATCCAGGCTTCGGGCGACAGCAGCAGATCCATGGCGAGTCCGTAAGGAAGGTGCGAAGGTCGAGGATAAGGCCGGGGCGTGATCACGCCAGCGCAAGGGCTGACTTCACCCGGGTTTTTTCACTGAACCAAGCTCCCACGCGCACCGGACTTGTCTGCCGTCAAAGGCAGTGCTGCGGGCTGGCGGCTTCGGTGTCGAGCGGCTGCGCCCGGGCAAGCGCAAGCCAGGTGGGCAACGCGATGGGGCGGGCATCGCGCGCCGGGGCTGGCCGCGCGATATTCAGCGCATCGCCGCAGGCGACTAGAACCCCGCACTCGGGCGGAATTTCTGCGGGATCAGCGATGGGTTCGCCTTGGGCCGATTCGCCAAGCACGTACCAGACGCGTTGCGCCAGCCCGAAGTAGGCGCCGCGTTTACCCGGTTGGCGCAGATCGCCCAGCAGATCGGCGCGACTCACCTTGATCTCGTGGATGGTGGGCTCAAGCGCGTGTTCGAAGCTGGAGATGCGAAGTGAAAAGACATCCGGGCGGCAGGGGCCCCAACCGCCGCCCGGCGCTTCGGGTGACAGGAGCGAGAGCCCGGTCCAGGCGAGTCGGCCTTGCGCCACCAGCCACTGGGCGGTGAGTCGGACCAGTGCCTCGTGCGCGCCGAGCGCCCGGCGGTTCAGCGTCTGGGCGAGCGCGAGCGCCGCAACGCCTGCGTCGGTGACGCGGATCGTATCGGGTCGCAGCCCGGGCTCGGGTGAGACCAGACGTTCGATCAGCCCTGCGCCCAGCAGATCGATCTCGACGGGGTCATGGCAGGGCCAGCCAGAGGAACGGAACATCTGACGCAGGCGGCGCAAGTGGGGGCGACTGAGCGCGGAAGGGGGCACGGTGCGGCTCCGGATTGGCGATCGGCGATGATGCGGGCCCGCGAGGCTCACCGGATGAGCCTGGGCCGGCGGGCGCCGCACGCGTTCTCACGAGCCGTGCCGCTGGCAGGGGCCTTTCGAGGCGGTCGTGTCCGCGAGCGAATACACTTTCGGCTTCTCCGACACTTCCCGGCACAAATTCCGATGCATGCATTCGAATACCGGCGCGCCGCCAGCCTGAGCGAGGCGTCCAGCACTCTTTCCCAGGACGGCGAGGCCCGGCCGCTGGCCGGCGGCATGACGCTGATCCCTTCCCTCAAACACCGGCTCAACCAGGTCTCGCAGCTGATCGATATCGGCCGCCTGCCCGACCTGCAGGGCATCGCGGTGCGCGCCGACCATCTCTGGATCGGCGCTGCCACCCGTCATCAGCAGGTGGCCGATTCCGCCGAGGTGGCCCGCGTGGCGTCGGGCCTCGCCCGGCTGGCTGGTCTGATTGGCGATCCACAGGTGCGCGCCCGCGGCACGATAGGCGGGTCGGTGGCGAACAACGATCCGGCGGCCGACTATCCGGCGGCGGTCCTCGCGCTTGATGCGGTCGTTGTCACCGACCGGCGAGAACTCGCTGCAGCCGATTTTTTCCAGGGCTTTTTCATGACTGCCCTGGAGCCGGGCGAACTCATCACGGGTATCCGCTTCAGGCTGCCGCGGCGAAGCGCGTACGCCAAGTTCAAGCATCCTGCCTCAGGCTATGCCATGGCGGGCGTATTCGCGGCCGACCTGGGCGCTGCGGGTTTGCGGGTCACGGTGACGGGAGCGGGCGGTGGCGTGTTTCGATGGACGGCGGCCGAGCAGGCATGGGCGAACGGTTCAACGGTCCCCACACTCGACCACCCCGATCTGCTCGAAGACATCCATGCGCCCGCACGCTATCGCGCGCATCTGGCCAAAGTGATGTGCGAGCAGGCGCTGCGCGAGCTCGCCTGAGTCCCTTCTGATTTTTCTGGAACCGGAATGAACATTTCCATTGAAGTAAACGGCAAGGCCCAGAGCCTCGAGGTTGAAGGTCGCACCCTGCTGGTCGAGGTGCTGCGCGAACAGCTCGGCCTCACCGGCACCCATGTCGGCTGTGACACCAGTCAGTGCGGCTGCTGTACCGTCCTGGTCGACGGGCAGGGCGTGAAGGCTTGCACCATGCTGGCCGGGCAGGCCGATGGCTGCCGCATCACCACCATCGAGGGTCTGGGCGGCCAATCGCTTCACCCGGTACAAGTTGCCTTTACCGAGTGCCATGCGCTTCAGTGCGGCTTTTGCACCCCGGGCATGATCATGTCGGTCACGTCGCTCCTTTCGCGCCACCCCAATCCCACCGACGAACAGATCATTGAAGGGCTTGCCGGCAATCTTTGCCGCTGTACGGGCTATGCCAACATCATTGCTGCGGTTCGGCAGGCAGCGGGTGCCATGGCCGGGAGTGCTGCATGAGCGCCGTCCCCGCTTCGGAAACCAGTCTGCCGGGCGTGCACTACGCGCGCCGCGAAGACCATCGCCTCATTACCGGCACGGGGGCGTTCACCGATGATCTGCGTCCTGATCAGATGCTCCACGGGCATGTGATCCGATCGCCGCACGCCCGCGCCCGCATCGTGCGCGTCGATCTGTCGGCGGTGCGCGCAGCGCCGGGCGTTCGTTGGGTGATGACGGCCGAGGAAGTCATCCAGCAAGGCGGCGGCAGCCTTCCCAACAGCTTCACCTTCCCAGGCCGCGGCGGCACGACCCAGCAGGTCGCCACCATGCCGGTGCTCGCACACGGGCAGGTGCTGTTTGTGGGTCAGCCGGTTGCCATGGTGGTGGCTGACACGGCCGCGCAGGCGCAGGATGCGGCCGAACTCGCCGACATCGAATACGAAGAGCTCGAGCCTGTGGTGACCCCCGACCAGGCGCTGGCGCCCGGGGCGCCACAGTTGCACCCGAACGTGCCGGGCAATCTGTCGCTGCATTTCGAGTCGGGTGACGAGCAGGCGGTGGCCGAGGCCTTTGCGCGCGCTCCGCTCAAAAGCCGGCATCGCGTCCACAGTCAGCGTCTGGTTGGCTTTCCGATGGAGCCTCGGGCGGTGATCGCCTCGCATGATGCTGCAACCGGCATCACCCGGCTCTTCACCCCTTCGCAGGGCGTCACCGGCATGCTCAAGTCGGTCGCGGTCGCAAGCGGCATTCCGGCTGAGCAGATCGAGGTTCTCACCTATGATGTGGGCGGCTCCTTCGGGCTGCGCTCAAACCCGTATAGCGAGCATGTGCTGGTGGTTCTGGCTGCCCGGCATCTGGGCCGCCCGGTGGGCTGGACCGGGACACGCTCGGAAGTGTTCGTGAGCGAATACCAGGGCCGGGCCCTCACGCTCGATGGCTCGGTCGCGCTTGACCGTGACGGCCGGATTCTCGCGCTCCGCTTCGACGATACGATCGATCTCGGAGCCTTCAGTGCCGGGCCCAGTTCACTCATCGGCGCGCGCAACCTGTCGGTCACGATGGGTGGGTCTTATCGCGTCCCCGCGCTCTATATGAACTCGAAGCTTGTCTACACCAATGCCGTGCCGATGGCCGCGTACCGGGGAGCGGGCCGACCCGATATCGCCTTTGCCATTGAAACGCTGCTTGACCATGCGGCGCACGAGCATGGCTTTGATCCGGTGGCGTTGCGGCGGATCAATTTCATCCCGCCCGAGGCGTTTCCCTACAAGACCGCCAACGGCACGCTCTACGATCTGTGCGAATTCCATCGCACACTCGATCGCGCACTCGAGTTGTCGGACTGGGCGGGGTTCGAAGCGCGTCGCGAGGCCGCAGCCCGGCAGGGCAAGCTGCGCGGCATCGGGCTCGCCTGCTATCTCGAGGCTTCCGGTGCCGGCGCAGTGCCCGCCGACACGGTGCAGGGTGATTTCGACGAGCAGGGGCAGCTCACGATTTATGGGGTCACCGGCGCATCTGGCCAGGGTCACGAAACCTCGTTTGCCACCATCGTCGAACAGGAACTCGGGCTGCCTGCCTCGCGCGTCCGCTATGCGGCCGGGCATCATGGTCGGGCGTTGATGGGTAACGGCACAGGGGGTTCGCGCACGCTCTATGGCGCAGGCAGCGCCATCGTCGAGCTCTGTGCCCGCATCCGCGAGCAGGCGCAGACGCTCTGGGCAGAGTCCGGCGGGGCGGCGGGATCTGCACCCGACCTCGCCACCTGGATTCCCCGGCTCGACGCCGCGCAGCGTGCGCGGCTGTCCGCCGAGGGCAAGGCGCAGTCGGGCTCCACGTTCCCGAACGGCACCCATGTGGCGGAGATCGAAATTGATCCTGCCACCGGCATCACCGACGTCGTGCGCTACGTGGCGGTTGACGATCTGGGGCGCGTCATTTCCCCGCAGCTTGTCATCGGGCAACTTCAGGGCGGGGTGGTGCAGGGCTGGGGGCAGGTGTTCTGCGAGCACGCCATCTACGATGAGCGTGGTCAGCTGAGCACCGGCTCGCTCATGGACTACGCGCTGCCCAAGGCGGGCTGCATCCCGACCGTCGAGGCGGAGCAAATTCAGGCCCGAACCGAACTCAATCGCGTGGGCGCCAAAGGCGTGGGCGAAGCCGGCTGCACGGGTTCCATCCCCGCACTGACCAACGCCATGATGAACGCCCTGCGCCGCCAGGGCGTGGCGGCAATGGACACCCCGTTTACGGCTGCCCGTGTATGGGAGGCGCTGAACCCCGCCGCCTGAGCGCGTCACCGGCTGGGAGGCGAGGCACCGCGCCGCCCGCGCCGGTCGTCGTGCATGCGAACCGGAGGGGCGCGCTGGCCGCTTTGGCCGCTGCGCGAGGGCCAGGTCGTCGGCGCGGGGGCGGGATCGTGCGCAGCATTGTGTCCGCTGCATTTTGCGTGATGGGTCTTGGGTTGGTCGCCCACGCAGCGAGCGGGTTCAGCTTGACCGGCATCGATCCCGATCTGAAAAGTTACCCGCTGCAGTCCGCAGAATTTGGCCGACTCGATATTCGCGCGGGCTGGGTGGACGGCGCACCCGAACGAATGGTGTTCGAGATTCGCAATCCGCTGGCCGCTCCGGTGCATTGTGCGAGCGTGCAGCTCGACCTTCGCGACCGTGGTCGTGTGATCCGGGGCCTCGAGCCCGCGGTGTGGGTGCCGGCCAACCAGCTGCGTCGCAGCGGTCTCCGGCCGCTCCGCAAAGAAGAGGTGAAGCAGTTCAGTCTGGTCTGCACCTGCCTGCGGCGCAGCGACAAGGGACCCTGCGAGGCCCCGCTCAAGCCCTAGCGCTTTACTCGGCCCGGATATCGGCTGAGGCCACGACCCGACGCCACTTGGCGATGTCGGCGCTCACCAGCGCCCGGAAGTCGGCGGCGCTGCCGCCAACGGGTTCGCCGCCAAGGGTGTCGATCAACTTGCGAACCTCGGTGTCGGCGAGCGTACGCGCGACCGCCTGCTGAACCATACCGATCGTGGTGGCGGGTGTTCCGGCGGGTGCGAAGAGGCCGAACCAGGCCACGGTTTCGAAGCCCTTCAGTCCTGCCTCGTCAAGCGTGGGCGCGTCCGGCAACAGCGGGGAGCGGGTGAGCGTGGTCACACCCAGGGCCCGAACCCGGCCGTTACGAATATGACCGATGGCCGGTGGAAGGTTGCCAAGAAAGAGCGCGACCTCGCCCGAGATGACTGCGTTGAGTGCGCCGACCGCGCCCTTGTAGGGCACGTGCAGCAGATCGACGCCCGCCATCAGCTTGAAGAGTTCGGCCGACAGATGGGCCGAACTGCCCACGCCGCCAGAGCCGTAAGCAAATTTTCCGGGTTGGGCTTTCAACAGCCGGATCAGTTCGACGACCGAATTCGCACCCAGTTGCGGGCTGACAACCAGCACGTTGGGGGCGCGCATGACCAGGGTGACGGGATCGAATCCGCGCTCAAGGTCGTAGGGCAGCTTGTAGATCGCGGCGTTGATGCCGTTCGAACCGGCGTTTCCCATGAGCAGGGTGTGACCGTCGGGGTTGGCCGATACCGCGGCCTCGGTACCGATACGGCCGCCTGCGCCAGGCCGGTTTTCCACCACCACCGGGTGTCCCCAGCTGTCGGACAGCCGCTGCGCGAGCGCACGCGCGGTCAGGTCGGAGCCATCGCCCGGCGGGCTTGGAACGATGATGCGGACCGCACGGGTCGGGAAGGGCTGGGCGCTGACGGTGGCGGGTAGCGCAGCAATGAATGTGGCGAGCGCACCGGCCGCAATGGCCGCGACTGCCGCGCGACGCGTGCGAATGCGGGATTCCAGAGTGAGCAGCGTGGCAGCGGGCATTCAGTCCTCCTGGGCCGCGACGGGGTCGATGTGGCATCGGGTGCCCAGACCAGGCCCGGACGGCAGTGCGCTCATACCCGCCTCGAAGCGCGGCAGATCCGGGTCGGCAAGGGCAAAGAAAAGATCGCTCTCCTCGAACTGCACCTCGAGGGCGGGCAGATCATTGAACACAGCCGAAACATGCAGGCTGTGAGCGTGGCAGATGGGGCCTGTGGGGTTGTGCGGCGAGCAGGCCGCCCCATGGGCTGCGGCGGTCTCGGCAATGCGCAGCACCTCGGTGAGCCCGCCCGCGTGCTTGACATCGGGCATGACCACGTCATAGAGCCCAGCCTTCAGGAGGGGCAGAAAGCCGTTCACACCGATCATTGTTTCTGCGCCCGCCAGTTGCATGCCAAGATCGTTTGCCCGTGAGCGAATCTGGCGCAACGTGGCGAATTGTTCGGGGATTTCAGCGACCGGACATTCGTACCAGCTGACCTTCAGTCGCGCGAGTTCGTCGGTCATCTGCATGGCCTGGGCGGCATTGAAGCGCCAGTGGCAATCGACCATCAGATCGCAGTCGGGGAAATGCGCATCGAGTGCGGCACGTACCGCTGCAATGCGGGCAAGGCCGGCGTCGACGAGCGCGCGCTGCGCGGGTGCGTCGTCGGCCTCCGGGCTCACGCCGTCAAAGGGTGCCATCTTGATTGCGTTGAAGCCCTGGCCCGCGGCGCGCAGCGCGCGGGCCGCGAAGCGCTCGGGTGTTCGCGGGACGGTACCCCGGTTGATGTTCGCGTAGAGCGGGATCCGGCTGCGCTGTGCCTGCCCGAGGCGGGCATGCAGGGCCAACCCCGCCCGCCTGGCGAGCAGATCGTGCAGCGCCTGCTCGATTGCGCTCAGCGCTGTGGCGTTGACGAGACTGTGCGCACAGCGATCGGCCAGCAGCCATTGGGCGAGGCGTTCGAGATGGCTTTCCGACGGGCGCGATCCTGGCTCGAAAAGCGCCTCTCCAAGGCTTCGCGCGGCGCGTTCGACCTCATCGCTCCGCCCTTCCAGCGTGGCTTCCCCCAGCCCGCTGAAATCGCCATCGTTGATTTCGACAAAGGTCCAGACGGTGCGCTCGCTCACCCTGACCTGATGGCAGCGCAGGATGCTGCGCTGGGAGCGATCCCGACTCGTCATGATCCCGCCCTCGCGCCAGACTAACCTGCCTTGAGCGCAGACACGGCTGCGCGTACCCCCAGCAGGTAGCTGTCGATGCCGAAGCCGCATATCTGGCCGCGCACGATCGGCGAGAACACCGAGGTATGGCGGAATTCCTCGCGCGCGTGAACGTTGGACATGTGCACCTCGACGATCGGGCAGTTGAGTATTGCGAGTGCATCGCGAATGCCGTAGCTGTAGTGCGTCCAGGCGCCGGCGTTGATGATCACGGCGCCGGTGCCATCGCTGTGCGCCTGATGAATTCGCTCGACCATCGCCCCTTCGAAGTTCGTCTGAAAGCACTGAGCGGTTGCGAGCTTCATGGTCAGGGTTCCCGCATTTGAAAGGTTCTTCCGGTCGCGCATTCGTCCGTGTGCGCAGGCGGCTACTTTGTCAATGCGCAAGCTTACCCCTGAACACGGGCTCAGCCGTGCGGGCCCGGTGCAACGACGACCGCGCCCCCATCGGGTTCCGCTTGCAACCGGCGCCGGGTTGCCCGTATAGTCCAGGGCATGCCCAGCGAACACTCCACTGCCGTGTCCGCCCGCGACCACGCCCGCCGCGTCCGTCGCCTGGCAGCGCTACGCCTCCCCGGCGTGCGGCTGCTACTGCGCCCCGCGCGCTAAACACCCCTTCCCCCACAATCTGAAGTGCAGGCCTCCCAAACCAGCGGGGGCAGACCCAGGAGCATCCGAAATGGCCGACAAACTGATCATCTTCGATACCACCCTGCGCGATGGCGAGCAGAGCCCCGGCGCATCCATGACCAAAGAGGAAAAGCTGCGCATTGCCCGCCAGCTTGAGAAGCTTCGGGTGGATGTGATCGAGGCTGGATTTGCAGCCTCCTCCAACGGCGATTTCGAAGCGGTCAAGGCCATTGCCAACACCATACGCGACTCCACCGTCTGCTCGCTCTCTCGCGCCAACGATCGAGACATATCGCGGGCGGCAGAGGCCCTGGCAGGTGCGAAATCCGCGCGCATTCACACCTTTATTGCCACCTCTGCGCTGCATATGGAGAAGAAACTCCGTATGACGCCCGAGCAGGTGCACGAACAGGCGCGGCTTGCTGTGCGCTTCGCGCGCAAGTTCACCGACAACGTGGAGTTTTCTCCGGAAGATGGCAGTCGCTCGGATACTGATTTTTTGTGCCGGGTGATTGAAGACGTGATCCGTGAGGGTGCCACCACCATCAACATCGCCGACACGGTGGGCTATTCGGTGCCCGAGCTCTTCGGTCAGCTGGTTCGAAACCTGCGCGAGCGCATTCCAAACTCCGACAAAGCGGTCTGGTCTGTGCACTGCCACAACGACCTCGGCATGGCGGTCGCCAACTCGCTCGCTGGCGTCACCATTGGCGGCGCGCGTCAGATCGAGTGCACGGTGAACGGGTTGGGCGAGCGTGCGGGCAACACATCGCTTGAAGAAATTGTGATGGCGGTCAAGACCCGGCGCGATTACTTCGGCCTTGATGTCGGGATCGATGCATCCCAGATCGTGCCGGCATCCAAACTGGTCTCGGGCATCACCGGTTTTCCGGTGCAGCCCAACAAGGCGGTGGTGGGGGCCAATGCGTTTGCGCACGCCTCGGGGATTCATCAGGACGGTGTGCTCAAGCACCGCGACACCTACGAGATCATGCGGGCCGAAGACGTGGGCTGGGCCACCAACCGGATCGTCCTGGGCAAGCTCTCTGGCCGCAATGCGTTCAAGCAGCGCGTGCTTGAGCTTGGCATTCCGGTGGATTCCGAAACCGAGCTGAACGCCGCGTTCTCGCGTTTCAAGGACCTGGCTGACCGCAAGTCCGATATTTTTGATGAGGACATTCAGGCGCTGTTCTCCGATGAATCGGTCGCGCCCGAGAGCGAACACTACAAGCTGGTGTCGCTTGCTCAGGGCTCGGAAACCGGCGAGCGGCCGCATGCCGAGATCACCCTGTCGGTGGCTGGTCGCGAGGCGCGCAGCCGCGCCGACGGCAATGGTCCAGTCGATGCGACGCTGAAGGCCATTGAATCTCAGGTGGACTCCGGAGCGGAGCTCCTCCTCTATTCGGTCAATGCGATCACCACCGGTACCGAATCGCAGGGGGAGGTCACCGTCAGGCTCTCGCGCGGTGGACGGATTGTGAACGGCGTGGGGGCCGACCCCGATATCATCGTTGCATCAGCCAAGGCCTACCTCAACGCGCTGAACAAGCTGCACAGCGACGTGGAGCGGGTCAACCCCCAGTTGGGTGTCTGAGAAAGCGCCCTTAGCCTCTGCCCGAGTTGTTCGAGCCTGAATCCTTTAGGAGAACCGCAATGAGCGTCACACGACTGCCAGTCGCCGCCTCGAATCGCGATCAGGCGGCGCTTCGCGAATTGAAGGTGCAGCTTGCCGCTGCGATGCGGATGGCGGTGCTGCACGAACTCGACGAGGGCATAGACAACCATTTCACCGCGCGCGTCCCTGGCCAGCCCGGGCGCTATCTCATTCTGCCGTTCGGGTATCACTGGTCAGAAGCGCGGGCCGACGATCTGGTGATGTTCGACGAATCCGGGCAGACGCTCGAGGGCGAAGGCAAGGTTGAGCTGTCGGCATGGTGTATTCATGCACCGTTTCACCGGCTCACCGGGGCCGAGGTGGTACTGCACACGCATCAGCCCTGGGCAGTTGCGCTCAACATGCTGAAAGACAACCGGTTGTTGAATGCCACCCAGACGGCTGTCTTCATGGCCCGCGACATCGCCTATGACGATCACTACGACGGCACCGCCGACCTGCCCTCGGAAGGGGAACGGCTGGCGCGAATCGCAGGCGACAAGCCGATTGTGTTCATGAAGAATCATGGCGTGATCACCACCGGCAAGACCGTCGCCCAGGCGTACCGTCGGCTCTACAAGCTCGAGCGGGCCTGTCGCACTCAGATGCTCGCGATGGCAACAGGCCGCGAACTGCAGGAAATCGACCCGGCGATCGTTGCCAAGGTCCTGGCCCCGGCCGACCTGGAAACGCACTCGGGAGCCGACCGGGATCGGCTGTTCTTTGAAGCAATGATGCGGGTGCTGGACAGGGAGCTGCCTGGCTATCGCTGACCTGACGAAGGTCAAATCGGGTGCTCCCAGTCCCCGCGCCGGGCCTTCGCTTGAGTTGGCGCACGGAATGTGAAAAAATCCCATCAGATCGCCGTGAATGTCCATTTCACGAACAACAAGGACTCCGACATCGTGAGCCACGCCACCGTCCCCGCAGCACCCGCACCGGGGGGCCTGTCTGCCCCCTCTGTGGTCTCATCTCCAGGTCTGATCTCCGCTGCGCTGGGATTTTTGAGCGGCGGCAAGCCAGACCCGGGCAGCCTTGATCTGGCGCTGCGGTCTTTTGCGCGCGGTGGCGATGCACTCAAGGCGCTTGCCGTCAGTCTGGATTTCAAGCCTCCCCCCGCAGAGATGATGACCGGTCAGTCGATCGTCGGCTGGCTGGATTCGGCGACCGGACGGGTGTTCATCGCCCCGACGACCGGATGGCAGGCGCCGTCCGCGACCTGGGCGCCTGCGTTGCGTGTCAACCCCGAATGGCTTGCTCCGTTTCTTGGTGGTTCCGCGGGCAAGCCAGGTCAACCCGTGACTGCATTGCCGGACCCGGCCGTGCCGCCGCCGAAGCCTGAGCGCCCGGAAGAACCCGATCGCGAAGAGTCTGACGATGACGATCTCTCGGCGGGTCCCGTCCTGGGAAAGCCTGACGACGAAGACCCTTCGGATGACACGGATTCCGTCGGGTTGCCTGGACGACCTGATCCAGCCGAGCCCGGTATGCCCAAGCCCCCGCTCGAAGAACTCTGGTCGGTTGCCCGCGACCTGACCGATGAGGAGTGGTTGAGCCTTCGCAAGGCCATGTCGGTGCTGCATGACGGTCGTGATGCGGTGGGCGAACTGGCGAACAAGCTGGGTTTCAAGCCGCCCGCAGAGGCCGGGGCGGCCGTGCAGG
>RFXC01000119.1 GCA_009921765.1 Betaproteobacteria bacterium | reverse complement strand
GCGCCCAGGCCGCATTCATCTGCTCGGAATGCGTCGCCCACGCGGGTTCCTGGGTGAGCGCATGTGTGCTTGACTGGGTATCCGGCGCGAGGCCGGCCAGATAACGGGCGACGTCGTTCTGGTGGGCGCCGCCTGCCTGGGCAATGGAGACGCTCAGGGTTGAAGCGATGGCAATTGAAATAAAGCGAATGAAACGGGTCATGGTCATCCGAAACAACGGGTTGTCTCCACAAAATTCGGTTCCTGCGGGCGAGGGCACGCGGTTCTTCCGGTAGCGCACAGGTCAGTCTGACGCGAAGAGATCCCGCGTATAAACCCTGTCGGCGACGTCGGCGATCTCGGGCGTAAGACGGTTCGCCACGATCAGGTCTACCCGCTGCTTGAAACTTGCGAGGTCGTGGGTGACCTCGGAGTTGAAGAAGCGGGGTTCTTTCAGCACTGGCTCGTAGACAATCACCTCGACACCCTTGGCCTTCAGCCGCTTCATGATGCCTTGAACGCTGCTCGCGCGAAAGTTGTCCGACCCTGCTTTCATCACCAGCCGGTAAATGCCCACAATTTTCGGATTGCGTTTGAGGATATCGAAAGAGACAAAATCTTTACGGGTGGTGTTGGCGGTGACGATGGCTTCGATGAGGGTTTGCGGTACGTTGGCGAAATTGGCGAGCAGTTGCTTGGTGTCCTTGGGCAGGCAGTAGCCGCCGTAGCCAAAGCTGGGGTTGTTGTAGAAGCTGCCGATTCGTGGGTCCAGGCACACGCCTTCGATGATTTCGCGCGTGTCCAGGCCGTGAGAGGCCGCATAGCTGTCGAGCTCGTTGAAATAGGCGACCCGCATGGCCAGATAGGTGTTGGCGAACAGTTTGATTGCTTCGGCCTCGGTGCTGCCTGTAAAGAGCACCGGCACATCGGGCCTCAGGGAGGCCTCTTGAAGGAGCGCCGCGAACGCGCGGGCGCGCTCCGATTGTTCGCCCACCACGATACGGCTGGGGTACAGGTTGTCGTGCAACGCCTTGCCCTCACGCAGAAACTCTGGGCTGAAGACGATGTTCTGCGTACCGTGACGCTCGCGCGCAGCCAGCGTGAAACCCACTGGGATGGTGGACTTGATCACCATCAGCGCCCGCGGATTGACGGCCTTCACATCGCGGATGACCGCGTCCACCGAGGCGGTATTGAAGTAATTGGTGACTGGGTCGTAGTCGGTGGGGGTGGCAATGACGACAAAGTCGGCGTCGCGCCATGCTTCGGCCCCATTGACAGTTGCCCGCAGCGTAAGCGGTTTGGTTTCCAAAAACGCGGTGACGTCGGCATCTTCAATCGGTGAGCGTCGGGCGTTCACCTGGTCGACCTTGGCGGCAACCAGATCGACCGCAACCACCTCGTGGCGCTGCGAAAGCAGCACTGCATTGGAGAGGCCCACATAGCCCAGGCCGGCGACAGCGATTTTCATTGGAGATCAGTCAGGCTGAAAACGCCGAGATCATACCCCTGGTGATGGTGGACTCAGGCGTGCTTCGGCACGGCCCGCCCGACCACTCATCCGTTCACCATGCCCAGATTCATCACAATGCCGGTCAGCTGGCTCGCCCGGGGGGACGACAGATAGACCACCGCGTCGGCCACCTGCTCGGGATCGATCGCCGGGGTGGCGAGTTTGTCCCGGAACAGGTCGTCAACGCGTGATTCATCGCCATAGTGCTGTTTGGCAAGCCCGCGCTGGATGGTGTCGATCCGCTCGGTGCGGGTGGAAGGCGGGTGTACGCCCATCACCCGGACGCCATGCTTGAGCGAGCCCTGTCCGAGCGCCTTGGTGAAGGCTGCGAGCCCGGCATTGGCGCTGGCCCCGCAGATGTATTCGAAGGTTGGCCGTTCGGCCGCCATCCCGATCACGTTGGTGATCACCCCCTGGCCGCGGTCGCGCATGGCCACAAACGCTGCGCGCGAGAGTGAGATATAGGAAAACACCTTCAGTTCCCAGGCATGCCGCCAGGCGGGGTCATCGAGGCGGTCGAGTGAGCCCGCTGGAATGTCGCCCGCATTGTTCACCAGAATATCCAGGTCGCTACAGAGGGTGGCGGCGCGCGCCAGGTCGGCCGGGGCGCGGAGGTCGAGCGCATGGGTGTCCACCTTGACCCGGTGCGCCGCCTCGATCTGCCGCGCGAGCGCCTGCAGGGTGTCTCCATTGCGGGCCACGAGCTTCAGCCCGCAACCTTCTGCCGCAAACGACCACGCGCACGAGGCGCCGATGCCTTTGGAGCCGCCGGTGATCATCACGGTTTTGCCAGCGAGTTTGAGATCCATGGGAGTCCTTGAATGGAGAAGGGCGAGTACAGCCTGGTGCGCGATGATGCCCTGAAGTTCCGCTGGTCGGGCCCCGCGGTTTCGCGGATCCGGCTGGCGGGCGGGGTAGCATGGCTGCGCTACAGGACGCTTCCCCCTGTCTGATGCTTGCCTCAACGTTGCGAATTCCCGGTTGGGCCCGTTCAAGAAGATGGGTGGGGAGTGTTTCCGAATCGATTGAGGCGTGGCGTGCGCCGCACGCGGATTTCGCTATCCTTTCGATCGGAACGGCGTTCGGCCGGGCGTGCTTCAGTGCCCGCCTTGACTCAACCCATGTTTGATGGAACCACCGATGAATCTTCAGGGAATCGACGAGGTCACTTACGGCGCCACCGATCTGGTGCGCTGCCGACAGTTTTTTTCCGACTGGGGCCTCACGCTGGTGGGTGACGACACCGGTCGTCTGGTGTTCGAGACGCTCAACGGCTGCCGCGTGATCGTGGTGGCCTCCGACACCCCCGGACTCCCTGCGGGGATCGAACCCGACCCCACCGTGCGCGAAGTGGTCTGGGCCGTGGAGAGCGCAGCCGTGCTCCAGCGCTTTCGTGAGCGGCTGCAGGGCGCCCCGGGTTTTATGGATACCGGCGATCGGGTGGGCTGTACCGATCCCAGCGGGTTGGCGGTTCGGGTCCAGGTCACGCGCAAGCGTCCGGTGGAGGTGGTGTGCGCGCGCACCAACACCTGGAACGAGCGCAGCCGTGTGGATCAGGCGAGCCCTGCCTATGAACGCGCTGCGCCGATCGAAGTGGGCCATGTTGTGTTCTTCGTGGCCGATCTGGCGGCGGTCACCTCGTTTTATATCGAGCGATTCGGGTTCGTGCTCTCTGACAGTTATCCGGGCCGGGGATCATTTCTTCGCTGCGCGCCGCGCGCCGGCCATCACGACCTGTTTCTGCTCCAGCTGCCGCACGGTCGCGCAGGTCTCAACCATGTGGCGTTCACCGTACGCGATGTGCATGAGGTCTTCGGGGGCGGAATGCACATGTCGCGCTGTGGCTGGGAGACCGAACTTGGCCCGGGACGTCATCCGATCTCCTCGGCGATCTTCTGGTATTTCCGTAGCCCCGGCGGCGGCCTGGTCGAATACAACACCGACGAAGACGAGTTGACCGATGCCTGGGCGCCGCGCGAATTCACCCCGGGGCCCACGGCCTTTGCGGAGTGGGCCATTTCCGGTGGCATTGATGGCACCACGCGCCGCCAGAAAGACGCCGATGCGCCCACCGCCAAGTTTGCGACCGAGCGGGCCGGTCAGAGACCGTCTACCTGATGGCCCGCCCCGCAGGGAGCGGGGCGGTTGGGGCTCGGGTGCCGCGCGGCGTGACTGGGCCTGCGCCCGCGCCGTTCAGTGTCAGTCGGCGCTGATCTTCAATTCGCGCGCGAGCGTGCCGTAGCGCTCGTTGTCGGCTTTGACGAAGCCCGCGAGCACGGCCGCTGACCCGCCCAGGGGTTCGATCCCAGCAGTGGAGAGCCGGGTTCGGACATCGGGCATGGCGATCACCGCATTGATCTCGGCATTCAGTTGATCGATGATGGCCTGCGGGGTGGCAAGGGGGGCGAAGACGCCGTACCAGGCGTTGACCTCCACCCCGGGTACACCCTGCTCGGTGGCGGTGGGTACATCGGGCAGCAGGTCGGAGCGCCTGGCCTCGGTGACCGCAAGCGGCACGAGCTTGCCCGCCTTGATGTGCGGCACCGCGCCGCCCAGGCCTACGAAGAGCAGCTTGACCTCGCCGCCTAGCGCGGCGTTGATCGAGGGCGCCACGCCCTTGTAGGGAACGTGCAGCAGATCGACCTTGGCCGCGCGTTTCATCATTTCGCCAGCGAAGTGCATGGGCGAGCCGTTACCTGCGCTGCCATAGGGCAGGCCTGGCGACTTGCGTGCGGCATCCAGAGCGTCCTGAAGGCGGGTGGCGTTCAGTGAGGGGTGCGCCACCAGCACGAGTGGGGTGGCAGCGGGTGCAATGACGGGCACCAGATCGCGGGCAACATTGACGCCACCGCCTGCGCCAGCGGGCAGAACATGGGGCGAGATGACCACGGTGTTGGGCGTGAACAGCAGGGTGTGGCCATCGGCTGCAGACTTGGCTACGAATCCTGCGCCGATCAGCGCGCCCGCACCCGGCTTGTTCTCGACCACAACCGGCTTGCCCAGGCGGGCGGTGAGCTTTTCCCCCACTGCGCGTGCGGCGAGATCGGGACCTCCGCCAGGTGGGAAAGGCACCACCAGGGTGAGGTTGCGGGAAGGGAATGCGGCCGGCGTGGTTTGTTGTGCGTCAGCCGGCGATGCGGCTGTCAGGCCGAGTCCCAGCACCGAGGCGGCGAGCGCCATCGTGGTGAACGGTCGGTGCTGCGCCGTGAAGGGCGTGAAACGGGTCATGCTGTCTCCTGCGTGGGTGGGGCGTCGATCGGATTGTTATTCAAGGTCTGTGTGCCAGGCGTCGTAACCGTAAACCCAGTCGGCGTTTCCGGGGCCGCGCATCCATTGGTTGCCACGAGAGCCGATCTGGATTCGCGCTGTGCGCTCGCGACGGGCGTTTTCATATCGGGTCAGCGCCGCTTCGATGTTTGCGCCCGGTGCGTTGCCGGCGAGCGTTGCGAGCGGCGCGAGCGCCCGGCCCAGCACGACAGCGTCTTCAATCGCCATGCCCGCCCCCTGTGCCATGAAGGGAAGCATCGGGTGGCAGGCATCACCCAGCAGCGTGACGCGCCCTACGCTCCAGCGCGCGAGCGGCTCGCGCTCATAGAGCGCACTTTTCATGACGCTGTCGCAGGCCTCCAGAAGCTTCCGGGCATCGGGGTGAAACTCGCGGTAGACCTCACGCAGTTCGTTTACATCGCCTGCGGTGGTCCAGGACTCCTCGGTCCAGCTGGGTTGGCCGGTGGTTGCAAAGACAAAGGTTTCACGCCCCTGGCTGAGCGGGAAGGTGACGATCTGTACATCGGGGGAGGGCCCCCACCATTTGGTGAAGGCTTCGATCTCGGGTACATCGCGTACGCGCTCGGTGGGCACCACCGAGCGGTAGGAGACCACGCCCGTAAAGCGGGGCGACTCTTCACCGAATAGCGCTGCGCGCACGCGCGAGTGAATGCCGTCTGCGCCGACCACCAGATCGTGGCGGGCGCTGTCGCCATCTTCAAATTCCAGCGTGACGCCGTTTCCGTTCTGGGCCAGCGAACGGATGCGTTTGCCAAAGCGCACCGTGTCGGCGGGCACCTCGGCTGCGAGCGCGGCCAGCAGGTCGGCCCGGTGGATGGTGACCTGGGGCGCGCCGTACTGTTCCTGGGCCACGTTGCCCATGCCCAGCCGAGATGTTTCCAGGCTGGTGTCCCAGTCGCGGCTGATCCGGAAGGTGGGTTGCGCCCCCTCTCGGCGGATCCGTTCACTGAGGGGGCGCTTGAAGCCGTCGAGCGCCCGGACCACATTGGGGGTGAGGTTCACGTCGGCGCCAACGCGCATCCAATGCGGTGCCTGCTCATAGACGGTCACGCGGTAGCCGCTGCGCTGAAGCGCGATGGCGGCGGCGAGGCCGCCGATGCCGCCTCCGGCAATGCCGATGTCGAGTGCATTCATGATCGATGGGGATGAGGCGGTGACCGTCAGAAGGTGCCGGGATACGAGCCGCCGTCAAGCAGCAGGTTCTGGCCGTTGATGTAGCCCGCATGCAGGCTGCAGAGAAATGCGCAGGTACGGCCGAACTCATCGGGCGATCCCAGCCGGCGGGCCGGGTGTCGGGCGATTCGGTCGTTGCGCACGGCATCGACCGGCCGTCCTTCGCGCCGGGCCTGGGCTGCGAAATTGCTCGCAAGCCGCGCGGTATCGAAGGTGCCGGGGAGCAGATTGTTGATGGTGACACCGTGGGCGGCCACGCTGCGCGCGAGTCCGGCCACAAACCCGGTGAGACCGCTGCGTGCGCCGTTCGACAGCCCCAGTGGTTCGAGTGGCGATTTCACCGCGCTGGAGGTGATGTTGATGATGCGTCCGAAGCCTTGAGCAATCATCGGGTCGACCGTCGCGCGGATGAGTTCGATGGGCGCCAGCATGTTGGCATCAAGGGCGGCCAGCCAGGTGTCGCGCGTCCAGTCACGAAAACTGCCTGGCGGCGGTCCGCCCGCGTTGGTGATCACGATGTCGAAGCGGGGGTGAGCGTCGAGAATGGCCGCGCGTCCGTGGTCGGTGGTGACGTCTGCGACCACCTGTGCGACTGAGCCGCCCCCAAGTGCAGCGAGTCGCGCGGCCGCATCGGCAAGGGTCTGCGCCGTGCGGGCGACCACCACCACCTGAACACCTTCTTCAACCAGTGCCTGGGCGCAGGCAAAACCCAGTCCGGCGCTTGCGCCGCACACCAGGGCCTTGCGGCCAGCGATTCCGAGATCCATGGAAAGACTCCTGAGTGGACCGGGGGCTCAGCGAGCCCAGGGCAGGGGCGATTCGTTCAGTCCCCAGTAGAAGCTTTTCTGGGCGCTCATAACGGATCAATCTTTTTTCAGCATGGGTCCGGCAAACCTGGCGGCAAACGGCCCCCAGGCCTGCATGTCGATCTCGACGATCACCGGGCCGCGTTCGGCCAGCGCGAGGCGCAACACCTCGCCCGCGCGGGCCGGGTTGTCCAGGCGGTGATAGCCCGCTCCCAAACTTGCGCAGAATTGCTCGAAGCGTGGTGTGTGCAGATCGACATAGCAGTGCCGGCCGCCATACAGGTCATCCTGAATGTTGCGGATCACGCCGTAGCGCTGATCGTTCATGAGCAGTACGACCAGATCGGCGCGCTCCTGCACCGCACACGCGAGTTCGCCCACGTTCAGCATGAAGCCGCCATCACCAACCAGCGCCACGGTGCGTCGACCCAGCCCGTAGAGCCGGTCGCCGATGGCCGTGCCGATTGCCATCGAGAGGCCCTGACCGATGCCACCCCCGAGCGCATGGACGCCGGCGCGGGGATGGTCGAGTGCTGGCGCGCGATTGCCCCACATGCTGTTTGACAGCGTGATGTCGCGCACCCACCAGAGTGCTGGCCCGGCGCACTCGGCCAATGCTTCCTTGAGTGCCAGATACGGGCCGAGCGTGGCGTTGACCTCTGTTTCGCACGCCTTGCGCGCGTGACCCACGTCGGCTTGCAGGGCGGGGTCGATCTGCATTTTGCCCTCAAGGGCATCGGCGAGAGCATCGAGTGTGAGCTGCGCATCGCCGTGAACGAAATAGCGGCTCACGTACCCGCGGTTATGGGCGAGCGCGTTGGCGTCAATCCGGTAGAGCGCGTCGGGCAGCTTGAGCCGGTAGCGAAGCGTTTCGTTACTGCGTAGCCGCGAGCCCACCACCAGCATGGCATCGCAGGTCTGGTAGAGCGCCTCGGCGGGCTTGAGCAGGTTGAAGGAGCCCAGCGTGGCGGGATGCGATTCCGGCACGATGCCTCGGCCCTGAACCGAGCTCACCACGCCCCAGCCCATCTTGATGAATCGCTCGACCGCCGAGCGGGCCCCGCGGGCGCCGCCACCCAGCCAGAGCATGGGCCGGCGAGCGCCTGACAGCTGATCGGCCAGCGCGGCGACTTCGCCGCGTGCGGGCGCGATCGCGCTCGGCGTCAAGGGGCCGAGGTCGTCAGGCAACGGCAGGGTGCGCGCCTGAATGTCGATCGGAATCTCGATGCTCACCGGTCCGCAGGGCGGCGTGAAGGCGAGCCTGGCCGCCTCGCGCAGCGTGGCGAGCGCGGTCTCGGGGTTCCGGATCCGAAAGGCCGCTTTGCCCACCGACTGCAGCATGGCCAGCTGCGCCGGATGTTCGTGGATGAATCCCAGATCTCGATCCAGGTACTCGGATTCGATCTGACCGGTGAGATGGAGGAGCGGTGTGCCGGCGGTGTAGGCCTCGACCATGGCGCCAGCCGCGTTGCCGCTGCCGGTTCCGGTGCTGGTGACGCAGACACCCAACACGCCAGTGACGCGCGCGCAGGCATCGGCCATGTTGCATGCGCCAGCCTCGCCGCGGGCAGAGACGAAGCGAATCTGCTGACGACGATGAAGCGCGTCGAGAATCGGCATGTTGTGAATCGAAATCACGCCGAACGCGGCACGCACGCCGCAGGCCTCGAGAAAACGCGCCACCAGCTCCCCCACCGTGATGGTGGGCGACGGCGCTGCAGGGGCGGGCGCGGTGCTCATCGTCCCAGGTCGCGCTTGATCTTGGTGAGCGGCGAATCAGGGGGGTAGACCGGTGTGATGGGCTTGGGAGAGCCCAGCATCACGCACATCAGCGCATCTTCATCGCCGATGTTCTGCTCTTCGCGGTATACGCCCGGGGGCACCGAGATGAGATCGCGCTCACCCAGCACTGCTTCCCAGCGTTGCCCGTCTTTTTCGCAGACCACCTTCATGGCGCCGCGGAGCACGAAGAAGATCTCTTCGACGTCATAGTGGATGTGGGAGGGACCGATGTTGCCAGCCGGGATCACCATGGTGCTGAAGGTGAAATGTGCCGAGGGCACGGCATTGCTGTCGCGCGAGACGCCGGTGCCGCCTGTGCCGACATAGCGCATCTGGGCGCGGCGATAGCGGGGGTCGTAGTCGGCCTGGAATTTGAGGGCGTCCCAGTCGTAGCTGCGCGTGGAGCGACGGGCGACACGGCTCTCCATCCAGTCGGAAAAGCTCTGCCCCGAGGGTTGCATGAGTGAACGCTGGATGTCGGCCTCAGGCGGGGTGAGCGGGTCGAGCAAACCGCGTTCGTTGAACACGGGCGCGTTGGCGGCGGGGGCGTTGCTCATGGGCGGCGTCTCGGTTGGAAATGACGCGCCAGTTTAATACACGAAACGTTGATTCATCAATGGAACGGTCGCCGGCTGCGCACAGCGACCTTTCGAAGCTCTTCAACCCAAAGGACCGCGCTCCCCGTGAGGGCGATGGGCCCAAGGGATGACGCAGGCAGCGGCACCGTATGAAAGATTGCGGCGATGCCGGGTACGTAGAGCACGGACAACTGGAGCGCGACAGAAAGCGCAAGACCCGCTACAAGCCATCGGTTGGAGAGCAGCGTTGGCGAGAACGCACTCGCCGTGGCGCTGCGGCAGTTGAGCATGTTGAACCACTGACTGATCGCCACCAGCGTAAAAACCTCGGTCTGCAGAACCGCCGGGTCGGTGCCTTGGTTCAGTCCCCAGGCGAACCAGCCGAATGCCGCTGCGGCGGACGTGAGACCCATCAGGCCCGCCCGCATCAACATCGCGCGGTCGAGGAGCGGCGCGTCGGCCGGGGCCGGGGGTTTGCGCATGGCATCAGGGTCGGCGGGATCCATCACCAGGTTGAGCGTGAGCGTGCCTTCCGTGACCAGGTTGATCCAGAGAATCTGCACTGCGGCAAGCGGCAGCGGAAGTCCGGCGATGAGCGCGAGCATCAGCAGCAGCACCTCGTCGATTGAGGTCGCGAGCAGGTAGAGGAGCACCTTGCGCACACTCGCGTTGATGGCTCGGCCTGCCTCGATGGCGTGTGTAATGGTGGCGAAGTTGTCATCGGTGATCACCATGCCAGCGGCTGCGCGTGCGACATCCGTGCCGCTCGCGCCCATTGCGATCCCGATATCGGCGCGCGCGAGTGCTGGCGCATCGTTCACGCCGTCGCCCGTCATGGCAACGACATGCCCCTCGGCCTGCAGTGCCTCCACGATCCGCAATTTCTGTGCGGGTTGCACGCGGGCAAATACGGCAACCGAGGCGATACGTTCGCGGAGTTCCGCCTCATCCATGCGCTCGAGTTCCAGCCCGTCCACTGCTGCGCCGGGGGTGTCGGTGGCCGCCTCGGCGATCGCGAGTTCGCGGGCGATTGCAAGCCCGGTGAGCTTGTGGTCTCCGGTCACCATCATCGTCCGGATGCCTGCCGCATGGCATTGCGCGATCGCCTCTGCCACCCCGTCTCGGGGCGGGTCGCGCTCGCCGATCAGGCCGAGCAGCGTGAGTCCGACCGCGTTGATTTGGCTGCCGGTGATGGGCTGATAGGCATCCGAGGGCAGCGTGAGCGGTGTCTGCGCGAGTGACGCGGAGTGGTCGGCGGGCTGTGAAGCAGGCGCCGCTGGCGCAGGTGTTGCGCCGGCATCTGTGCGATCCGCAAACGCCAGCACGCGCCAGCCGCGGGAGGCCATCTGTTCCGCCGCCGCCTCGGCCGCTGCGATGCCGGCGTCATCCTGCTTGCAGAGGCGAAAAATCGTCTCCGGCGCGCCCTTGGCGAGGGTGAGCATTCGCCCATCGGCCAGGCGGTGACAACTGGCCATCATCCGGTGCTCTGCCTCGAAGGGCTGCTCGCTTACGCGTGGCGCCTCGCGACGCCTGTCCTCCGGTGATTCGCCAAGCTGCACCGCGAGATCGATCAACGTGGTTTCGGTGGAATCGCGCGCATCGTTGCACAGCACGGCGGCGCGTAGCAGGCGCCTCAAGCCGGGCTCATCGGCAGCAAAGGGAGGTGTACCCCCTTCCACGGGTTGGCTCGGCTGCGGGGGTCTTGCCTCGACGCTGTGCAGGCCCAGGCCGGGAATCCAGAACCCGGCCGCCGTCATATCGTTGCGTGTCAGGGTGCCGGTCTTGTCGGTGCAGATCACGGTGGTGGCGCCCAGCGCCTCTACCGCGCTCAGGCGCCGGATGAGCGCGCCGCGGGCTGCCATGCGCTGCATGCCGGCAGCAAGCGCGATGGTAAGCGCGATCGGCAGGCCCTCGGGAACCACCGACACCATCTGGCTGATGGCAATCATCAGCAATTCCCCAGTGGGGATCCGTCGCCACAGGCCCAGTAGAACCAGCGTTGCAAAGAGCGCGGCCGCCACGCCCAGCAGGGCGCGGCCCAGAGCGGCGAGTCGTCGCTCTAGCGGCGTCGGGGGCTCTTGCGCTTGTTCCGACAAGCGCGCAATTGCGCCGACCTCGGTGTGGGGGCCGGTTGCCACCACGACTGCCCATGCATGACCGGCCGTGGCAAGCGTGCCGGCATACAGCATGCAATGTCGGTCGGCGAGCAGCGTGGCCTCGGATACCGCAGCGACGGATTTGGCGACCGGCACCGACTCGCCGGTAAGCGATGCTTCCGACACCTGCAGGCCCACCGCCACGATCACCCTGGCATCGGCCGCAATGGCATCACCCGCCCCCACTTCGATCAAATCGCCCGGCACCAGTTTCTGGGCATCGATGATCTCGCCGCGGCCGCCGCGTTGCACCTTCACGCGGATGGTCGACAGCTGGCGAAGCGCTGTCATCGAGCGGTTGGCACGTTGCTCCTGATAGGTCCCCATCGCTGCATTGATGATGACCACCACCAGGATCACGGCTGCGTCCTCGATATGGCGCAAGGCAAGCGACAGGAGCGAAGCGCCCAGAAGCAGAAAGACCAGTGGGCTGGTGCACTGGGACAGGAACAGGGCGACGACCGAGCGGCGCGGCGCCTCGGGCAGCGCATTCATGCCGTGAACGAGCGCTCGACGCTCGGCCTCGGCCTCTGACAACCCGGTGATCGGGTGAGCTCTCAGCTGCGCGAGCGTCGCCTCCGGTGTCATCGCATGCCATGAGCAGGCTGCGAACTGCGTCAGGGAGCTGGGGCTGCCGGTGGGGGTGCCTGAATGCGCATCGGCCATTCGCCACTTTCGCGGAAGACCGCCCGCGCAGGCGGGGCCACGCCGCATACGCCTTGCGTACCGTCAACCCAGTACACTAGCGAGGTTGTGGCCAACCTTCTACCCGTCATGCCGTCAGCCTCTCGTCCAGCAAGAATCTTCGTCGCCGGTCATCGGGGAATGGTCGGTGCTGCGATTGTCCGCGCCCTCAACCGGCGCGCAGACCGCGTGCCGTTCGAGCTCCTCAGCCGAACGCATGCCGAACTCGATCTCATTGACCAGCGCGCGGTGCGCGAGTTCTTTGCTGCTGAAAAGCCAGACCAGGTCTATCTGGCAGCGGCGCGCGTGGGCGGCATTCACGCCAACAACACCTATCCGGCCGACTTCATCTACGACAACCTGATGGTTGAGGCCAACGTGATCGATGCGGCATTCCGAAGCGGCGTGCGACAGCTGCTCTTCCTGGGGTCAAGCTGCATCTATCCGCGAAATGCGCCGCAGCCCATGAGCGAAGAGGCGCTCCTCACCGGTTTGCTTGAACCGACCAACGAGCCCTACGCCATCGCCAAGATCGCGGGCATCAAGCTCTGCGAAAGCTATAACCGTCAGTACGGTGCCTCGCACGGCGTTGACTACCGCAGCGTCATGCCCACCAACCTGTACGGCCCGGGCGACAACTATCACCCCGAAAATTCGCATGTCATTCCGGCGCTCATCCGCCGTTTCCACGAAGCACGGGCGGCCGGGTTGCCGCAGGTGGCGGTCTGGGGAAGCGGCACGCCGCGTCGCGAATTTCTTTTTGTGGACGACATGGCCGAGGCGAGCGTCCATGTGATGAATCTGTCGCACGAGGTCTACTCGCAGCACACCCAGCCCATGCTCAGTCATATCAATGTGGGCTGGGGAGACGACGTGAGCATTGCCGAACTTGCTCGTGCGGTGGCGCGTGCGGTGGGGTATGTCGGTGACATCGTGTTCGATGCCAGCAAGCCCGATGGCGCGCCGCGAAAGTTGATGGACAGCCGCCGGCTCAATAGCCTGGGCTGGCAGCCGCAGATATCGCTTGATGATGGGCTGAAGCTTGCCTATCGCGATTTTCTCGCGAGCACCCCCCGCTCGGTCTGAGCGCCAGAAGCGTTCAGACCCAGCCTTCAAGCAGATCCACCGGGTCGCCATATCTCGAGGCCATCTCGATCACCTCGGGGTCGCGCAGCGCGCAC
>RFXC01000118.1 GCA_009921765.1 Betaproteobacteria bacterium | reverse complement strand
GCGGCCAGCGTCGAGGACCTGGCCGGGGTCGACGGCATATCAAGAGCGCTTGCCGAGGAAATTTATCGTCGGCTGCATTGACCCGTGGCTAGTGCTGTCGGCGTACCCAGTCTGTCGGCGTCTTTCTTCACTCATGTTCTCAAACCTCCCGAACCTGCTCACCTGGCTACGTGTGTTGGCCATTCCCCTTCTGGTGGGCGTGTTCTATCTGCCGGTGTCGCCCGCTGCCCGTGATGTCATCGCCACAGTGCTTTTCGTGGGTGCTGCGCTGACTGATTGGCTGGACGGCTGGCTTGCCCGAAAGATGGCGCAAACCTCGGCGTTTGGCGCATTTCTGGATCCGGTGGCCGACAAGCTCATTGTGTGCACAGCGCTGGTGGTGCTGGTGCATCTGGATCGGGTCGATGCGCTCGTGGCCGCGATCATCATCGGGCGTGAAATCACCATCTCGGCGCTTCGCGAATGGATGGCTCAGATGGGCGCGAGTGCGAGCGTGGCGGTGCATTCCATCGGCAAGCTGAAGACCATCGCCCAGCTCGTGGCGATTCCGATGCTGCTTTTTCACGGCACGCTCTTCGGACTCCTCGATACCCGAATCGTTGGCACCTGGCTGATCTATCTCGCATCCGTGCTCACGGTCTGGTCGATGGTGTATTACCTGAGACGCGCCTGGCCTTATCTCAACGGCGCGCGGTGAGCCGTATCAAGTTCCTCGTTTGACACCTGGCCTTTGAGTGGCTATATTCACGGGCTGTCCGCGGGAGTAGCTCAGTTGGTAGAGCGCAACCTTGCCAAGGTTGAGGTCGCGAGTTCGAGACTCGTCTCCCGCTCCAGATTGCCAGAGCGTTGGATGCTCGTGAAAAGGGAAGCGCGGCTTCCCTTTTTTATTCAGCGTGCATGCGCATTCCTCTGGTGGTTTCGGTTGCACACCCGGCGGGGTGGCAGAGTGGTTATGCAGCGGCCTGCAAAGCCGTGTACGCCGGTTCGATTCCGACCCCCGCCTCCACTTCATGCCGCGCGTTTCCCGAACGCGCGTTGCCTGCCCCGGTGGTGAAACCGGTAGACACAGCGGACTTAAAATCCGCCGCTATCCCGAAAGGGGGCGTGCCGGTTCGAGTCCGGCCCGGGGCACCAGAGCTGTCTACAGACGGTCACGCTGGCCCAAGCGTCCAAGAAAGGTCTTGATGCAACCTTACGGACTCAGGCCAGTTGCTGTTCCAATTTATCCAACACTTCGTAACACGGTAACACCTGTGCAACGCTGGCGTTAGGTTCCGTGCCCGCGCGAATGGCGGCGAAGAACTCGCGGTCCTGAAGTTCAATGCCGTTCATCGAAGCCGCCACCCGGGAAACGTCGATTTTTTCCTCCCTGCCATTGAACAAATCGTCGTAGCGGGCGATGTAGGTGCCGGTGTCGCCGATATATCGAAACACCGTGCCCAGAGGCCCGTCGTTGTTGAAAGACAGGCTGAGCGTGCAGATCGCACCGTTGGCGGCCTTCAGCTGGATGCTCATGTCCATCGCAATACCGAGAGCGGGGTGTATAGGCCCCTGGATGGCATTGGCCTTGACGATAGGACTGCCGACCTGATGCACAAAGAGATCCACTGTGTGCGCGGCGTGGTGCCACAGCAGGTGATCGGTCCAGCTGCGCGGCTCGCCCAGCGCATTGGTGTTGGTGCGGCGGAAGAAATGGGTTTGCACGTCCATTTGTTGAATGTGTAGCTGGCCGGCGACGATTTTCTTGTGGACCCATTGATGGCTGGGGTTGAAGCGCCGGGTATGGCCACACATCGCGACCTTGCCGGTCTGCCGCTGCAACTGCACCACCCGCAGTCCATCCGCGAGCACGTCGCACAGAGGGATCTCGACCTGTACGTGTTTGCCCGCCTCGAGACAGGCAATGGATTGCGAGGCATGCACCTGTGTGGGCGTGCACAGAATCACGGCATCCACCGCATCGATCTTGAGGATCTCAGCCAGATCGGTAGCGACATGGGGAATGCCGTATCGGTCGGCAAGTCCCTGGACCTTGGCGAGGTCCCGATCGACGAGGCTGAGCACCTTCACATCTGCGATATTCCGAATACCGTCCAGGTGTTTGATGCCAAACGCACCGGCCCCGACAAGGGCTACGTTGAGGGTCATGTTATGACTCCGGGATCCTACATTCGACAACGGAAGCGTTGCCTCCATGCTGTCGCATGAGGGCTATCGGATTTCAGGCTGGCCGCCAGGAGTGGGCTTAAGCACCGGAAGATGGCTTGCGCCAGCGCACCGTCTGCGGCAGCGGCACGTCGCGCTGCAGAACGTCTTCAGCCAGCCAGACGGCGGCGCGGCGCGCACGCTGCGCCACGGCGGCAGGTGGCATTTGCTGGTAGTCATCGTTAAAGACTTCGAAGCTGTAGTCGCCGGCATAGCCCATGCGATCCAGCCGCTGCACCAGATCTGTTAGCGCCGGGCCATGAACACCTTCTCCCGGGAAGACCCGAAAGGTTCGCGCGGTAGCCATCCGTTCTTCGGGGGTACGCACTTCTTGCCACATGAAGTCCGACAACTGCACGAAAAACACCCTGGACGGATCGACCTCGTCCAGGGGATCAAGCGGTGTGCGGGTGGCAAAGATGTGATACGAGTCGATTCCCAGACCCAGGTTTGGCATGTTCGCGCGCGCCACGGCAGCCCAGGCCTGCGTGTATTCGTTGATATAGCGGCCCCACGACAAACCTTCGTAGGCGATGCGGATGCCGTGAGGCACTGCCAATATGGCGAGCTTGCGAAGATCACGCGCAATGGCATCAAGGTTGTCGCTCGCATGCTGGGACGTAGACGAGCAAACCAGCAGCAGGGGGGCGCCCACCGCCGACGCCATGCCGATCATGCTCTTGGCGACATCCACCTTGTACTCGTGCAGGTGCCCCGACAGCCCCTCAAAGTCGCGCAGGACCTGAAAACCAGTGACACGCAGTCTACTCGCGCGTACGCAGGCGATTGCCTCATCCACACCGCCGTGATGCTGGGTGAGATCGCGCGCAGACAGCATCACTTGCGAAAAGCCCGCCTCGCGAATGGCGAGGAGCTTGTTGGGCAAGCTTCCCGCCAGCGTAATGGTATCCATGCCGAAGTCGCGGATGAACATGAGTCGCCCCCTGCGCCTTACCTGTCCGCGTGGATGAGCTCAAACATGAGCCCGCCAAGCCAGCTTTGAGTGAGTGCGCCGCGAGCATCCACGTGTAAACGCTCGGTCTCGACAAAGTGGACACCGCGCGCCTTAAGTGCGGCCGCTGCCGCAGGAACGTCCGGGGCGGCCAAGGCTACGCGTTGCAGGCGCTCGGTGACGTCGGTGACCAGCGGGTCCGACTCGATGAGTTGCAATTGAAGGCTGCCATCGGGGCTGCGCAACACACGGCCCGTCGGCAGTATGCCGGTCATGCGGTCTTTGCCCAGTTCCCTGAAGCCGAACAGCTCATCGTAGAACGCGACCCAGTCATCGCTGCGCTCCAATCCGATGTACTGCACCAGACCGAACCAGCGAAGCCCCGCCACTGCAGGGGGATGGCGATCCACCCCTGGAATGGGTACAAAGTCGACATCGTAGATGGAGAACTCGCGGTGACGGTCGACGAAGTAGATTCGGCTCGCACCGACCCCATGAATTGCCGGTATGTTCAGCTCCATGGGCGCCACCTGAGCGGGAACGTCCCATGCGCCGAGGTCCAATGCGCGACGGTGTGCGGATGCCGCGTTACGCACACGTAAGGCAAGAGCCGCTATGGCGGGTACCTCGGGCAATGTCGCGCCATGAGATGTCGAGCCGGCGTGGGCATTGATGATGACGTTCATCTCGCCCTGCCGGTACAGCAGCACTTCGCGCGAACGGTGGCGAGCGACGGGCCGAAAGCCCATGAGCTCCAACACCTGACCCAGCGCCTGAGGTCGGGATACGCGGTATTCCACATACTCGATGCCCTCAATCCCCATTGGATTGGCGACATCGGCTATCGGTTCGCGCTCAGCGGCTTCGTTCATGCGACGGCTCCCTCCAAGGATGAGACTGAATCCCCAGACGCAACAGCAGGCACCAGATGGGTGGCAACGCCTCCATCAAGCCGGGCCAGTCGGCGAAGCTCTTCCGCCGACGTGCTGGGCAGACCAAAGAACTCGAGGTAGGCCGGAATCTGCTCGAACAACATGTCGGTACCGATTTGATAGCGGCAGCCACGATCGCGTGCCGCCTGCAGGAAGGCCGACATGTCCTGACGCATGACCACCTCGCCGACAAACGTGGAGGGTGACAGGCGGGTGACATCCAGCGGCAAAGGGTCGCCAGGCTCCATTCCAAGAGGGGTCGCGTTGACGACGATATCGTGACCTGCTGGATCGTTGGAGCCGGTGCGCACGCGTAATGCAGGATAGTGTTCGATCAGTCGCTTTGACAGTGTCTCGGCCGCTGCCTCTCGGACGTCGAACAGACTGAGCTCCCTAGCACCGGCTGCCGCCATTGAGGCTGCAATGGCACTGCCGACACCACCGGACCCCACGATCAAAACCCGCATCCCGCGCGGGTCAAGTCCGTGGCGGCGCACACCGCCCACGAAACCTTCACCATCAAAGAGGTCAGCCACCAGACGCCCGTCGGCCTCGCGACGAACCGCATTGGCCGCACCGGCGATCCGAGCCGCAGGCCTAACCTCATCCACTAGACTGAGGGTGGCCACCTTGTGCGGCATGGTGATGAGCGCTCCGCGGATATTCGACAACTTGAATAGTGCGGGAAGGAAGGTGGAATAGTCCGCTGACCGGCACCCCATCGGCACCACCACCGCATCGACACCGGCGTGCTCAAACCAGGGGTTGTAGATGAGCGGCGCCTTGAAGGAATGCGTGGGGAAGCCGATGTGCGCGATCAGCTGGGTATGGCCGGAGATCATCATGCCGTCAGTCTCGAAATGAAAGGCGCCGCATGCCTCAATTGCGGATCCTTGCAAGCTCGGCCATCACCTCACTAACCGTGGCTTCACCCACGTTGGCCGAGAACTGCGTGACCACCGGCTTCATCCGGTCGCGCAGCTTGGCGACTTCAGCGGGCGAGAACTGCGTGACCTGCATGCCATTCTTTTTGAGAACGTCGAGGTTGGCGGCTACCGCGGAACGGGCAGCTTCGCGCTGAGACTTCGCAGCCGCATCCGCAGCGTCTCCAACAATTTTTTTCTCGGCCGGGGACAGCGCATCCCAGAGCCGCTTGCTCATCACGACCGACTGCGGGTTGTACTGGTGATTGCTGAGCACGATATGTTTTTGCACTTCATAGAATTTGGAGGAGGCAATCACCGCCACCGGATTCTCCTGTCCGTCGATAGCCTTCTGTTCCAGGCCGCCGTAGACCTCGGGGAAGGGCATGGGTGTCGGGTTCGCACCCAGCGCCTTAACCCAGGCCACGTTGATGGGATTCGGAATGACGCGCAGCTTCAGGCCTGCCAGGTCCTCCACCTTGTTGACAGCTCGCTTGCTGTTGGTGATGTGACGGTATCCCAGCTCCCAGTAGGACAGGCCGACCAGACCCTTCTCTTCCAGCTTGGAGTGCAACTTGCGGCCAACGGGACCATCCACCAAAGCGTCGCTCTCCTTTTCATTGGCGAACAGAAACGGGAAATCGAAGATGGCGAGTTCTTTCGCCACGCTCGACAGGATGCCTGTGTTCATCACCGACATCTCAATGGTGCCGCCCTGCATGGCCGTGACAACCGCCTGATCGCTGCCCAATGCCCCGTTGAAAAACAAATTGACCTTGATCTTGCCACTTGAGCCTGCTTCGACCAGTTCCTTGAACTTCTTCATCCCGGGCACGGAAGGGTGCGTCTCGGCACCCACGGTACCAAACTTGATCGTTCGCTCCTTGATGTCCTGCGCGGCAGCGGTGCCCGACACCCAGAGACCCGCTGCAGCCACGTTGGCCACTAAAGCCTTGATGAACAGTCGTTTCATAGCCATCTCCTTTTTGAATTGGGATCAGTAGAACCATTTGGCTGGCACGGTGACCAAACCGGGGAACAGTACGAACAGAAAGAGCAAGGTGAACTCCGCGATCATGAAAGGCACCACGCCTTTGGTCACCGCGTCCATCTTGAGCTTTCCCACGCCGGCCACCACGTTGAGCACGGTGCCGACGGGCGGTGTGACCAGGCCGATTGCGTTGTTCATGATGAACAGCACCCCGAAGTACACCGGGTCGATGCCTGCGGCTTTGACGACCGGCATGAGTACGGGTGTCAGGATGAGGATGGTGGGCGTCATGTCCATCGCCGTACCCACCAACATCACAATGAGCATGATGGCGAACATGAGCAGCTTGGGGTCGTCGAGCAGCGGCTGCAGCAGCGAAACCAGCTGGGCAGGGATTTGTGCGATGGTGATCAGCCAGGAACTCACCATGGCGGCCGCCACCAGGAACATCACCACAGCGGTGGTCTTGGCAGCTGAAGCGAAGACGTTGTAGAGGTCCGGCCACTTGAGTTCGCGGTAGACCACGGTGGATACAAGGAGCGCGTACACCGCTGCAACCACCGCCGCTTCCGTGGGGGTGAACACGCCAAACTTCAAACCGACCAGTACGATGATCGGCAGTACCAGAGCCCAGGTCGCCTGCCGCAGGGCAGACAGGCGCTCCGCGCCAGTTGCCTTACGGGGGGGCTGATGTCCTTCCTTGCGCGCCACCAGCCACCAGGTGATCGCGATGGCCACGCCCATCAGCAGACCCGGGACGATACCCGCCATGAAAAGCTTGCTTACCGAGACACCGCCAGCCACCCCGAAGATGACAAAGCCGATCGAGGGCGGAATGATGGGCGCGATGATGCCCGCAGACGCAATCAAGCCTCCAGAACGCGCGGGGTCATGGCCGGCTGCAATCATCATCGGCAGCAGCAACGATGCGAGCGCTGCCGTGTCGGCCACCGCCGACCCCGACAGCGCAGCCATCATCACGGCCGCCAGAATAGCGACATAACCCAAGCCCCCCCGAACGTGACCCACCAGGGCCTGCGCCAGCACGACGATGCGCCGCGACAGCCCGCCAGCATTCATGATCTCGCCGGCCAACATGAAGAACGGCACCGCCAGCAATGGGAAGCTGTTGGCACCCTCCACCAGGTTTTGCGCAAGGATCTGTGCGTCGAACGTGTCCAGATGGAGCATCAACGCAACCCCCGACACCAGCAGCGCATAGGCGATGGGGATCCCTAGCGCCATGGCGAGCAGCAGTGACCCAAGAAAGACAAGCATGGTCATGGGCGATCCTCGCTTTCCCGAACCATCACCAGATCGCCGTCTTCAATCCGCCCGGTCAGGGTACGCCACAGGTCGTTCAACAGCATGGGCGCGGTGAGCACCGCGAAAACCACGCCCACGCCAGACAGCCATGCCATGGACAAGCCTGACACCGGTGCCTCAACCGACCAGTTGATGCGTGTTTGCACCAGGCTGCCGCTGAAGATGAGCCAGGTCACCCCCAGCATGAGGACTTGAGACACCGCGACGCATGCCCGCCTGCCGCGGCGTCCGAGACGGCCGATCAGCAGGTCGGTACCCAAATGGGCGTGCTCACGGAGACCGATGACCGCGCCGAGAAACGTCAGCCAGACAAAAAACCATCGCGACAGTTCCTCGGACACCGTGATGCCGCTGTTGGCCACATAGCGGAGCACCACATTCCCGAAGACGAGGACGACCATCAAGGCAAGAAGCGCCACGATTGCCGACGTGAGCAGCCGGCAATACGCGCCGATCAGTCGATCTATCTTTGGGTGGCGGGGGGGCGGAGATGCCATGGGGATCCTGACGATATCCAGGCAGAATATACGAACTAGTTAGTTTTATAAATAGACGGGAAAACCCCAGGGTGTTCCGAAATCGTAACCCCTAGCGTCAGCGGCGGACGAACCGCACCACCATCTCGATGATGCTGTCGCGCCTCGCCACAATGGAGGAGGGCGCGTCGAAGTCGCGATCGAAGATCAAGGAAAAGGTGTGACGATTGGCAACGTTGAACACACTCAACGCGCTGATGGACATGTGCAGGTCTAGCGGATCAAGACCGACCCGAAACACACCAGCGGCCACGCCACGGTCATAGACGCGCCGCAGGCCCTCGATCGCCGGCACATTCAACCCCTGAATGGCCTTGCTGTGGCGCAAGTATTCGCCCCGGTGGATGTTCTCAGTCATCACGAGTCGGATGAACTCGGGGTGCGCCATCTGGTAATCGACGGTAAACCCGACCAGCCGACGCAGCGCGTCCTCAGGAGGCAGGTCATCCAGATGCAGGCCAGCCTCGATGGCGCGCATGCGCCGGTAGGCCTCCTCCAGCACAGCGACGTAAAGGCCTTCCTTGCTGTCAAAGTAGTAGTAGATCATGCGTTTGCTGGTGCGCATGGCCTCGGCGATCACGTCGATGCGTGCACCGGCCAACCCCTTGTCGGCAAATTCGCGCATGGCCACCTCCAGGATGTTGGCCATCGTCCGCTCGGGGTCATTGGTGCGACCGGTCGTCTCGGTCTTGTGCTGGCGACCACGCGGAGCAGCGCCGCGTTTGCCCGTCTTCTGTACTTTTTGTACTGAATTGTTCATTTCGAGATTTTAACGCTGATCACGAGGCATCGCTGGCGCGCACGGCCTGCGCTTTGACGGTTGCGTGTATCAGCGGGCCAACTGGGATCGCGCGTTACACCGGATTACAGCTGAGCGGCCTAAAGTTTTACGCCTGAGCAGTTTGAACTGGCAAATAATCGTGCCGCGGGGTTACGAACGTTGATTGGCGGGGGGAGTGCAGCCCGACTCTCGTGGACTGAACTCCCCCAGAGGACTTCGACCGCAACGCTCCATTTTTGATCAGGTTTTCGGGTCGTTACACCTGATGCCTCGGGTTCAGTTCATCGAGATTCAGCTCAGTTGAGGCAACCGTGACTGTCATAAACAGCAACGCCAAGGCGCTCAATGCAACCAACGCTCTGGCGGTCATCGGCCGGCAGATGACCGACTCCATGCAGCAACTGTCCACTGGCAGGCGAATTAACAGTGCCAAGGACGACGCCGCTGGCCTGGCGATCACCTCGCGGATGTCCGCCGATCTGGGGAGCATCGGCATGGCGATCAGGAACACCAACGATGGCGTTTCGATGATGCAAACCGCTGACAGCGCCCTGGGCGGCATCTCGAACATGCTCCAGCGCATGCGCGAGCTTGCTGTCCAGTCATCGAACAGCACCCTCACAACAAGCAACCGCTCCGCTCTTCAGAAGGAAATGACCCAGCTGGTGAGCGAAATCGACAACATCGCAAGCACCACGAGCTTCAACAGCATCAAACTGCTGAATGGCTCCAGCAAAGGCCTGGGCTTGCAGACCGGGATCAACCCCCGGGAGCAGGTATCCATCACCCTCAGCTCGGCCAGCAGCAAATCGCTCGGACTGCAGGGCTACATGATCGAGGGTCAGCAGACAAGCGGTCGTGTCGCCGCAGGCACAGCCATCAACGCCGACCAGATCAAGATCAACGGCAGGAACGCGTTTGCAGCCAACCTCAGCGCACCAGGTACACATGTCGCCTCCGCGCTTGCGTCGGCAATCAACAGCAATGTCGGTGAACACAGGGTAAGCGCCACGGCCTTCAACGCCTACAAGGGGGCGGCTCCGTCCGCATCGGTATTTTCTCAGGGTGATGTGGTCATCAACTCCAACACCGTGGGTGCGGCCGCCAGCGTTGAGGAACTGGTTGCGAACATCAACCGCGACGTATCAGGAGTCAATGCCACGCTGGGAAGCGACGGCACCATCGAACTCTCGAACAACACCGGAAACGACATCGTGATCACAGCGGGTACCAAGGCCGGATTCACAGCCGATACCTGGCGGGGATATCTGTCTCTCAAGTCGCTCGATTCCACCGGCATCCGGGTAGAGGCCAAGACAGAGGCGAATGGCTACGCGTCCTCCATTTCTGGCGGTGCGCCAGCGGGCACGATTTCAATGGTGAAGGCGCTGGGACTGAACGAATCTGGCAACGGCACCAGCTTCAGCGGGGGCATGGTTGATGGCAACGCGATCACCAGCACAACCGATCTTCGCATCAATGGTGTGATGGTGGGGAAATCCGACAACAGCTCCGCCATGGCCAAGGCGGCCGCGATCAACGCAGTGTCAGCTCAGTCGGGTGTCTCGGCCACCGCTGAAACCAAGGCCAAGGTCTCGACCAACCTGTCGAATATCGGAAGCGCCAGCACGGTCATCATCAACGGCAAGACGCTGAATTTTTCGTCTCTGAACTCCATCTCTGCCGTGGTGTCAACGATCAATGCGGGGGGCGTCAACAGCGTGGCCGCCTCCACCGATACCGACGGCAATCTTTTCCTCACCTCAGCGGGTGGCGCCGACATCACGGTCGAAGATTCAAGCAGTTTCATCACCAACATCGAGTCGACCTACGAACCTGGTGCCGCGCAAATCGGCGCGGTGGCCACGTCGGGCACTGGCGAAACCATCAGGGGCCGGATCACGCTCAGTTCCGCCACGGGCGCCGACATTCGCGTCGAGTCACTCGCCTCGACTGCAAGCGATCGGACCAACGCCCTGAATCTCATTGGCATGGCTGCGCAGGGTGGCAGCAGCACGCTGGTGGGCGGCGCACTCCAGATCACCACCGCAAGCGCTGCGTCGAGCGCCATCTCTGTCATCGACCAGGCCATCGACAAACTGTCGCTCAGCCGCGCCGATGTGGGCGCATTCCAGAACCGCCTGACCTCTGCCGCCGACAACCTGAGCTCATGGCAGACCAACCTCAGCACATCGCGCAGCCGCATCCTGGACGCCGACTACGCAAAGGTCACGACCGAGCTTGCCCGTCAGCAGATCATTCAGCAGGCAGCACAGGCCATGCTGGTTCAGGCCAACATGGATCCGCGAACGGTACTGGCCTTGCTGAAATAGGTGGGTTAGCGGGGTATCAGGCTGGGCCCGCCGCGACTTCTCGCCCATACCGCGCGAATAGCAAAGCAGCCAGCGAGCCGGCACCGGGAACTGACGACATTGACGTCACCGCGACGGGGCGATTTAATCAGGCCTCCAATTCGCGAGGGACGCACATCATGCCAATTCGCTTCATCCTGGAACGCTATCGCAGGCGCTGTCTGGTTGCCGCGGGGTTGGTCGCGACGCTCGCCGTACCATCAGTGACAACTGCGCAGCCTGGCGACTACCCAACCAAGCCAATTCGTTTTGTCGTGGCCTTTCCCGCTGGCAGCGCCACCGACCAGACTGCACGGGTTGTTGCGCAGCACGTCTCGCAGGCCACTGGTCAGAGCGTGGTGGTCGACAACCGGGGCGGCGCAAACGGATTCATTGCCTCCGAGACGGTAGCCAAGGCTGCGCCGGACGGTTACACCGTTCTGGTCACGACCGGCACCACCCACTCGGCCAATCCAAACCTGTTCAGGAAGCTTCCCTACGATCCGGTGCGCGACTTCACACCGGTATCGTCACTCATCATCGCTTCATTTGTGATGGTGGTCGGGCCCGCCTCACCCGCCAATTCCCTGGCTGACTTTGTGAAGCTGGTGTCGGCCAGCCCCGGCAAGTTCAGCTTTGCAAGCGGCAATGCGCCCAGCCGCATCGGCGGCGAAATGTTCAAACAGATGTCGCGCGCCGATCTCATCCATGTGCCCTACAAAGGGGCCCCGCAGGCGCTCACTGACCTGATGGGCGGCCAGGTGAGTGTCATGTGGACAGACATCATCACTGGCATGCCTTTGGTGAAAGGCGGCAAGGTAAAGGCGCTGGCCGTCACCAGCCAGGCGCGGCTGCCGATCGCACCCGCGATTCCCACCATGAAGGAGCAGGGCTTCCCCGACTATGAGCTGATCAATTGGCAGGGCATGTATCTGCCCGCCAACGTGCCCCCCGCGATTACCGCGCGCCTGACCGCGCTGGTGCACGCAGCGGTCCGTGCTGAAAAGGCCACGCTGGAGGCTACAGGTGCGCAGATTCTCCCGCTTTCAAACAGCGACTTTGCAGCCCTTCAGGCGCGTGACACCGCCATGTGGGCAAGCGTCGTCAAAGCGGCGGGCATGACGCCGGAATAAGGTTTCACCAGGCATCGCGGCTTCTAAAGCAGGGCCTTGAGCGCCGGCCACACGTTGTCCAGCATTTTTGGCTGCGCGTTTTCGTTGGGGTGAATACGGTCGGTCTGGAAATATTCCAGGCGATCGGCCAGGCCTTCGAGAAAAAATGGCACCAACGCGGAGCCGGTTTCGCGAGCCACGGATTCAAACACACGTTCGAAGGCCTCGGCGTAGCTCTTCCCGTAGTTGGGCGGAACCTTCATTCCCAGAAGCAGCACCCGCGCCCCGGCGTCGCGCGATCGGGCGATCATCTCGACAAGATTGCTGCGCGTGGTGTTGAGGTCGAGCCCGCGAAGCGCGTCGTTACCACCCAGTTCGATGACGACAATTGCCGGGCGTTGCCGCTTCAACAACCCGTCGATGCGGGTGCGACCGCCTGCGGTGGTTTCGCCACTCACGCTGGCATTGATGACAGCGGGGGGCTTTCCATGGTCGCGAAGCCGCCCGCGCAGCAACTCTACCCAGCCGGTGCCCCGCGCAATGCCATATTCGGCAGAGAGGCTGTCGCCAACAATAAGAATGGGGCCAGATGCTGCCGCCGCGCCGGCAGGGGCTCCACCCCGGGTTGGATCAGGGGTTTGGGCACCCAGGGGCAGTACACTGCCAGCCATAGCCGCCGACAGCCCACCAAGCAGCAGGCGCCTGGAACGATTCGAACAGGTGAAGGTTTTCATGAGCGCAATTATCGTTGACGGCCTCACCCAGCGGGTGCGTGATGCGGATGGCTGGCTGACGATTCTCGATCATGTCAGCTTCCGGATCGAGGGAGGCCAGTCGGCGGCCATTGTCGGGGCCTCGGGATCGGGGAAATCAACACTGCTGGGCTTGCTGGGCGGACTCGACCGTCCGAGCGAAGGCAGTATCGGCATTTTTGGGACGCAGCTGACCGAACTGGACGAAGAACAGCGCGCGGCATGGCGCGCGCGCAATCTGGGCTTTGTGTTTCAGTCGTTTCAGCTCCTGCCTCAAATGAACGCGCTGGAAAATGTGATGCTCCCGCTCGAGCTCGCCGGCCGCCGTGACGCAGAGCCGCTCGCCCGGCAGCTGCTCGACCGCGTGGG
>RFXC01000117.1 GCA_009921765.1 Betaproteobacteria bacterium | reverse complement strand
CCCCGAAGCCCCGCGCTGGCGCGGTGACCGGCTGTGGTTCTCCGATTTCTATTCGTTTCGTGTCATGACGGTGGATCTGGCTGGCCGCGACGAGACCATTGCCGAGGTGCCGGGGCGTCCGTCCGGGCTGGGCTGGACAGCGGACGGCGACCTGCTGGTTGTCTCCATGCTCGAAAAGAGGGTGATGCGACTGCGCGCCGGCAAGCTTGAGCCGCATGCAGATCTTGGTGGTCTTGCCACCGGACCCTGTAACGACATGGTGACCGATGCACGCGGCCGCAGTTGGGTGGGCAACTTCGGCTATGACCGCCATGCTGGCGAGTCGCCGCGCAACACCTGCATCGCCTTCATCTCCGAGCGTGGCGAGGTCATGAGCGCGGCCGATGATGTGGTCTTTCCGAACGGTATGGTGATCACCCCCGATGGCAGGAGCCTGATCGTCGGCGAAACCTTCGCGCACCGTCTCACCCGTTTTGACATCGAGCCCGATGGTCGGCTGGTCAATCGCCGCCTGTTTGCCCAGATCGAGGGCGTGGCACCCGATGGCATTTGTCTGGACGCTGAAGGCGCCGTATGGGTGAGCAACCCTACCGGCAACCGCATGGTTCGGGTGTTTGAGGGCGGCAAGATTGCCGAAGAGATCCGAACCGGTCAGCGCAATTCCTACGCCTGCATGCTGGGCGGGCCTGGGCGCCAGACCCTTTTCGTGCTCACCAACAGTGGCGCTGGGCCGGGAATGGCGAACAAACGCGATGGCTGTATCGAAGTGGTTGAGGTCGAAGTGCCGGGAGCTGGGCTGCCCTGACCGACTAACGGATTGGTGGCCGCCACCGCAAGCGCAGTTCAACCGCACCCGGGGTTCCCGTTCAGGCGCGAACCCCCTCGATTGCGCGCATGTGCCGGACGAACACCTGCGCGATCTCGTCTTCGTAGATCTCCCATTCGGGATACGGGATCAACGGGATGTCCTGATCGGTGACCGGGAGCGAGTGCAGCGTGGCGCCCGGGATTCGCGCAGCCGCCAGCGCGCCATTCGCCGATGCGTGGGTGAGGTCATTACCGGGAATCACCACGGTGGGTACCCGGATCGAGCCCAGTTCCTCATCGGTGACTCCCATCACGGGCAACCGGGTGCCGGCAATGAACATTTCCTGCCACCGGCTCATGACCGCGATGTAGTCCTCGGCCTGCATCGACATGAGGCGCTCCCGCATGGGCGGGTTGGCGGCAATTCTTTCCTGATACTGCGGATGTGCGCAGACGGCTGCCATACCGCCCTCGCGCGCTGCCTTGATGAACTGCCCGTAGTACATGTCGGGGAGTCGCCCAGCGGCGAAGGCGCCGCCAGTAACCCGCATGAGCAGCAGCCCGCGGACCCTGTTTGGGTAGCGCAGATAAAAGCGCATGGCGGTGCGTGCGCCGGCGGACGATCCGCCGATGAAAGCGGGGGTTGCCCCGAGCGTTTCAAGGAGCTCATGCAGGTCATCAAGCCACAGCGTTTCCTCCGGCACATCGCCTTCAATCACGATATCGGTGGCGCCGGTATTGCGCCGGTCGTGCAGCACGACCCGATAGCCCTGTGCAGCGAGCCGCCGCGCGAGCGGCACGAATTCGTCGTAACCGCGACGGCCGCCGGTAATGAGCGCAACCCACGCGCCCGACTCACCGACGATTTCATAACGCATGCGGATTCCGCGGATTTGTGCAAAGGGCATGATGGTGGTGACCTTTCCGGAATAAGCCGTGAACTGATTGACCAAGGTTGCCGAGGCGCTCTCAGCGTAGCAGGATATCGGTTTCCAAACCGCAGCGGGCCCGTGTCGGGCTCCAAGCGAATTGCCTGCAGCACCCACCGGAGTCCACCATGCAAGACCCCAACGTTCCCAGTATCCGTCGCGTCGTCACCGGCCACGACGACCACGGCAAGGCCATCGTGATGATCGATGAGGTTTGCCAGCACTTCCGCCAGGGGCGGGGCAACGCCTTCGTCTGCAACATCTGGACCACCGATACGGTGCCCGCCAACAACGACGGTAATCTCGATGGCGGAAAGCGCGAGGGCAAGTTCACGATGATCGAAAACGGCAGCGTGTTCCGCATTCTCGACTTCCGCCCCGGGGTCGAGGCGCGCATGCACCGAACCGATTCCATCGATTACCTGGTGGTGATGAAAGGCGAAATCCACATGGAGCTCGACGATGGGGTCGAGGTTCACCTGAAGGCGGGCGATGTGATGGTCCAGCGCGGCACCATCCACAACTGGATCAATCGCGGGACCGAAACCTGTGTCATCGCGGTGATCCTGATCCATGCGAAGCCGGTGGAAGCCGGCGGGCAGGTGCTGAACGCGGTGGGTTAGTGGTCGAGGTGCAATAGCAGGCAGGCAGGTCCTTGAGGGCGCGGGCGACCAGACAGAGCCCGTCGCCCGCCAGCCTCTTTAGCGCGGCTTAAAGCCAATATCCTTGATCACCTTGCCCCACAACTGTTCGTCGCGCTCAAGCGCCTGAGTCAGAAACGAGGGCGCTTCGATGTGGATGTCGAGTCCCATCTTGCGCATCCGCTCGCGTACATCGGGCTGGGTCAGCGCCCAGTTCACTTCGCGATTGAGCACCGATACGATTTCGGGCGGCAGGCCCGCAGGTCCGATGATGCCGAACCAGCCACCCGAGGTGAAGCCCGGCAGCGTTTCGGCGATGGTGGGTACGTTGGGGTAGTCGGGTGAGCGCTGTGCGCGGGCGATGCCGAGCAGCCTCACTTTGTTGGCATCGGCGAGCGGCTGTACCGCGATGAATGAACCCAGCGACGCGTTGATCTCGCCGCCTATCATCTGGGTGAACACATCGCTCATGCCGCGATGCGGCACATGGATGTACTCGAAGCCTGCGAGCAGTCGGAACTGCTCGGTGGCAAAGTGCAGGAACGCGCCCTCGCCGTTGGTGCCGAAGGTGAGTTTGCCGGGGTTGGCGCGGGCGTAGTCGATCACGTCCTTGACCGATTTGAACGGTGTTTGGTTCGAGACCACCAGCGCGAGAAAATTGGAGGCCATCATGGCGATGGGCGTGAAGTCGGCGCGCGCGTTGTAGGCCACCTTGGCATATGAAAGCGGCACGATCACCATGTTGCCGCCCTGACCGCAGCCCAGTGTGTAGCCATCGGGCGCCCCTTGCTTGACCAGGACCAGCCCGAGCTGACCGGCCCCGCCAGGCCGATTGTCGACCACGACCGCCTGACCCAGTCGCTCGGTCAACTTGGGCGCAACCAGTCGGGAGAGCAGGTCGCAGCTGTCGCCCGCGCCCGCAGGGACGATGATTCGGATGGGCTTGTTAGGGTAGGCCGCCTGGGCGTTGGCTGTTGAGGCCCCGGCCGAGAGCGCCAGCGCAGTGGTGGCACCGACCAGTGCCGCCATGAGGGTCTTGAAACGGGATCGGATCATGGGTGTCTCCTGGTTCGCACCGACATGTGCGGGACTGACCCGCCTGCCGGCATCGTTTGCGCCTGAAAACCGACGCTCCAGGCAAGGATAGCAGCGCTTCTGCGCGGAACGGGTTTATAGTCGGCCGGATACGGAAATTACCCTTCTGGAGGACAGCGCCATGCGTCTTGGTTACTTCACCATGCCCCTGCACCCGCTCGAGCGAGACCCCACCGTCACGCTTCAGGAAGACCGGCAGGCGATCATCCTTGCCGACCAGCTGGGATTCCATGACGCGTTCGTGGGTGAGCATCTCACCGACCTCGCCGAGAACGTCACCAACAGTTTTATCTTTCTCGCCACGCTGATCGGTGAAACGAAGCAGATCCGGCTGGGGTCGGGCACGTCCAACCTGTCTCACACGCATCCCACGCTGGTGGCCGCGCATGCCGCCATGTTCGATCACCTCTCGAAGGGCCGGTTCATCTTCGGCGTGAGCCCCGGCGCTCTGGCCTCGGACGCGGAGGCGCTCGGCATTCTCGACCAGGATCGCAACCGGATCTTTGCTGAAGCGATCGATGTGATCCTTGCGATCTGGGAACGCGACCCGCCCTACGATATCGATTTTCCCGACAACCGTTTCAAGGTTTCCACCCGCAAGACCCGTGTGCCAGAGATCGGCCGCGGAGTGATGATGAAGCCCTACCAGAAGCCTCGGCCCGAGATCGTGGGCACGGTGGTGGCGCCTGCGTCGAAGGGCGTAACGCTCATGGGGCGGCGCGACTTTCACCCCATGTCGGCCAACTTCCTGCTTTCGCATTGGCTCGCCAGCCATTGGACGAACTACGCCGAAGGCAAGGCATCGGTTGGCGTTGCCGCCAACCCCGAAGAATGGCGCGTTGCGCGCACCATATTTGTAGCCGAGGACGCAGCCACGGCGCGGGCCTACGGCAAGGACGATGCGCGTAGTCCCTACCGGTACTATTACCGGCAGATGCTCACCAAGATGATGCTCTCCAAGCGCCATGTCATCTTCAAGCGGCACGCCGAAGAAGACGACAGCGCACTCACGCTTGATCGACTGCTAGACGATCTGGTGCTCTGCGGCACGGTCGATCAGGTGGTCGACCAGATCCTCGCGCTGCGCGAAGAGGCGGGGGATTTCGGCGAGATCGTTTATGCGGGCATGGATCAGGTCGATCCGGCGCTCTCGCGCCGTTCCATGGAATTGATGGCGCAGGAAGTCATGCCGCGGGTCAACTCTGCGATCGCGCGGAGTCAGCGTCGATCCGAACCGATTCGAAACGTCGCCTGAGCGCGAGTCACCCCTCCGGACGATTGATGTTTCTTGACTCATCCGAGAAACCCTGTTGAAAGTGTCCTCAAACGCAAGCCGTGTGGTTGATACTGTGAACGGGGGGTGATTGTGGACAAGCATTTTTCTACTCAGTTTGACGCTGAGCTCAGCACGGTGTCCTCACGCGTGCTCGAGATGGGTGGGCTCGTCGAGAGTCAGGTCATCAAGGCGGTAGCCGCCATGACGGCTTTCGATGGTGAAGCCGCTGCCGAGGTTCTCCGGGAAGAGCAGCGCGTGAACCGGTTCGAAGTGGAAATCGACCGCGAGCTTTCCGGGATCATCGCCCTGCGACAGCCGACCGCGCGTGATCTGAGACTGCTCATCTCGATCAGCCGCATCATTGCCAACCTCGAGCGGGTGGGTGACGAGGCGGCGCGAACCGCGCGTGTAGTTCAGCGTCTGCTCGACGTGGGGCTCGCCACGCGGCTGCGGCTCCCCGTGAACGACCTGCAGTTCGAAGCGGAAATGGCGGTCGAGCTCCTGAGAAAGGCGCTCGATGCCTTTGCGCGTCTTGATCCCCTGGGGGCGCTCGAGGTGATCAAGCAGGATCGTCAGATTGACAACGAGTTCGAAGGACTGCTTCGCAAACTCATCACCTACATGATGGAAGATCCCCGCACCATCAGCGCCTGTATTGACCTGGTGTTTGTGGCCAAGGCAGTGGAGCGAATCGGCGACCATGCCAAGAATCTTGCCGAGGCAGTGATCTACGTGGTCAAGGGAACTGACGTTCGTCATTCGCCGATGACGGATGTGGAAAGCGCGGTCGGTTGACCGTCGGCCAGCCTGGCCCAACTTTTCCAGCCCGTTCCTGCCCCCGGTGCAGGCCAGCGCGGAGCGCTGAATCCCGACTGTTGACAGCATTTCAGGGCATGTGAGACACTTTTTGAAAGCGCTTTCAAAGACGCGCTGGATTCCTCTAAAACCATTCGATCCCGGAGACACCGCATGCGCTTTGCCCGCCGCGCCGCCCTCATGCTCGGCTTCGTGCTGCCCTTTGGCAGCCAGGCTGAAACGTTTCAGGACACCAAGGGCAACACCTGGGAAATCTCGGGTTTCGTGAAGGTTGAGGCCACGCGCGCATCCGAGGCTCCACGACAGATTTCCCCCAACGATTCGCTCTACAAGTACGACCAGCGGAACGCCTTCGTTCCCGTGCCGAGCAACCCCACGCTCGGCAGTCGCGCGTCCTCTCTTGCGCTCCAGCAACTCGCTCTGGGCTACAGCCATGAAACCGAGGGTGCAGTCACCTTCGAAGCGCGCGCAAGCTATCGCTGGCGGTCGACCGCTGACCTTGGCGAATGGTTTTCCGCCTCCGATGTCAGCTACCGCAGTGGCAAGGGCCTCGCCAACCGCGACTGGTTCGAGAAGTTTGTTGGCGTCTCCCGCCCCGATCTGGGTTTTGTGCGCTACGGCACGCAGTTGTCTCGCACCTGGGCACGTTCTGATTCCTTCAGCTATCCGATTGGCCTTGCCAACCAGTGGGCAGGTACCGGCGCGGGCTTCAGCGTCATGCCCGAGGCGTTGCGCCTCACCAGCAAGCCTTTTGAGGACGGCATCGGCAAGCTCACTTTCGAACTCAGTCTGGGGCGTGACCGCCTCAACACTGACCTGGTTCAGCAGAACCGCGTGACCCAATCGAACATTGCGTACCAACCCGGTGCGACAGAGCCGCGCCTCGTGGAGTTGTTCCTGCAATATTCCCGCGAGCGGCATCTGATCGAATTCACGCTGCAGAACGTGACCGGCGCGCGCCAGAGTTCATTCGGCAAGGCGCCGCTGGTGGGATGGATTGGCGATCCGGACGCGATGTCGGTGGGGGGCACGTGGCTGCCCAGGCGCGCGGGCAAACCTGGGCAAAGCGCGGCCATCCTTCAGGGCAATTACTGGCCCAATCCGCAGAACATGCTCACGTATGGCGCGCGTCACAACCGCTGGACCGGATCAGCGGCGAGCTGCGCCTACGACAGCGTCCAAAAGCTTTGCCTGTTTGGTCTCGACCCGGGCTTCAACTATGGCGACCTCAATTCCGACTACACCGGCTACCGAGCCTCCAATTACGACCTGATGCTGGGCTGGAGCCACTACCGCGGTCTGTACACCTACACCGCGGGTGGCGTCTACTACGGGCGCGCATCGAGCGCCAACCCGATCGAGTGGGGGCAGAGCAACACGGCCTTGAGTCTCAACCTCGGCATCTACCGGAAGCTGCCGGAGCTGCATAAAGGGGCGAGCGTCTACGGCGGCATCGGCTGGTCGCGCGTGGGCCGCCTCGGTCCAGCGCCTGTCAGCATGCCCGACAACCTGTTCCTGGGCTTCAATTCGCACTATGACCGGAGCGGTTCTGCCGCTACGGTCGGCTTCAACCTCGTTTTCTGAGCCGTACCCATGAAAAGCGTTCGCCAGCCGGCAGATCGCTCCGCGCGGTGCCGATTGATGGGTGTCGCCGTGGCCGCACTACTGAGCTGCACAGGCTTGACGGGGCTGGCACTGGCGCAGCCCGCGCAAGACCTGCGGGTGGGCGAGGGCGTGCTGTTTGCCGAGCCGCCTTCGGGGTTTGGCAGCATCCGGCCCAAGCCGGCAACCTATCGCAGTGGGGCCATGCTGGCGCGCGCGGTCCCCACCAACCAATGGTATTCGTCGGTCATGTACGAGCGCTGGTCCGACGTGCTGCATGCGCATCCGCTGTCGTTTCGTGCGTCGCAGGCAGGGTTGGAGGTCAGTCTCCCGGTCCGTCGACACGTCCCCGTCGAGGGCAAGCAGCCCGAAATCCAGTATCCCCATGAGCCGGCGGTCACAATCGGTGCAAGCGCTTTCACGCCCGAGGATGCGCGCCTTCACGATGCGGGGGATTGGCACATCCAGATCCGGATGGCGGGCGGCGCTCGGCACCTGGACGCCACCATCCTGCATGGCGGGGTGTATGCCTATTTCTCGTTGTCTGATGGGGCGGCACGTATCCGGTTGGCCGCCGATGCTCGGCTGCTTTCGCCTGCGACAGCCCCGTCGACGACCTCGGATCTGGTCATCCGGTTCGAGCACCGCGGGCGGCAGTGGGCGGTGTTCGCGCCAGCCGGTTCCACGGTGGCGGCGACCGCCGGGCAGGAGCTGACGGTTGAGTTGCCGGCTGACAGGCGGGTGCTGTCGGTTGCGGCCCTGCCGGACGCTGATCCAGCCACACTGGACCGGTTCACCCGTCACGCTTTTGCCTTTGTCGAGTCCACCCAGGTCAGCTGGCAGTTTGAAGAAGCCTCGGGAAAGCTGCTGACCCGCTACGCGCTCAAGACCCGTGCAGTGAGCGGCTCGGAGACGGTCCCGCTGATTTCGCTCTACCCGCATCAGAGCCGCTATTTGTCGGGGGAGCGAACCAGCGCGCCAGTGTTCGATGCCATTCGTGGGCCCATGCCTGTGCTTGCGGCCGACTCCTTCAGCACCGAGATGCAATGGCGCGGCATTCTTCCCGCCTGGCCCATGCTGGGGGGAGCCGAAGAGCGGGATCGGATCCGAAGTCTCCTGAGCGGCGACGTACGCCGTGCGCCCGCGATGTTCGGCCGTATGGGACAGGGCACCTACTGGACCGGCAAGACCCTGGCTGCGCTTGCCCATCTGATGGCGATTGCCGCCGAAGCCGGCGAGGACGAGGCGGCGCGCACCCTCGAGACACTGGTCCGGCGCCGCTTTTCCCAGTGGTTTACCGGCGCGGGTCCGAGATTCGTGCTTGATCGGGGTACGGGTTCGGTGCTTGGCTATCCGGAGGAATTCGGCAGCGTCGCGGCCATGAATGACCACCATTTTCACTACGGCTACTGGCTGATGGCCGCGGTGCAGCTCGCGCGGCGCGATGCGGCCTGGGCTTTACCCGGTGCCGCAGGCGGCATGGTGGGGCGGCTGATTGCCGACATCGCCACTGCCGAGCGTGGCCGCGCTGATTTTCCCTTTCTGCGCAACTTTGATCCCTATGCCGGGCACTCCTGGGCTGGCGGCGACGGAATCTATTTCGGGCATGGCAACAATCAGGAGTCTTCCTCCGAGGCCGTCAATGCCTGGGCGGCGCTGGTGCTCTGGGGCGAACTCACCGGCGATCGCGCCCTCCGTGATCTGGGTATCTACCTCTACCTTCACGAGGCAGCAGCCGTGCTGCAATACTGGCTCGATGTCGAGGGCACGCTGCTTGACAAGGGCTTCGACAAGCCGCTCGCGAGCATGGTGTTTGGCGGCAAATATGCCTACAGCACCTGGTGGACCGAAGAGCCGCGTCAGATCCAGGGAATCAACCTTCTGCCCATTACGCCCGCCTCGACCTATCTGGCGCTGCCGCGCCCCTACATGGACCGCTATTTTTCGGGGCTTGAGCGCGCGCGAAAAAGCTACGATTCGCGCGGTCAGAGTGATGGCACGCCAGCCGACATCTGGCAAGACGTGTTTGCGTCGTTTCTGGCCCTTGCAGATCCGGCCGCAGGCATGAAGCGCTGGAATCCGCGCGGCTCAGTCGAACTGGGCGAGACCCGCACCCGCACCTTTCACTGGCTGAGCACGCTGCAGGCAGCAGGCCGGATCGACCGTAGCGTGACCGCCGATTCCGCGCTCTATACGGTGTTCGTTCATGAAAACGGCGATCGAACCTATGTCGCTTATCAGCCGGCGGGTCGGAGCGCGCGAACCATCCGCTTCAGCGACGGCATGGCCTTGCAGGCCGAGCCGGGGCGGCTTTCGCATGCCGTGCGCGCGTCGGGCGCGGGGACGGTCAAGCGGTGATCGCAGGCATCGATCTGGGCGGCACCAAAATCGCCGCCTGTGTGGCCAACGAGTCGGGCGTGGTGGCGCGCGCGCGTGCGCCGGTGCCCCGCAGTGGCGATGAGCGCACCATTGCCCGGGCAATGCTGGCACTGCTGGACGGCTGCTGCCGGGAAGCAGGGGTGAGTTCCGAAGCACTTCAGGCGGTGGGCGTTGCCGCCTGCGGGCCCTTCGAAGGGCAGGCAGGGCAACTGGGAAGCGCTGCGCCCAATCTTTGCGGCGGCTTGTCGCCTGCGAGCGATCTGCCCAATCGCTGGATGCGGGTGGCACTCGAGGCGCCGCTTCTCGAGGCATTCGGCGAACGCACGCTTGCGATCGCCAACGATGCCCAGGCGGCACTCTGTGCCGAATACCGTTTTGGTGCGCTCCGCGGCGTGAGCCACGGTGCCTATCTCACCTGGAGTACCGGCATTGGTGTGGGCTTGATGCTGGACGGGCGACTGGTGCGCGGCAAGTCGGGTAATGCAGGTCATGCCGGCCACAGCATGGTGCCGTCCGCGCAATCGCTGCGCCCTCGGTGTGGCTGCGGCAACGAAGGCGATGTCGAGTCTCTTGCCGGGGGAGCGGCTCTAGCACGCGCCTGGGGCGGTGAGACCCTTGATCTGTTCAATGCCTGGCGGCGTGGTGAAAGCGCGGCTGTCGCCATCGTGGACGGTGCGCTCGATGCAATCGCCGATCTCGTCTACAACCTGTTTGTCACCCTCGATCTTGAACGGATCGCCATCGGTGGCGGCCTGTTCTGCAGCCAGTCCGATGTGCTGCTGCCGGCATTGCGGGCCCGGCTGTTTGAGTCTGGCCGCTACCCCGGAATGCGGGGTATGCTCGCGGGCGCGAGCGTGGTCGCTGTGAGCGACCCGTCCAGAACAGCCGAACTCGGTGCGCTCTGCCTGGTGCTGCCGCAGTCCTGGCAGCTGCGCTGGTCCGCCGAGTTTCCAGTTGAAACCGTTGCCGCGATTGCAGCATGAACCGAAGCACAATCTCCGATGTGGCGCGCAAGGCGGGTGTGTCAGAGAGCACCGTGTCGAGGGTATTGAACGGCACGGCGCGGGTGGCCGCCACCAAACAGCGCGCGGTCGAACTGGCCATTCGCGAAATGGGTTTTCAGCCGAATGCCTTCGCGCGCGGGCTCGCCACTGGCCGCTCCAACGCCATCGGTGTCGTCACGCAGGCAATCGACAGCCCCTTCTACGGCGAGGGCATGCACGGCATCGAGCGAACGCTGCAGGCAAGTGGCTACACCCCGATCTTCATGAGCGGTCACTGGAATTCCGATGACGAGGAGCGCTGTATCCGCGAGCTCATTCAGCGCCGTGTGGACGGACTGATTCTGTTTGCGGGTCGTCTGGGCGCTGCGCGTATCGCGGAGTTCGCCCAGCAGTTGCCCGTGGTGGTCACCGGCCGCACGCTTGATGCACCGGGCGTCTTCAGTCTGTCGGTGGATGACGAAGCCGGGGCGCGGCTCGCCACCGAGCACCTGATCGATCTGGGGCACCGGAGGATCGCTTTCATCGCGGGGCCGCGTGATCACCCCGATGCCCAGGCGCGCTTGAAGGGGTACCGAAATGCGCTCGACCAGGCCGGTATCGCCTGGGTGCCTGCGCTGGTAACACCGGGCGATTTTCGCGAAGAGGGCGGGCGGCTCGCCGGGGAGCGGCTGCTTGCGATGGGCGAGCCTTTCACCGCGGTTTTCTGTGCCAACGACCAGACGGCTTTCGGTCTGCAACTTGCGCTTCATCACCGCGGGCTGAGGGTGCCCGACGATATTTCGGTGGTGGGGTTTGACGATCTGTCTACCGCGGCCTATTTCCTGCCTCCGCTTACCACCGTCCGGCAACCGGTCGATCAAATGGGCGACCTGTCTGCCCAGGCGCTGCTCATGATGATCGACAAGCGTGACCCCGCGGTGCGTGCGCCGTCGGTCTCACTGGTAGTGCGCGAGTCCACCCGCAAAGTTGCGCTCGCCGGTGCGCGCGCATCGCGCTCCAGTCGGGCTGCTTAAGGTCGTTCGATGCGAAGCGCCATGCCCTCGCCGCACGCCCCCTTCTGCAAGCGCTTTCACAAAGTGATGCCTTCGCACGGCCGGCGTCGTGTCCTGGGCATTCTGGGCGCGTCGGCTGCCTCGGTGTCGGTGGCTTCACTCGTGCGCGCCCAACCGGCAGCGGCGCCCCTTGATATTGCGGCCTACCCGGCGCTCGACCAGATTCTTCGTGATACCCGCCCGCGCTGGCAGTCCATCGCGCCGGGCTTCGATATCCGACTGGTGGCGCGCGAGTTCGGAGATCACCACTCGGCGCTCACGGCCGCCATGGCTGCCCGCAAAGGCCTGCCCGATCTGATGGCTGTCGAGTTCGGGTTCCTGGCGCGGTTTGCGGCCAGCGGTGCGCTGGCTGACCTGTCGACGTTGCCGGGAGTTGCCGAGTTGAGCACGGGTGTCGTGCCCTATGCCATTGCGCAATGCCGGCTCGCTGGCGGGCTATACGCGCTACCGGTCGACATTGGGCCAGGCGTGAGCTTTATCCGGGCGGATCTTCTCGAACGCGCCCGCATCACCGAGCAGCAGGTGCTGTCCTCATGGGAAGGGTTCGTGGAGGCGGGGCGGCTGCTTCGTGCGGCTGACGGCCCCTACCTGCTGCCGCATGCAAGAGATCTGAAGGACGCCATCATCCGCTCGGCGATCGAGCCGGGTGACGGATTGTATTTCGATGCGAAGGGCCGGCCGCGCCTGGACTCTGAGCGCTTCCGGCTTGCCTTCCGGCTGGCGCGCGAGGTGCGGCGCCACGATCTCGATGCGCGGGTGAGCGCATGGAGTAACGATTGGGCAGAGGGCTTGCGCCGAGGCCGCATCGCGACGCTCCTGATGGGCGCGTGGTTTGGGGGCCATCTGGCCAACTGGCTGGCGCCCGCCACAGCCGGTCGTTGGCGTACGGGAGAACTGCCCGGGGGGGCGCGCGCCTCGTGGGGTGGAAGTTTCTACGCGATTGCCGCGCATTCCCCCAGACGCGAGCAGGCCTGGGCCATGCTGCGGCTGCTGGCCGGAGATCCCGCGCTGCAACTCGACGCCTTCCGCCGCCATGATGCATTCCCGGCGCTGCAAACCGCGCATCAGGATCCGTTCTTCGAGGAGGCCATGCCATTTTTCGGCGGCCAGCGCGCGCGTCGGCTCTGGCGCGAGATCGCGCTTGCGATTCCGCCGGTGGGCGTCCATCGCCTGGACCCGCTTGCCGAGGAAATCGTCAATGCCGAACTCGATCGCGTGCTGATTCGTGGAAAGGATCCAGAGCGGGCGATTGAAGACGCAGCGCGTGTGCTTGAACGACGCGCAGAACGGGTGCGCGGATGAGTGCACAGCAGTTACAGGTGGCTGAGCCGAGGCCTGCGCGTGTGCGGATCTCGCTGATCGATCGCCTTCGCGGTCGCGATCCGGCTGTTGCGCCATGGCTGTTTCTCGCGCCTTTTTTGCTGCTGTTTGCGGTCTTCGGGGTGTATCCGATCGCGTTCTCGTTCTACATGTCGCTACACGACTGGGATCCGGTGCAGGGGCTCGCGAGTGCGCGGTTTGTCGGACTCGACAACTATCTGTTTGTACTCGCCGATGAATGGTTTCATCAGTCTCTGATCAGCACCGCCTGGCTCGCTGTGGCGTCGGGTGTGCCTCAGCACCTGGTCGCCATT
>RFXC01000116.1 GCA_009921765.1 Betaproteobacteria bacterium | reverse complement strand
CCACGAGCGCCGAACTCAGAGTGAAAGTATCCGACCCGGAGCCACCAACATAGGTGCCCGTCGCATCGAGGTTGAAGGTGTCGCTTCCGCCCAGTCCCGCAACGCCCGCGCTCAGGCCTGCGCTTTTGTCCGCTGCAGTGTAGGTAAGCGGCGCGTCTATCGATTCAGTACCACTTTTATAGTTGGTGAGATCGAGACGGATCCTAGCGTCAGACATGATGCGTAGCTTCCTGTTTAGTCCAAAGTCCAAAGGGCGATGGAAGCCCTGAGCGACGGCCGAGCGGTTGACCATAAATTAATTCTCGTAGCAACTCAAGCCCCTGTTGCCCGAGAGGAATGTCCGATCCCCACTGCCGCTGGAACTTTGCAAGGCTGGCAACCGATCCCCGGCGCAGCTGGAGCCGATCGTTCCGAGGAGTGGTTTCGGTACCTTGCAGCAGGTAATCGCTAGCTATCGGCTTTGTAAATCGCGAATAAGGAATGACGATAACGCATGCACCAGTAAGCCATCGGGTCCGATTGTAGATGTCCGATCTGCGAGGTGTTTACGGGCCTGCTGCAACAGTCGTCTCGCCATCTTCCGTCGCTGGGGCCAGCGTATCCGCCAGCAGCCTACGCGCCGGAAACCTGAGTGTGAACACGCTTGACAATGGCCAGACCCAGTCCGGTGCCGCCCGTGTCGCGTGAACGACTGCGATCGACCCGGTAGAAGCGTTCGGTGATGCGTGGCAGGTGCTCGGTAGAGATACCAATGCCGGTATCGCGAACGGCAAGCCAGCCCTCATCATCACGTACCCGCCAGCTCACAGCGACAGCGCCGCCGTCGGGTGTGTAGCGCACCGCGTTGGTGACCAGATTGCGGACTGCGCTTTCAATTTCAGCCGGGACGGCCATCAGCCGGGGCGGCCCTTCGAACTCGAGACTGATGTCGTGGCGCCCACCGGACAGGGCGCGCGCTTCGTAGACCAGTGATTCAAGTAGCGGCTGAAGCTCGATCGCCGATTCATCCAGCCGGTCAGCGGCGCGCTCGAGGGAGGCGAGCAGCAGCAGGTCGCCTACCAGCCGCCCCATGGTTTCGCTCTGACGCAAGATCGCGCTCAAATATTCGCGCCGCGTCTTGTCGTCGAGATCAAGCGACAGCAAGGTTTCGGCAAATCCCGCGATCACCGTGGCGGGAGTACGAATTTCATGGGACACGTTGGCGACGAAGTCGCTTCGAACTGCATCGAGCTTCGCCTGGTCGGTGATGTCTCGCGTGATGAGCAGCCGATGTTCGGCATCGGTCTCATGCAACTGGAGTTCGAAGATGCGGCCGGGCTGCGTGTTCAATTGCAGACGCTGGGTCTGTGCCCCGCCCCCGCGCCGCTGCAGCATTTCTGCGAACTCGGGTTGACGAATGAAATGATGAACGGGCCGCTGCGTGCCAAAGATGCCATGGAGCGACTGCGCCGCCTGATTGCTCCAGCTCACGTGGTCATAGCGGTCGAGCAGCACCAGGCCGTCGGGCAGTCGGTCGACCGCCGCATGGATGCGTTCCAGTTCGGAACCGAGTTCGGTGACGGTCGCTTGCTGCTGGCGCGAGACCCGGTTCAGACGCTCGATGAGCGGGGTCCAGATTCCCCAGCCAATCGGTAAGGGGCGGTTGCGCGGGAGATTGGCCCAGGCCGTGAGGCGTGACACAAAACTGGCCTGATATAGAACCGCCACGACCAGTGCGACCGCCAGGAGCACCAAGGCAAACGCAGGCGACAGGAAGCGATGCAGCCACGCCGCCACCAGGATGATGAGTGCCGCGAACCCAAGCGAGCGAAACCAGATCAAGGTGACTGCCAGACCTTTATTGAGGCAGGAAGCGGTAGCCGCCTCCACGCACGGTTTCGATCAGTCGATCGTGCCCGCCAGGCGTGAGGGCAAGGCGCAGGCGCCGGATGTGAACGTCGACCGTCCGTTCCTCAATATACACGTTGTCTCCCCAGACCCGATCGAGAAGCAGCGCGCGGGACAGGACCCGGTCGGGGTGGCGCATCAGGAACTGGAGCAGCCTGAACTCGGTGGGGCTGAGGTCGACTGGCGCGCCGTGCGAGAACACGCGCAACGTCTCGGGCTCCAGCCGCAGTCCGGCGAATTCCAGTGGCTCCTGCCTGTGCGCGGGCGGTGAGAAGCAGCACCGGGATGTCGGCGGCCCGGCTGTGCGACCGGATGTCGCGCGCGAACTCGATACCCGAGCGACCCGGCAGCATCCAGTCGAGGATGATCAGATCGGGCAGGCGAAGCTGGAGCTCGGCGCTGGCCGCTTCGGCACTTTCGCTGCATACCGGCGTAAACCCCGCGTGCTGCAGGTTCACGCGCAGCAGTTCGCGGATTTGCGGGTCGTCTTCGACGATCAGGATTCGTGCGCTCATACGAGGGGGGCGATCTGGCAACCCCTTAGTATCGGGCTGCCAAATGACAATCGTGTGACGGTCGGCGCAGAGGCTGCGCTATTGGCCGACGCTGAAAAAACTGCGGCGCCCGCGCAACTCGGCAAGGTGGCGGACCAGCGTCTGAAAGTCGTCTTCGCTATCGACCGGATTCAGGCGCTCGGTATTCACGATCAGAAGCGGGGCTGCGTCGTAGTCGTGGAAATACCGGCTGTACTGATCGATCAGCGCGCGCAGGTAAGTCTCGGAGATGGAGGCCTCCATGTCGATGCCGCGTCGCCGGATGCGTTCAATCAGGGTGTCGGGCTGGGCCTGCAGACAGATCACCAGGTCGGGAATTGGCGCCTGGGGCTGCACGCTTGCAAGAATGTTCTGATAGAGACGCAGTTCATCGTCATCGAGGGTGAGCCTCGCAAACAGCGGGTCTTTGTCGAGCAGAAAATCACCCACGACGGCCTGCGCAAACAGGTCGCGCTGCGCGAGTTCACGAAGCTGCGCGACCCGCTGGAACAGGAAGAAGAGCTGGGTGGGTAGCGCGTAGCGGCGACTGTCGCGATAAAACCGCTCGAGGAACGGATTGTCGGCGGGTTCCTCCAGCACGGTTTCTGCGCCAAAGCGCTCGGCCAGGCGACGCGCGAGCGATGTCTTGCCTGCGCCGATTGGTCCTTCGATCACGATATGTCGATAGCGCTCAAAGGGTGACGGCAGGGGTGTGGAGGGGGCGGTGACCATGGCATTAAGACCGGAAGATGAAGTAGACCGCGCCCATCATGCAAAGCGCTGCCCACAGGTAGTCGAGCTTGACCGGCTGGTTCATGTAAAGGACCGCGAACGGAACGAAGACCGCGAGCGTGATGACTTCCTGCAGGATCTTGAGCTGAGGCAGCGAAAACACGCTGTAGCCAATCCGGTTGGCTGGCACCTGAAGCAGATATTCAAACAGGGCGATCGCCCAACTCGCCAGCGCAGCGACCCACCACGGGCGGGCCGCCATGTCGCGCAGATGCGCATACCAGGCAAACGTCATGAACACGTTGGACGCCACCAGCAGCAGAACCGTCTGAAGCGGAACCGGTAGCGGGTTCATGGTACGAACGCAGTCGGACCCGCGGGCGGCGCATCGCCCTTCGCGTCGGTGAGGGGGCCCAGCCGCTCGATACGCTGCCCGGCGCAGGCTTTGGCCCAGTCGGCGGCGGCGCCCAGACGCGGGATCTGCGCGAGCGGGTCGACTTCGAGAAGGGGCGAGAGCACGAACGCGCGCTGATGCATGCGGGGGTGCGGCAGCGTGAGGAGTGGGGTGTCGAGGACGAGCGACCCGGCGAGGAGCAGGTCGACATCAAGCGTACGCGGCGCGTTGCGGTGCGGGCGTACGCGCCGCTCCTGTGACTCGAGCGACTGCGCCAGCGTGAGCATGGCCTGGGGCGCAAGGGTGGTGTCAATCGCCAGCACCGCATTCAGAAAATCGGGGCCGCTCGCGTCGACTGGCGCACTGCGCCACAGCGAGGACACAGCAACGATCTGCAGGTCGGGGTGCTGTCGCAGGCGGCTGAGCGTGCGTTCGAGCGCACCTCGGGCGTCGCCAAGGTTCGCGCCCAGCCCGATCATCCAGCGGCGCTCCATGCTGCGGTCAGCCGGTGCGGTCAGCCGGGCCGGGCGCTGCGGCCGACGAGTCCGAGGCGTCGGAGCGGCCACGCCCCCGGCTGCGGCGCCGGCGTTTGCGAGGTCCACCGCCATCGCCGCTGTCGCTTGCACGGGCGATGAGCGCTGCGCGTTCGTCGGGGGCTGCATCGAGGAACTCGGTCCACCAGTCTCCGAACTCCGCCGGCAGTTCGCCGGCATCGCAGCGCAGCAGCAGGAAGTCGTAGCCCGCGCGCAGCCGAATATGCTCGAGCAGCGCATAGGGCGTGCGGCCGGTACGGCGCTCGAAGCGCGGCTGCAGCATCCAGATCTCGCGCATATCGGCAATGTGTCGGCGCTGGATCGCGAGCTTTTCAGCCTGCTCATCGAGCACTGCGTCGATAGCATCAGAAAGCGCCGGGATGGCGGGGGCGCCCGCGGCGACCGCCTGCTGCCAGCGAATCCGAACCGGCTGCCACAGCAGGCTTGCGAACAGGAACCCGGGCGAGATGGGCTTGCCCGCGAGCACACGCTGGTCGGTGCGTTCAAGCGCGGTGGTCACGAAACGCTCGCCGTCGGGTTGCTCGAGAATCATGTCCAGCATCGGCATCAGTCCGTGATGCAGGCCCTCGCGGCGCAGCTCGTGCAGACACGCCATGGCGTGCCCCGACACGAGAAGCTTCAGCATCTCGTCAAAGAGGCGTGCGCTGGGAATGTTCGAGATCAAAGGCGCCAGCGATCGGATGGGAGCACGGGTTCGGGGCTCGATCGAAAAGCCCAGCTTCGCCACGAACCGCGCCACGCGCAGCATCCGAACCGGGTCTTCACGGAACCGCTGCTCGGCGTCGCCAATGATGCGCAGCGACCGTTTTTTCAGGTCGCGCACGCCGTCGTGGTAGTCGAGGATGCGGTCGGCGAGCGGATCGTAGTAGAGCGCGTTGATGGTGAAGTCACGCCGCGCGGCGTCTTCGGGCTGGGTGCCCCAGACGTTGTCGCGCAGCACCCGACCGTGCTCATCGGTCTCCGCCTCGTCCTGGATTGCCCGGAAAGTGGAGACCTCGATGGTTTCGCGCCCGAACATGACATGCACGATCTGAAAGCGTCGGCCGATCACGCGCGAGCGGCGAAAGAGGCTGCGCACCTGCTCGGGTGTGGCGTCGGTGGCCACATCGAAGTCTTTGGGGCGCAGGCCAAGCAGCAGGTCGCGTACGCCGCCACCGACCACGAACGCCTGGTGGCCCGCTTTCTGAAGCGTTTCGCAGGTTCGAAAGGCGGCATCAGAAATGGCGCCCTGGATGACACCGATGTCGGTGCCCTTGTATTCGCGGGCCTTTTCGCGGATGGCGGCGCGCGGCCCGCGGGCCTTGCGGTTGAGCAGGCGATCGATCAGGCGTCGGATCATTCGAATAGCCTCAGCACCGCCCAGCCGCGCTCGGCTGCCAGGCGTGCCAGCCGGTCATCGGGGTTGGTGGCGACCGGGTGGGTCACCAGGGAAAGAAGCGGCAGGTCATTGATGGAGTCGCTGTAGAACCACGACGTCGCGAAGCCCTCGAAAGCGGCGCCGAGCGATGCGAGCCAGGCGTGCGTTCGCGTGACCTTGCCCTCGCGAAAGGACGGTGTGCCAGCTGGGCGGCCGGTGTAGGCGCCGTTGACGGTTTCGACGGTGGTGGCCACCAGATGGCTCAGACCGAACTCGGCTGCGATCGGTGCCGTGACGAATTCATTGGTGGCAGTGACGAGTGCGCACAGGTCACCGCTTGCGAGGTGTCGGCTCACCAGATCTCGGGCCGCGGGCTGGATGGCTGGGCGGATCACCTCATCCATGTACTGACGGTGCCAGCGATCGAGTTGCTCGCGCGGGTGTGCGGCGAGTGGGGCGAGCTGGAATTCGAGGAACTCGAAAATATCGAGCGTGCCGGCCTGGTATTGCCGCAGATAGTGGTCGTTGCGGCGCGTGTGTTCGTCGCCGTCGATGGCGCCAACCCGCGCAAGAAATCGCGCCCACTCGTAATCGCTGTCGATCGGCAGCAGCGTGTGGTCGAGGTCAAAGAGGGCAAGCCTGGGCTCGCCGGGCGGGGTCGGCGTGAAATTCATAATGGTGAGGGCGGCAAGTGTATCAGCCGGGTTCGCCAGAGCCGGCGATCGAGCGGGGCGCTGCCATGGGCTCGACGGGGGTGTTGATCAGTGTGTCGAACTCACGCGCGAGCGCAGCCGACAGCGGGCGCTGACGCTCAAGCGCGTAGCGGTCCAGGGCGCTGAAAAAGGCGAGCAAGGATCGCAGGTCGCGGGCCTTGCGGGTGAGGAGGTAGTGAAACACGTCGTCGTGGGTGTGAACGCCGGTGGCGCGCGCTGCTTCCCGCAGGGCCTGCTCGCGCTCCTGATCGGTGAGTGGCCGAAGCGCGAGCACCAGCCCCGAACCCAGGCGGGTTCGAAGCTCGGGGCGGAGCTCGGTGAGGGCGATCGGGGCGTGGCGGCTGGCGGTGACGATCGGTGCACTGCCCGGGCTTGCGCGCTGATTGAACAGGCGAAAGAGGGCGAGCTGGCGGGTGTCGTCGAGCTGGTCACAGTCGTCAACCGCAATCACCCGGGCAGCCGCCTCGCCGCAGGCGCTGAAGGCGTCGATGGCGCTCGCCGGGCCGAGCGGGGTACCCCCTAGCGCGCGCAGCAGGTGCGACTTGCCGCTGGCTGGCTCGCCCCACAGATGCACGCGCGAGACTGGCGAGCGGCCCGCCGCCACCATGCGAAGCGCAGCGAGCGCCTCGGTGTTGGGGCCCGCAACAAAGTTGTCGAACGAGGCCGGCGCCTCGGCGATCAGGTCGAGTGCGAGTTGGCGCATGGGGCTTGATTACGGGCGGCGGTAAAAATTGCTTGCGAGCCAGCCGTGCCGGAGCCGGCGCAGGACCACCAGCGTCACGGCCGATAGCGGTAGCGCAAGCAACAGCCCTGCGAACCCGAACACCGCACCGAAGGCAAGCAGGGCGAACAGGACCGCTACCGGATGGAGCCCAATTCGCTCGCCCACCAGACGTGGGGTGAGGATGTAGCTCTCCAGCAACTGGCCGATCCCGAACACGATCGCGATCGCCAGAGCGCCCTGCGCGGGCCCCAGCTGCAGCATGGCCGAGATCAGCGACACCACCAGGCCCAGCCCGAAGCCCAGGTAGGGAACAAAGGCGAGAAGGCCGGTGAGTACGCCGAGCGAGAGCCAGTGCTTGATGCCGACCACCCCGAGCGCGGTGGAATACCAGATGGCAAGCGACAACATGACCAGCAGCTGACCACGCAGATAGTGGCCGAGGAGATCGTCGATTTCGCTGAGCGCGCCGTCGGCTGCAGCGGTCCAGCGCCGTGGGATCAGCTCGTGTAGACGGGCGGTCATGAGCGGCCAGTCGGCCAGCAGATAGAAAAGCACCACCGGCACCAGCACCACCAGCCCGATCACCTCGACCGCAGCGCTCCAGCCTGAACGCGCATACTGCATGACCGCGCTGAACAGGTCCTGGCTGCTGCCGGCGAGCTGGGCCGCGATCCAGTCGCGAATCGATGCTGCATCAAGCGCAAGCGTGATGCCAAGTGTCTGTTCGACCCAGGGCGCGAGCCGGGTGGTGACCGTGGCCGCAAGCGCCGGCAGCTGCGCCCGGATCATCCGGTATTCCGACTGCAGTACCGGAATGAGCGCGAGCACCACCGAAACGATCACCGCCATGGCGATGACCATCACGAAGGCGGCAGCGATTGCCCTGGGCACACGCCAGCGCTGCATGCGTGCCACGGCGGGGGAGAGCGCGTAGGCGAGGATGGTCGCCGCGATGAACGGGGTGAGGGTGGCGCGAAGAAAATAGACGACCCCGGCCAGCAGCAGCGCGACTGCGAGCCAGAACCAGGTTTGCCGGCGGTGGTCAATCTCGGACATCGGACCCCAGGTGCCGCCTGACGGCGGAAACGGTCGCATGGAACGAGCGGGATAGAATTCCGCCATTGTATCGACTGCTGCCAGCGCATCGCTGTTGACCGCGCGGCGAGCAGCCGTACGCCCCCCGACCGGTACCTGCGCCGGTCTGACCGCCAGGAATGCCGCGCCATGACAGCCGAATCGCTATCTTACAAAGACGCCGGGGTGGATATCGATGCCGGCGATGCGCTCGTCGACCGGATCAAGCCGCTTGCCAGACGGACCCTGCGCGACGGCGTGCTCGCAGGCATCGGTGGCTTCGGCGCGCTCTTCGAGGTGCCCAAGCGCTATCGCGAACCCGTGCTGGTGTCTGGCACCGACGGCGTGGGCACCAAGCTCAAACTCGCGTTCGCGCTCAATGGTCATGACACCGTGGGCATTGATCTGGTCGCCATGAGCGTCAACGACATCCTGGTGCAGGGCGCCGAGCCGTTGTTTTTTCTGGACTACTTCGCCTGCGGCCGGCTGGATGTGGATACCGCCGCGCGTGTGGTGGGTGGTATTGCCCGCGGCTGCGAACAGTCGGGCTGTGCACTCATCGGCGGTGAAACCGCCGAGATGCCGGGCATGTATCCCGACGGCGAATATGACCTGGCAGGCTTCGCAGTGGGGGTGGTCGAAAAAGCGCGGATCATCGGCGGCGACCGGGTGGCTGCGGGTGATGTTTTGCTCGGGCTTGCCTCGAGCGGCGCGCATTCGAACGGGTATTCGCTCATCCGCAGGGTGCTTGAGCGGGCCTGGGGGCGGGTTGATGCGCCGCAGGCGGAGAACGATTTTCACGGGCGTCGGTTTGCCGATGTGCTGCTCGAACCCACCCGGATCTATGTGAAGCCGATGTTGCAATTGATCAGCCGACTGCCGGTCAAGGCGATCGCTCACATCACCGGTGGTGGCCTGGTCGAAAACGTTCCCCGCGTCATACCGCCAGGGCTGCAGGCGGTCATGCACCGCGATGCGTGGCCGATGCCGCCGCTCTTTGGCTGGCTCCAGCATGAGGGGGCCATCGCGGACAACGAGATGCACCGGGTGTTCAACTGCGGGATCGGGCTGGTGGTAGTGGTTGAAGCGGCAGAGGCCGAACGCGCGCAAGCGATGCTCACCGCGGCGGGCGAACAGGTCTGGAAGATCGGCGAAGTGGTGGAGCGGCCCGTGCAGGCACCCGCCGCGATCGTGGTCTGATCCGCCGCCCTGACATCACGTGCCGGTCTTCTCCAGGGGAACGTTGGACACGGGGAGGGGGCAGCCTGGCCGATCGCCGGGTACACAGCCGCTCCGGGCCCTCTTTTCCTGCCTCGCCCTGAGCTGTTGGGTGGCCGGGGTCTGGATCGCGCCGCTGGCGGCCTCGGAGGTCGCGGCCGGGCCGGATGCGGCGAGCACCTCCGCTTCGGTTGCGCAGCCTCTTTCGCCCAACCTGCAATTGAAGCCTTCCGGCGATGTCGAGCCTGATGCGCAGCGTTACCGCTTGGAGATCGTAGCGCCCGAGGACCTGCAGGCGCCGATTCGCGAGCGGACCCTGCTCGGCCGCTGGCGGCTTCGCGCCGACTACGATCCCGACCAGTTCGACAGCCTCTTCGCCCGCCTGCCCGATGAAGTGCTGGGCCTCGCAAGGCAGCAGGGCTACTTCGCAGCGCGAGTGCGGGTCACCGGCGATGCTGCGGCCGTCCGCATCGAAGTCGACGCCGGCGAGCGGGCGACGGTCCGCGCGGTTCGCCTGGAACTGCGGGGTGGGCTGTCGGCCGATCCCTCGCTTGCGGCGTCCTGGCAGTCGCGCTGGATGCTGCCCGCTGGCGCGCCATTCTTTCCTGAGCGCTGGGAACAGGCCAAGCGAAGTCTTCTTGAGGCGATCCAGTCGGGCGGGTTTCTGCGTGCGCGGGTGGCCGACAGCGAGGCGCTGATCGATCCGCAAAGCGCGACCGCCGATCTGCATGTCGTCATCGAAAGCGGCGTGAGGATGACCTTTGGGGTGCTCCGAATCGGCGGCCTCGAACGCTATGACCGGCAACTGGTTGAAAACCTGCGTACCTTTCGCGAAGGCGATCCCTACAGCTTCGAGGCGCTGGTGCGGATGCAGTCGCGGCTCACCGCAGTGGGGTATTTCAGCAGCGCCACCGTGGCACCCGACCTCGAAGCGGTCGCGAGGGACCCGGCGCTGTCCGAGGTCCCCGTGCTGGTGGAATTGCGCGAGATGCAGAGCCGACGCGTGGCGCTCGGCGCGGGCTTCAGCACCGATCACGGCCCACGGGCGCAGATCGGGCTTGATCACCGCAATCTCTTCGGCACAGGCTGGCAGGCCGAGTCGGTGCTGGTCGTTGAAGGCGCGAGGCAGCGCCTCTTTGCGAATGCGCGTTCGCCGCTTTCGGCTGATGCGCGCTATCTGGGTGTCGGGAGCAGCCTGGACCGTCAGGACATCACGGGCGAACGCGTTTTGAGAACCTCGACGTATGGCGGCATCGGTCAGCGTCGGGTGGATGGCGATGGGTTTCTGGCCCTCACCCATCAGTCGGAGAACCGGCGTCTCGAGGCTGCCGCGGGGAGCCAGGTTGAGCGCGACAGCCGCGTGGCACTGGTGCTGGGCTACACCTACACCTTGAACCGGGTGGACTCGCCGACCGAACCCCAGCGCGGCTACACCCTGAGCGGGCAATTGTCCGGCGCGTCACAGAGTCTGGGCTCGGATCGAAGCTTTGGCCGCGCCTATGCGCGCGCCCGGCGCTTCTGGCCGGTTGGCGGTGATGGGCTGTTTGCGGGCGGTACCGTGGTGGGTCTGGCCGAACTGGGGGTGGTCGCTGCGGGTTCGCGCGAGGATATTCCCTCGGAAAACCTGTTCCGTACCGGCGGTGCGCAGTCGCTGCGCGGTTATCGCTATCAGTCGCTGGGTGTGCCGGAGGCGGGGGCCATCACCGGCGGACGCTACCTGGTGCTCGGCAGTCTTGAGTATCAGCATCCTGTCACCCCGGTGGTCAAGGCTGCGGTGTTCTATGACCGGGGCAATGCCACCGACTCGCTTGCCGGTTTTTCCACGTATGCAGGCTATGGTGCTGGTGCCCGCTGGAAGACACCGATCGGGCCGCTGATGGTCGATCTCGCCTGGGGCGAGGACAGCCGTCGTCCCCGACTGCATCTGGCGGTCGGGTACGGTTTCTGACCATGGCGGATCATGCAACGGCTGCAAACGTGCAGCCCGCGCCAGGGCCTGCACCGCGCACCGGACGATCGCGCCTGCTGGTCCTGGCGCTGCTGCTGCCGATTGCTGCGCTGCTGGGCATCGTTGCGGCCGCGGCACTGGTGCTTGCCACACCCGCTGGCAGCCGCCTTGCGATCGAATGGGCCAGCGCGCGACTGCAGGGGGCGCTCTCGGTCGAGAGTCTTCAGGGGAGCGCCTGGTCAGGGTTGTCTGCTGAGCGGGTGCGATGGACCGATCCGGCGTTGTCAATCGAGATCGATGATGCGCAGATCCGGCTCGACTGGTCCGGATTGCTTCGCGGCGCGCTGGTGTTTGAACAGGTACACGCCGGGAGCCTGCGCGTGGCGCGGCCGGCCGCATCGTCGCCCGCCGCGCTACCTGCCTCGCTTGGTTTGCTGCGACCCATCGAGATCCGGTCGCTTCAGATTGCCAAGCTCACCTGGCGCGAAGGACCCGGGCCGGTCATCGCGGCGGGGCCGATCTCGGCATCGGCCTTCTACAACACCGGGCGTTACCGGATCGATGCGCTGCAGGCGCAGGCATCGGGAGTGCGGCTGAGTGAGGCGCAGATCGAGCTGCATGACCAGGCGCCGTTTGCGATCGCTGCCCGGGGGCGGCTTGCGGTCGAGCCCGCGCAATCGCCGTTGCTGGATCCGGCGCTGCGCGCGCGGCTGCCTGAGGAATCGCTCATCCTCGATATTCAAGCGGGTGGCTCACTTACCCACCTGCAACTCGCAGCCGATGCGCGTTACGCCGGGGCGCGGGCACGGGCTCAGTGGTCGGGGGACCCGCTCGCGGCGAGGGTCGAGCGCCCGCTGGAAGTGAGCCTGGACGAGATCGATTCCGCCCGCTTCCTGCAAGACGCGCCGCGCGTGCTGATTGCCGGCACGCTGCGGCTGCGACCGGCTGACGCGGTGGTGGAGATTGACCTGAGCAACGGCGCGCCGGGTCGGATCGATGAACAGCGCCTGCCGGTTGGCAGGGTACGCGGCGAGCTCGACTGGCGTGACCAGCGGGTGAGTGTGACGGGTCTCGAGATCAGTCTGGGCGCGGCTGCGCAAATCAGGGGTTCGATACGCTGGGGTGGGGCCGAGACCCTCCGGTTGCTGTCCCATGAGCTGCCTGCGATCGATGCCGATTTGCAGGTTGAGCGGCTCGATCTCGCTGAACTCCGTGCGGGCTGGCCAGCCTCGCGCATCGATGCCAGTGTTCGCCTGGAGCGCGAGCGGCTGCAGGTCGTGCTTCCCGATGTGTTCGGGGACCGCAAGCTCGCGGTCAGTGCCGACGTCAGACTGGAGGGCGAGCAGGCGCGGGTTGAAAAGTTGGAGGCGATCCTGCCCTATGCCCGCGTGCAGCTCGCAGGCAGCGTACAGCTCTCCGGGGCGCAGCCTTTTTCGATCGAAGGGTCGCTTGCCGGGGTTGATCCCAAGCGGGTTCTGGAGCATCTGGGGCTGGATGCGCCTGCGCAGGCCGCGGGCGAGCTTAACGGCGAAGTGCAGCTGCGCGGGGCATTGGGTGGGGCGCCGCGGGTCGATGCGCGCCTTGCGCTGCGCGAGAGCCGAATCGCAGGCCAGCGGCTCACCACCTCGGCGAGCGCCTCCTATCGCCATGACACTCGTCGGATGGGGGTCGATGCCCGGCTCGATTGGGGGGGGAACGGTCTCACGCTGCGAGGCTCGGTCGGCGCCAGCGATGATCGACTGGGGATTGCCGCGCGGTTTGATCGACCGGGATTGTTCGATCAGCGTCTGTCGGGAAACCTGCGTATCGATGCTGAACTGTCAGGTCCGCTCGAACGCGTACGGCTCGCTCTCAAGGCCAATTCGCCGAGGCTCGCGGTGGCTGGGGCCATGACGCTCGCCGATACCGAGCTCATTGTCGAGGCCGGCGATCTCCGCGCCCTCGCAGCGTCCCTGGGGGCAGCGAGCGGCCTGCGCGCCGATCAGCCCGCCGGCAATGATCCTGAGCGGCGCCCCGATACCGCTCCGCCACCCGTGGTTGCGCGTCTCGCAGCGCGGGAGGTTCAGATCGCCGGCGAGCGAGTCCAGACCTTGCGCGCGGCAATCG
>RFXC01000115.1 GCA_009921765.1 Betaproteobacteria bacterium | reverse complement strand
ACGTGAGGTTCGTGCCGGGCCTGAATGAAGACCTGGCAGCCACCGCCATCTGGGGCACGCAGCAGCTGCACTTCTTTCCGGGCGCGCAGTACGACGGCGTGTTCTCGATCTGGTATGGCAAGGGCCCGGGCGTTGACCGAACGGGCGACGCGTTCCGTCATGCCAACCAGGCAGGCAGTGCGCTGCATGGCGGGGTGCTGGCAATTGGGGGCGATGATCACGGCGCGAAATCCTCGACCGTCGCCGCTCAGACCGACCACATCTTCATTGCGGTCTCCATGCCGGTGCTCGCGCCTGCCACGGTGCAGGACTACCTCGACCTCGGGCTCCACGGCTTTGCGCTGTCGCGATTTTCAGGCTGTTGGGTGGGCTTCAAGGCCGTGACCGATACCCTCGAGACCGCAGGCATAGTCGATGTGTCGGCCGAGCGGCTGAACATTGTGTTGCCGCACGATATCCCCATGCCCCCTGGCGGGCTCAATTCGCGTTGGCCGGAGGAACCCTTCCTCAAGCTGGAGGAGCGTCTGGTGCGCTGGAAGCTTCCTGCGGTGCGAGCCTATGCGCGAGCCAATCGACTCGACCGCAACGCCCTTGGCCGGGCCGACGGTGAGCCCGCGAGGCTTGGCATCGTATCGAGCGGAAAGGCCTATCTCGACACCATGCAGGCGCTGGTGGAGCTTGGCATCGATGACGCGATGGCACGCCGCATTGGCCTGCGCGTCTACCGGGTGGCCATGCCCTGGCCACTTGAGCCGGAGAGCGCGCGCGAGTTCTGCGCGGGCTGCGACGAGGTGCTGGTCATCGAGGAAAAGCGCGCACTGATCGAATCGCAGCTGAAGGAAATCCTTTATGCGCTCGATGTGCGCCCGCGGGTCACGGGCAAGCGCGACGAGCGCGATGCGCCGCTTGTTCCCGAGGCGGGTGAGCTCTCGCCCGCGATGCTCGCGCGAATCATCGCCGCGCGGCTTCAGCGGTGGGGCTCCGCGCAGTCGGATGCGCGGGGGACAACCGATGCCGAGCTCCAGGGCCGTATGGCGGAGCGGTTGTCACAGTTCGAGTCGCGCGAGCGCGGTCTCACCAAGCTCACCGTGCCGATCGAACGGATTCCCTATTTCTGCTCGGGCTGCCCACACAACACCTCGACCCGGGTGCCCGAAGGCTCGCGCGCCAATGCGGGCATCGGTTGCCACTACATGGCGCAGTGGATGGACGATGCGGTGGCCATGACCGGCGGCCAGCGTCATGACGGATCGCTCACGCCCGACCGTATCGTGGCGCAGGTGATGGCTGAGGGCGTCACCCGGGTGGTGGTGGTGACCGATGAGCCCGACAAGTACCCGGCGGGCTACTTCCCGTCGTCGGTGCCGGTTCATCATCGCGATGACCTCGACCGCGTGCAGCGCGAGCTCAGGGAGTTTCGGGGCGTATCGGTGCTGCTCTACGACCAGACCTGCGCCGCTGAAAAGCGCCGTCGCCGCAAGCGTGGTGCATTTCCCGATCCCGATCGGCGCGCCTTCATCAATGAAGCGGTGTGTGAAGGCTGCGGCGATTGCGGCGTCAAATCCAATTGCGTGTCGATCGAGCCGGTGGAAACCGAACTCGGCCGTAAACGCGCGATCAATCAGTCATCCTGCAACAAGGATTTTTCCTGTGTGAATGGGTTCTGTCCGAGCTTTGTCACGCTGGAGGGCGCAAAGCCGCGGCGTGGCCGGGCGGGTCAGGTGGTTGCTGATGCCGCGCAGGTTGCATTGCCCGAGGTGAAACTGCCCGAGATCCAGGGCGCCTGGTCGGTGCTTGTCACCGGCATCGGCGGCACGGGCGTGGTCACCATTGGCCAGATTCTCGGCATGGCTGCGCATCTGGAAGGCAAGGGCGTCACCGTGCTCGACATGGCGGGGCTTGCGCAAAAGAACGGCGCGGTCATGAGCTTCGTCAGAATTGGGGCCGGGCAGGACATGCTTCATGCGCCACGCATCGGGCTCGCCTCTGCGGACGCGGTGATCGGCTGTGATGTGGTGGTCACGGCGGGTCGAGAGGCCATGCAGCGAATGCTCGCGGGTCGCACCCGGGTGGCGGTGAATGTCGCACGTACACCCACGGCCGACTTCACCCGCAATGCCGACTGGAGCTTTCCGCTCAGTCGTATGGAGCAGACGATCGTTGATGCGGTGGGGGAGGCTCAGTCCTCGTTTGTGGACGCCACGCGGCTCGCCACAGGGTTGCTGGGCGATGCCATCACCGCCAATCTGTTCATGCTGGGCTACGCCTGGCAGCTGGGCATGATTCCGCTCTCCGCGCGTGCGATCGAACGCGCCATCGAACTGAACGAGGTATCGGTTGCAACCAACCTCGCGGCGTTCCTGTGGGGCCGACGCGCTGCAGTGGATGCGGCCCAGGTGGAACAGCTCGCCGCCCCCCCGAAAGCCTTGCCGCCCTCGCGGATCATGTCCACAACGCTTGATGAGCTCATCGCGCGTCGGGTGGATTTTCTGGCCGATTACCAGAATGACGCCTGGGCCGCGCGCTATCGCGCGCTGGTGGCGCGGGTGCGCGAGGCTGAGAGCAGGATGGCCTCGCCCGCCGGCGACTCGGCCGAGGCGATGCCGCTCACCGCGGCTGTGGCGCGCAATTTTTATCGCCTCATGTCGTACAAGGATGAATACGAGGTGGCTCGTCTTTACACCAGTGGTGAGTTTGAGCGCACCGTCCGCGAGCAATTTGATGGTGATGTCCGGATGCGGTTTCACCTGGCCCCGCCGCTCTTGTCGCGCCGGAACGAACGCGGCGAGCTGGTCAAGACAACCTGGGGGCCCTGGATCTTCACGGCCTTCAGGCTGCTCGCGCGCTTGCGCGGTCTGCGCGGCACGGCGCTCGACATCTTTGGCTATACCGAAGAGCGCCGGATGGAGCGTCGGTTGATTGATGAATATGAGTCGCTGGTGAATTCGCTTTTGCCGACGCTCGATCTTGCGCGTCGCGATCTCGCGATTTCGCTGGTGTCGTACCCCGAGCAGATCAGGGGGTTCGGTCATGTGAAGGAGCGCAATGTCGAGCTTGCGCTGGGCGCACGCGACGAGGCGTTGCAGCGCTGGCGCGGAGCGGGTGCGCTTCCCAGCGTCAATCCTGCTGCGCTACAGGAGGCTTGAGCGGTCGCCGTCCGGTCGCGAGCGCACGCCGGTGTCGCCGCTGCCACAAATGGAAACGGCCCGTTGAAGGGCCGTTTCCGCGCTCTCTGGCCTTGCGGCCGGAGCAATGAGGAGGAAGCGTGACCTCAGGCGGCTTTCTTGGCGGTGCGGGCGTTGACCGATTTGCTCGCAGCCACGACATTGGCCTCGGCCATTTCAACAACCTGCTTGGTGGCGCGGCTCACCTGATCAAACGCAGTGTTGGCGGCAGACACGGCCGACTTCACCAGCGTCATCACGCCTTCGCTACCGGCGGGGGCGTTACGGGCCATGGAGTCGATGGCGGCGAACAGCTGCTTGTTGCCATCGGCCATCTGCTTCTCCACCAGACGGGCCAGCTCGGCGCTGGTTTCCGAAGCGATGTCGTAGCAGTGCTTGGCGTACGCGGATGCCTTGTCGGCGGCCGGCTGCATGGAGGTGGTGGTGAGTTCGGAGAGCGACTTCACGTCCTTGACTTCGAAGAGCGACTTCATCATGTCGGCCGACTCTTCGAACGAGCTGCGCGCGGCCTGCAGGTTGAGCGCAGCAAGGCGCTCGAAGCCGGCCATGGAAACGCGGGCGGCGGTATGCATCATGTCGAAAGAGGCTTTGTTCAGTGATGCGAACTGTTCGGGAGTCTGGATCATGTTGAATCTCCGGTTGGGGTGTCTGGATAGGACAGAGAACTTGAACTTTCGGGAGTTGATCAGCGTTGTTTGGTGCAACGCAACAAACTGAATTATGGCAATCCTGGTGGGCGCTGTCAAGCGGTTTTGCTGTGGTGCAACAAAGCGTCCGATTGTGCGGTGAATATTGTTTTAAGTGATTGATATATATAACTATATGATTTTCATCAGTCTTGTTGATCCGGTTGAAAATTGCTCGACTTGTTGCGACCGCGCATGAGTGGCGACAGTGGGGTTCTCAGCCGGAGTCGCGGCGCTGCAATAGCGGTATCGCTCGGTTTCGTACTGGTCTGGTCAACGGGCTTCATCGTGGCCCGTTATGGCGTGCCGCACGCTCCGGCCCTCAGCTTTCTCGCCCTCCGGTTCGCGCTCACGCTGCTTGTGCTCGCTCCGCTCATCATGGTGCAGCAGGCGCGATGGCCGTCCCTGCGCGAGGCGGCGCACCTGGCGATTGCAGGCCTGCTGATTCACGGCATCTACCTGTCGGGGGTCTGGATTGCCATCGAGCACGGCATGCCGTCGGCTATGTCGGCGCTGATTGTCAACATGCAGCCGATCCTTACCGCCGTGTGGGTTGCCTGGGCAGGCGAACACGTAACGCGTCGGCAGTGGCTGGGCCTGCTGCTGGGGCTCATGGGCGTGGTGCTTGCGGTCGCAAGCAAATGGACCGCCGAAGGCGTGAGCGCAACCAACCTGCTGTGCTGCGTGGCCGCTCTTGCGGGCATCACCGCCGGCACGCTCTATCAAAAGCGGCAGGTGCCCGCGTTTGACCTTCGCACCGGAACCTTCGTGCAGCTTGCTGCATCGCTCGCGCTGGTTGGTCCCTTTGCGCTTCTGCTGGAGTCTCGACCCGTGATGTGGAACGCCGAGCTGGTGCTGGCTCTGGCCTGGGCAGTGCTCGCCATTTCGATCGGGGCGGTGTTCCTCTTGTTTCGACTCATCGAGCGGGGCTCTGCCACCAGCGTGACCTCGCTGATGTATCTCGTGCCGCCCACGACCGCTCTGATGGCGTGGTTGCTGTTTGACGAAGCCTACGGGTGGTGGGCCGCGGCGGGTATGGCGTTTGCGGCAGCCGGCGTGGCGCTGGTTCAGCAGGCGAGACCTGCACCGATCACACCGGGAGCTCGGTGAGACAATACGAGGCTGCGCGACTGAGCGAGAAAGGGATATTGACGATGAGCCAATCGGGCGAGGCCACCCCCCGCGGCAGCCACGCGGCGGCATCCGCATCGGACCGGGTGCCTCGCGGCGGTTACCCGCACCAGATGGCGATCGTGACGCGCTGGATGGATAACGACGTCTATGGTCACGTGAATAACGTCGTGTACTACTCCTACTTCGACACCGTGGTGAACACCTATCTCATCCGGCAGGGGGCGCTGGATATTCATGCCGGGGCGGTGATCGGATTGGTGGTTGAAACCGGTTGCCGGTATTTCGCAGCGCTTTCGTTTCCCGACACCGTGGTCGCGGGGTTGCGCGTCACACGCATCGGCAACAGCAGCGTTCGCTACCAGGTAGGCTTGTTCCGCAACGAAGAAAGCGAGCCCTCGGCGCAGGGGCATTTCACTCATGTTTATGTCGATCGCGAGACGCGGCGACCGGCGGCCCTGCCCGCGGCGCTGCGGGCTGCGCTCGAACCCTTGCTCGTCCGCGATGCGGATGAGCGCTGACTCTGGAGCCAGAATGGACTACCCGCACAGCTACCGATTTGTCGATGACGCGATCATCAGCCGTCACTCCATCCGGGCGTTTCTCGATCGGCCGGTTGATCGCGCGATCGTCGAAGACATTCTCGAAGTGGCAAGCCGCGCTCCGTCCGGGACCAACATGCAGCCCTGGGCGGTACGGGTGCTGGCGGGCGAGGCGAAACAACGGCTGTCGGAGCGCGTGGTTGCGGTGTTCGACGATCCTGCGCAAAGCGCCGAACACACCGAGGAATATCCGTACTACCCAAAGCAGTGGTTCTCGCCCTATATCGAGCGGCGGCGCACCGTGGGCTTTGCGCTTTATCGTCTGCTTGGCATTGGCAAGGGAGAGAAGGACAAGATGCATGCGCAGCATGCCCGGAACTACCGCTTTTTCGATGCCCCCGTGGGTCTGATCTTCACGATTGACCGGCGGCTGGAAGTCGGCAGCTGGCTCGACTACGGAATGTTTTTGCAGAACGTGATGATCGCGGCACGTGCGCGGGGGCTGGACACCTGCCCGCAGGCGGCATTCACGCAGTTTCACCGCGTCATTGCCGAAGAGCTGTCACTCGGCGAACATGAGGCAGTGGTGTGCGGCATGGCGCTGGGCTATGCCGACATGTCGGCGCCCGAGAACACGCTGGTGACCGAGCGTGAGCCGGTTGCGCAGTTTGCGCAGTTCGTGGGCTGGTAAGGCGAGGAGGTCTGCAGTGATTCGTTCTCTGTGTTTGCTGATGCGCGCAGCGCGCGCTGTCGCGGGTCCGGGCGCTTTTGCTACCGCACCCGTCCGCGTGGCTGTGCGGGTTGCGTTGGCTGCGCTGACCGGGCTCGCCGCAGTCGGCCCTTTTCAACCGGTTGCCGCGCAGGATGCTGCCTCCGGGCGACCGGTCCGGCTGGTGATCCCGTTTGCAGCGGGCGGGTCGGCGGACATGCTGGGACGGCTGGTGGCGGAGGGCCTATCGAAGTCGCTTGGGGTGACCGTCACGCCCGAGAACAAGCCGGGTGCAACCGGTGCCATCGGCGCCGCCGAGGTGGCGCGTGCCAAGCCCGATGGCCACACCTTGCTGCTCGGATTCGACGGCACCATTGCGATCGCGCCGGTCATTCAGGCCAACGTCGGGTTCGATCCCCTCAAGGACTTTTCTTCCATTGCACGGCTGGCTGATGTTGGGCTGGTGGTGGCGGTGCATCCCTCGATTCCTGCTCGCGACATGCGGCAACTGATCGACTGGTCGAAGGCCAACCCCGGCAAGCTGTCGTTTGCGTCCCCGGGGCCGGGCAGTACCGCGCATCTGGCAGGCGAGCAACTTCGTCTGGAGGCGGGTCTTGACTGGCTGCATGTGCCCTACGGCGCTTCGGGCAGCGGCAAGTTCGTGAACGACCTGATTGGTGGCAGCGTGCCGGCCGCACTCATCTCCATTGCGGTGGCTGCACCCTACATTCGCGAAGGCCGGATCGTGGGGGTCGGCGTGCCATCACTTGCGCCCAATGTGGCCATCCCCGATGTACCGACCTTCGCCGTGGCCGGGCTCGAGCGCTTCAATGTCTCGTCCTGGTTTGCGCTCCTGGGACCAGCGGGCATGTCCTCGCCGCAGGTCGAGCGGCTGAATGCTGAAGTCCAGAAACTGCTCCGCTCGCCGGCGGTTGTCGAGCGACTCCTCAAGGCAGGCATGGATCCCACGCCGTCCGCGCCCTCGGCCTTGTCCGAACGAATCGCGGCCGACCTCGACAAATGGCGGAAAGTTGCGGCCCGCCTTCCAAAAAGTTGACCGCGCGCGGTCCTGAAACGCCGACGGCTCGCCTGGCACCGTTCTGCGGTTGACAGGCGCTGTCAAAAACAGCGAACATATCCTTAGATCGCGTCTGAGGGTTGCTTTGCAAGTGTCTAATTTTCAACATTTTTCGGGGGTCGGGTCTGCCGTCGCCCTGATCCTTGCGCTCGCTGCAGCGCCATCGATGGCGCAGTCGCCGTCTTCGCGGCCGGCTGAAGCGTCGCGCACGCCTGCCGCGCAGTCCTCCGCACAGCCCGCTCCACGTTCGGACGGCAAGGGTGCCGCGCCCCAGGGTGAGCGCCGTGCATCGGGGGCGCAGTCGGGAGCGAAGCCAGCGTCCACCGCGAGCGCTGCGCCCAAAAGCGCTGCAGCGAAAAAGGACAAAAACGCCAAGCGCGCGAAGCAGAACAAGCCCCGTGCCTTTGAGGAGTCCCCCAAACCCGCTCAATCGGGCGCGACCACCGCCATGGCTGCGGCGGCAGTCGGCGCTGCAGCGGTCGGTACGGCCGCGGTTGCCGCTCAGCCGCCCGCCCGGCCGTCAGTTGGGGAGTCTATCGGGCTCAAGCGGGTGGCCGATCCCCTCTCTTTGCATTCGTCGGTGGCGCTGGTGATGGACGCCCGAAGCGGCGATGTACTGGTTCGAAAGAATCCGAGCGCCGTGCTCCCCATTGCTTCCATCACCAAGCTGATGACCGCGATGGTAGTACTCGATGCGGGGCTGCCGCTTTCCGAGCGTCTGCAGATCACCCGCGACGATATCGATCGTCTGCGTGGCACCAGTTCACGCCTGCATCCGGGGGCCTGGCTCACCCGTTCCGAAATGCTGCAGCTGTCCCTCATGGCCTCCGAAAACCGGGCAGCCAACGCGCTGGGTCGCCACTACCCGGGCGGCATGCCCGCGTTCGTTGCAGCAATGAATGCGAAGGCGCGATCGCTGGGGCTGCGGGACACGCGTTTTGTCGAGCCCACCGGTTTGTCGAGCGCCAATGTCTCCAGCGGGGGCGATCTCGCCCAGCTGGTGCGGGCGGCGTCATCCTATCCGCTGATTCGTCAGTATTCGGTCGCGCGGTCCATGACGGTGCAGCCCGCCCGCGAGCCGCTGGGCTTCTACAACACCAATCGACTGATTTCGACGGCGGGTTGGTCAATCGGCCTTCAGAAAACCGGCTTCATCTCCGAAGCGGGCAACTGTCTCGTGATGATCGCCAACATCGAGGGGCGACCGCTCATCGTGGTGCTGCTCGATGCCGCGGGCAAGCTGGCGCGCTTTGGCGATGCCCAGCGCATCCGCAGCTGGGTGGAGAAAGCCGCGCCGCCCGCACAACGCATTCACGCCGACGGCGGGCAGGGCGATGTGGCCGTGCCGCTCAGGGTGTCGCTCGGCGCCGAGTAGGCTTTTTTCTGATCACATTGCCTCTTCCGCCGGCTCGAAGCCGAGGGAAGAGGAAATATCGGCGGCGGTCTTGCACACCAGGTCGATCCAGTCGTCCTGCACGAAATCGGCTGGCGCCGACACCGAGAGCCCGGCCACCAACTTGCCCGAGTCATCGCGGATCCCGGCTGCAATGCAGCGCACGCCGAGCTCCAGCTCTTCGTTGTCGCGCGCGTAGCCGCGGGCCCTCACCAGCGCAAGCTCGCGCTCCAGACGGACCAGTTCGGTGATGCTGTTTTTGGTGTGGCCAGCGAGGCCCGTGCGGGTGGCGTAGGCGCGGACGTTGCGCGGGTCGTCCACCGACAGGAACAGCTTGCCCACCGAGGTGAGGTGGAGGGGCGCGCGGCCCCCTACGGCGCGCACCACCTGCATGCCCGAGCGCTCGGACACCGCGCGCTCGATGTAGACGATTTCATCGGCCTGCCGGATCGACAGATTGACTGGCTGCCCGGTGGCGCGATGCAGTTCGCGCATGGGGCCCATTGCAGCGTCGCGTACGTTGAGCCGCGCCTTCACCAGGTTGCCGAGCTCAAGTAGCCGGATGCCAAGCTGGTAGGTGCCGGGGTCGCTGCGGTCAATCAGCCGAACGCTGACCAGGTCGTTGAGGATACGGTGAGCGGTGGAGGGATGGAGCCCGGTGGCAAGCGACAGGTCTTTCAGGCTGGCCGGCTCGGTGCGCTCAGCCAGCGCGTCGAGCAGCGACACCAGGCGCTGGATGACCTGAATCGCTGTCTTGCCGTCGTCGGTGGAGGGGTTCCTGGGGCGTCCCATGGTGAAATTCTATCTCACTTGATGAAATGAGCCATGTATCGATGAGCTGGGCCAGACGTTCTGGCGAAAATCGCCAGGTGCTGTCGGTGCGCGCGTAGATCCAGTCGGAAAACGCCATGAAGCGGTTGAAGGGCTGCGGCCCCAGGAGCTCGGGCAGCCGCGCTGAAAATCGGCCCGAGTTGCCGATGAGTTCCCAGTAGCGGGCAAAGCGTGCGAGGCGCTGCATGCCAGAGAAGGGAATGTCGCGGGTGGCGACCACGTTGTAAGGGGGCGAGGGGTTGAAGCGGAGGTCAAACGCTTCGGTATGCCTGCTGATCGGGGCGCCCCGCAGCCGCTTCAGGATCCCCACCTGAATCTCCTGCGGATTGAGTGCCACCAGTCGATCGAACCCGGCCCCGAAGCTCGCCATCGTTTCGCCGGGCAGACCGGCGATCAGGTCGACGTGCAGGTTGGCGCTGGTGTGCTCGCGCAACCATCGCAGGTTTTCCTCGGCCTTCGCATTGTTCTGTCGCCGGCTGATCAGTGCCTGCACCTCGGTATTCCAGCTCTGGATGCCAATCTCGAACTGCAGGGAGCCGGCGGGAAATCTCGGCAGGATTTCCCGCAGCCGCTCGGGGAGGTGGTCGGGGACGAGTTCGAAATGAGCGAAGCAGGGGTCGTCGGGGTGGGCCTCGATTCGTTCCAGGAAAAACGACAGGATGGCGAGGCTCGTGTCGATCTTCAGGTTGAAGGTTCGATCGACAAAGCGGAATCGCCGGGCGCCGCGCTTGTAAAGAATGGCCAGTTCGTCGAGCAAGGGCTCAAGCGGAAACGGCACGGCAGTGCGGTCAAGGGCCGACAGACAGAACTCGCAACGGTAGGGGCAGCCGCGCGAGGCTTCCACGTAAAGGTTGCGGTGTGCGATGTCGCGATCGTCATAGAGCGAGTAGGGCATCGTGACATCGGCCGGTTCGAGCCTGCCGCCGCTGATCACATGCGTGAGCGGACGGGGGGCTTGTCCTGCCTTCCATGCCAGCGTTTGGCGACACAGTTCGGCGAACTCGTGTTCGGCCGTGCCGGTGATGACATGATCGGCCATGCGACAGATCGCCTGCTCATTGACCTCGTGACTGACCTCGGGGCCGCCCAACACGATGCGCAATTCCGGAGCCAGTCGCTTGAGCAGGGCGACCAGGCGCGTGGTCTCTTCCACATTCCAGATGTAGACCCCCAGGCCCAGCAGGCGGGGCTCGCGTGACAGGATGGTCTCGGCGATGGACTCGGTGCGCGCACCGATCACGAATTCAACGATCTCGGCGCGGTCTTGCAACTCGGCAAGGTTGGCGTGCAGATAACGCAACCCCAGCGAGGCGTGCGAATAGCGTGCGTTGAGCGTGGCGAGAACGATCTCAGCCATATGGCGGCCAACCGCTCCGGGTCAGTTCGACGGGGCCTGACCGGTTGCTGCCTGATGGGCGAGCGCACGGGCGCAGTCGGAGATGAGTGAGGGGCCGCGGTAAATGATGCCGGTGTACATCTGCACCACGCTTGCGCCCGCCTCGATCTTCGCGCAGGCGTCGGCGGCCGACAGAATGCCGCCCACCCCAATGATCGGGTAGCCCACGGGAAGCCGTTCACGCAATGCCCGGATCACCCGGTTGGACATGTCGAAGACAGGCGCACCCGACAGGCCGCCCGTCTGGCCGGCGTTCTCTTCGCCGGCAACCGAATCTCGCGACACCGTGGTGTTGGTGGCGATGACTGCATCGATGCCCTGCGCGGGCAGCAGGTCGGCAATGAGGGCGATCTGTTCGTCGTCGAGATCGGGAGCGATCTTGAGCACCATGGGCACCCGCTTGCCATCTCGGTCGGAGAGCATGGCGCGAGTCTCGGACAGGCCGGCCAGCAGCGCCGAGAGTTCGTCGCCGCCCTGCAGTCGGCGCAGGTCCTTGGTGTTGGGCGACGAGACGTTCACCGTGACGTAGCTGGCAATGTCATGCACGCGGATGAGGCATTCGCGGTAATCGTCAATGGCGCGCTCGTTGGGTGTGCTGCCGTTTTTGCCGATGTTGATGCCAAGCACCCCGTCAAAGCCCGACTGCTGGACGTTTTGGACCAGAGCGTCCAGCCCATCGTTGTTGAAGCCCAACCGATTGATGAGTGCATGGCGCCGCGGGATGCGAAAAATGCGTGGACGGGCGTTGCCGGGTTGCGGCTTGGGGGTGACGGTGCCGATTTCGATGAAGCCGAACCCGAGCGCCGACAACGCCGGAAGATGTTCGCCGTTTTTGTCCAGTCCTGCGGCGAGCCCTACGCGATTGCGCAACCGCAGCCCGAGGAAATCAACCGGGTCGTCGACCGTGTCGCCGGCGACCCACTGAAGGAGCGGCCGCAACAGTGGCTGGTCGAGTAAAGCGAAGGTGAGATGGTGAGCGCGCTCGGCGTCAAGGCGAAACAGCAGCGGGCGGACGATGTCGTAGGGATTCATTCAACGCTGGAGGGTTCGCCCATGCGCTCCCAGCGACCTTCGCTGAGCCGCTCGATCGGCCGGAAATTAGCCTTGTACGACATCTTCCGGCTGTTGGCGATCCAGTAGCCGAGATAGAGGTAGGGCAGGTTGAGCTGGCGGCACTGATCGATCTGCCAGACGATGTTGTAGGTGCCGAAGCTTGCGTGCGGCACGTCGGGGTCGAAGAAGGTGTAGACCGATGACAGGCCGTCATTGAGGATGTCGATGATGGAGACCATCCGTAGCAGGCCGTCAGGTTCGCGAAACTCCACCAGTCGTGTGTTGACCTTGCTCTGAAGCAGAAATTGCGCGTATTGCTCGCGGCTGTCGTGGTCCATGCCGCCACCCGAATGACGGCTCGCCTGATAGCGCAGATAAAGCTGGTAGTGCTCGGGCGAGAAGCCCAGACGCGCGACCAGCGTGCGCAGGGTGCCGTGCGCACGACGCGCGCGACGCTGACTGCGATCGGGGCGGTATTCCGAGATGGGTACGCGCACCGGCACGCAGGCGCGGCATCCATCGCAATAGGGGCGATAGGTGAACACGCCGCTTCGCCGGAAGCCTGCGCGCACCAGTTCGCTGTAGATGTCGGCGTTGATCAGGTGGTTGGGCGTGGCCACCTGTGAGCGTGCCTGCCTGCCCTCCAGGTAGCTGCAGGGGTAGGGCGCCGTGGCATAAAACTGCAGCGCCGAGAAGGGCAGTTCCTTGAGTTGCGTCATGCGTCTGGGAAGGCGATGCCGACCGACGTCCAGTCGGGTGGGGGCAACGCTGCAAGCTCTGAAACGTCGGACAGGAATGTCACGCGGGGAACCTCCGTCGCACCAAGAGACGCCAGATGGCGGGTGTTCTGCTGGCAGTCTATCACGCGAAATCCATGGGCACGGAGCAGTTCAACCAGGGCGTACAACGCAATCTTGGATACATCCGGCTCGCGGGCGAACATCGACTCACCGTAAAACATGCGCCCGATCGATACGCCATAAAGACCGCCAACGAGGCTGTTGTCCTCATCGCAGATTTCCACCGAATGCGCAAAGCCCTGGCGATGCAGATCGCAGTATGCGGATTTGATGTCGGACGTGATCCAGGTACCGTCGCCCAGGCCTTCCCTGGGGGCTGCGCAAGCGTTCATCACGGCCTCGAAGTTGCGGTCGAGAGAAATTCTCCAGCGCGCCTCGCGGCGCACTCTGCGCACCGTCTTCACCAGCGATCGGGAGACTTTGAAGCGGGAAAGATCGAGGACCATGCGCGGATCGGGTGACCACCACAGCACTGGCTGGCCCGTGCTGTACCAGGGGAAGATCCCGTGCCG
>RFXC01000114.1 GCA_009921765.1 Betaproteobacteria bacterium | reverse complement strand
GTACCGCTCTTCACAACGTTCTGTTCTGCGCCGATAACGTAGCCACTTCCCTTTGCCGGGTCGGCTTTCTGGGCATACGACGCAGTCGACACGGCCAGCAACGCCGCGGCGGCAGCGGCGGCCAGTTTGACCTGTTTGTTCATGACACTCCTCTCGGTAAATGCGCTACGACTTCGAAACTTTGTTGTTTGAAAAGCTTTCCGGATTCGCTTATCCCGACCGCAAATGCTGACCGAGTTTACGATCGGAAAAAGCGGACGCCCTGATGCCCGTCAAACACTGACAACCCGATTTTGCCATACCGGGACCCTGGCCACTACCTCCCGTATGGCACGAACCGCATCGGCTGAACCCAGTTGTCGCATCTTCACAACATGTTGGCCTGCGATCCAGACCTCGGCGACATGTTCCCGGCCCGCGGCGTAAATCAGCTGTGACAAGGGGTCGTAGACCGGTTGCAACTCGGTGGCGCCGAAGTCGAAGGCCACGAGATCTGCCTGTTTGCCGGGTTCGATCGAACCGATCGATGCGTCCAGGCCGAGTGTCTTGGCACTGTCGAGGGTGAGCGCCCGCAGCACGGCGGGGGCTGGCCAGACCTCGGCGCGGCCGCTTGCACCCTTGGCGAGCAGGGCCGCGGTGCGGGCCTCGCCCAGCAGATCGAGCCGGTTGTTGCTCGCCGAGCTGTCCGTGCCGATACCGACCGTGACCCCGGCGTCCAGCAGTCGGGCCACGGGAGCGATGCCGCTTGCGAGCTTCAGGTTGGAGTGCGGGCAGTGTGCGACCGCAGCCCCCCGATCCGAGAGGAGCGCGATGTCCTGGTCATCAAGGTGCACTGCATGGACGCCGATCAGGTGTGATGTCACCAGTCCGGCGCGGTCGAGGCGTGCGAGTGGACGCATGCCGTGTTGCGCGAGGCTTCGCTCGACTTCACCAGCGGTTTCGTGAATATGGATGTGGACGGGCAAATCGAGTTCGTCGGCCAACACCGCAACCCGTCTGAGGGTCTCGTCGTCCACGGTATACGGTGCATGGGGCGCAAGGCAGAAGCTGAGCAGGGGGTCACCCGCGCAGCTGTCGCGCAGCTCTAGGCCCTTGCGCAGATACTCGCCAGGGCTGCTCGCGTAGGCGGTTGGAAATCCGATCACGATGAGTCCCAGAGCCGCACGCATTCCGAGCGAGCGGGCTGCCGACGCGGTGGCCTCCGGGAAGAAATACATGTCGTTGAAGGTCGTGACGCCGCCCCGCAACATTTCATGGGCGGCGAGCAGCGCCCCGTCCGCCACGAAATCGGCCCCGGCCAGGCGGGCCTCGGCAGGCCATATACATTCCTCCAGCCAGCGCGCGAGCGGCAGATCGTCGCCCAGGCCCCGCAGGAGCGACATCGCGGCATGGGTGTGAAGGTTGATGAGCCCCGGCGTGACCAGATGCCCGGGCAAGGCGAGCTCGGCGATGCCGGGGTGCTTCAAGCGCGCCTCTTCAAGGACGCAGACATCAACGATCTGCGCGCCCTCGATCACGATGGCGTGGTCGGTCAGCACCGTGTTGGACGGTGCAACCGGGGCAATCCAGCTTGGCGCGAGCAGCAGGCGGTCGGGGGTGGTCACGGCCGGAGTTTAGTGCAGCTGGATGTTAAAATTCAAAGATTTGCCGTCTGCCACGCCTCAGGTGTACCAGAAAGGGTGTACCAGAACGGGTGTACCAGAACGGGCATAGCGGCGCCGTGCGGGACACCACAGGCGGGCGCAGCCCAGGTCGAGCATCAATCAGGTTGAGTATTACCCAAGTCGGGCATCACTCCTACAGAGCATCATTTCATGGATCAGTTTGCCAAAGAGACCCTGCCCGTCAGCCTCGAGGAGGAGATGCGGCGTTCGTACCTCGATTACGCGATGAGCGTGATCGTGGGCCGGGCCCTGCCTGATGTGCGGGACGGGTTGAAGCCCGTGCACCGTCGTGTGCTTTATGCCATGCACGAGGCCAACAACGTCTGGAACCGGTCCTATGTGAAGTGCGCGCGGGTGGTGGGTGAAGTGATGGGTAAGTTTCACCCGCACGGCGACAGCGCCATCTACGACACGCTGGTCCGCATGGCGCAGGATTTTTCGCTGCGCTACCCACTGGTGGACGGGCAGGGCAACTTCGGCTCGGTTGACGGCGACAACGCAGCCGCCATGCGTTACACCGAGTGCCGGCTCGACAAGCTCGCCGGCGAAATGCTCGCTGACATCGACCGCGAAACCGTGGATTTTCAGCCGAATTACGACGGCAAGGAGCTCGAGCCTACGGTTCTGCCGGCGCGGATTCCCAACCTGCTGATCAATGGCTCGGCGGGCATTGCCGTGGGCATGGCCACCAACATTCCGCCGCACAACCTGGGCGAAATCGTCGACGCCTGTCTGCTGCTGCTGCGGCGCCCCGAGGCGAGCATCGATGAGCTGATCGAGCTGGTGCCTGCTCCCGACTTTCCCACCGGTGCCACCATTTACGGCATATCGGGTGTGCGCGAGGGCTATCGCACCGGCCGTGGCCGGGTGGTGATTCGCGCCCGCACCCACTTTGAAGATCTCGATCGCGGCAACCGCAGTTCAATCATCGTTGACGAGCTGCCCTATCAGGTCAACAAGCGGCTGCTGCTTGAGCGCATTGCCGAGCTGGTGAACGAACGCAAACTCGAGGGCATCTCCGACATCCGTGACGAGTCCGACAAGTCGGGCATGCGGGTGGTGATCGAGCTCAAGCGCGGCGAAGTGCCCGAGGTGGTGCTCAACAACCTCTACAAGCAGACGCAGCTCCAGGACACCTTCGGCATCAACATGGTGGCCCTGGTAGATGGTCAGCCGCGCCTGCTCAATCTTCGGCAGATGCTCGAGGCGTTTCTCTCGCACCGCCGCGAGGTGGTCACCCGGCGCACGGTGTTCGACCTGCGCAAGGCGCGCGAGCGCGGCCATCTGCTCGAGGGCCTGGCGGTGGCCATCGCCAATGTCGATGAAATGATCGAGGTGATCAAGGCCTCGCCCACCCCCCCCATTGCGCGCGAACGCCTCATGGAGCGTGCCTGGCGCGCCGGCATTGCACTCGAAATGCTCGAGCGCGCGGGCTCCGATATTGCCGCGTTTCAACCTGAAGGCCTGGAGCCCGGGCGCGGGCTGGACGGCAATGTTTACAGGCTGTCGGAAACCCAGGCGCAGGAAATCCTGCAGATGCGGTTGCAGCGGCTCACCGGCCTTGAGCAGGACAAGATCGTGCAGGAATACCGCGAGGTGATCAGCCAGATCACCGACCTGCTCGACATCCTCGCCCGACCCGAGCGCATCACCCAGATCATCACCGACGAACTGGCTGCGGTGAAGGCCGAGTACAACAACCCGCGCCGGTCGGTGATCGAGATGAACGCCACCGAGCTCGACACGGAAGACCTGATCACGCCGCAGGACATGGTGGTCACGCTCTCCCACTCCGGCTACATCAAGAGCCAGCCGCTCTCGGAATACCGTGCCCAGCGGCGTGGCGGGCGCGGCAAGCAGGCGACAGCCACCAAGGAAGAAGACTGGGTCGACCAGCTCTTCATCGCCAACACCCATCAGTACATCCTCTGCTTTTCGAACCGTGGCCGTGTCTACTGGATCAAGGTCTGGGAAGTGCCACAAGGCACGCGCAATTCGCGCGGCCGGCCGATCGTCAATCTGTTCCCGCTTGCCGAAGGCGAGAAGATCACCGTTGTGCTGCCGGTGCGGGGCTTTGACGAGTCCCACTATGTGTTCATGGGCACAAGCCTGGGCACCGTCAAGAAAACCCCGCTGACCGATTTTTCCAACCCGCGCAAGGCCGGCATCATCGCCGTCGATCTCGATGAGGGGGATTACCTGATCGGCGCGGCAGTCACCGATGGGGCGCACGACGTCATGCTGTTTTCGGACGCGGGCAAGGCGGTTCGTTTCGACGAAAACGATGTGCGGCCGATGGGGCGTGCGGCACGCGGCGTGCGAGGCATGATGCTTGAGGAAGGCCAGCACGTGATCTCCATGCTGGTCGCAGAGAGCGAGGCGCAGTCGGTGCTCACCGCAACTGAAAACGGCTACGGCAAGCGCACCATGATCGGCGAATACACGCGGCATGGTCGCGGCACCAAGGGCATGATCGCCATCCAGACCACCGAGAGGAATGGTCGCGTGGTGGGCGCAGTGCTGGTCGACGAGACCGATGAAATCATGCTGATCACCACGGGCGGCGTACTGGTTCGCACCCGGGTATCGGAAGTGCGGCTGATGGGGCGCGCCACGCAGGGCGTCACGCTGATCGCCGTGGATGATGGCAACCGGTTGTCGGGTGTTCAGCGGGTGGTCGAGTCGGATGCGGCAGCCGATGCGACAGCGGATCCGACAGGCGATCCGGAAGCCGATCCCGCAGCCGATCCCTCAGGTGATGGCTCACCCGGCGGTCCCAAGCCAACCCCAGCCTGATCGGCCAAGCGGTCGGTGGCCTTGCGACCGCCGACCACAGTCTGACACCCCACCGATGGGAGACGCTCTCCATGAGTTCTCGAACCGATCGCCAGCCTCAAGCGCCGGCCGGGTCTACAGCCCCGGCCGCCGGGCCTGCGCCCGATCCCGAACTGGCGGTGCTGCGCGAGCAGATCGATACGGTGGATCGCCAACTGTTTGACCTGCTCAATCAGCGGGCGCAGATCGTTCTGAAAGTGGGCGAACTCAAGCATCGCACCGGCGCGCCGGTCTACCGTCCCGAACGGGAAGCGCAGATTCTGGGCCGCCTGGGGGCCTCGCAAGGCCCGCTTCCCGGTGCCGCGCTGCAGTCGATCTGGCGCGAGGTGATGTCGGCATGCCGGGCACTCGAGCGGCGCCTGCGGGTGGCTTATCTGGGCCCACCCGGTACATTTTCCGAGATGGCGCTTCTTGCGCACTTCGGTCACGGCGTGGAGCCGGTGGCCTGCCCGAGCATCGACGAGGTGTTTCGCACCACCGAAGCCGGCAATACCGATTTCGGTGTGGTGCCGGTTGAGAACTCCACCGAAGGGGCGGTCAATCGGTCGCTGGATCTGATGCTGCAGACACCGCTTGCGATCCTGGGCGAAACCGCGGTGGATGTTCGCCACAACCTGATGACGCGTTCGGGAAGCCGCGAGGGTATCGTGCGGGTCTGCGCGCATCCGCAGGCGCTCGCTCAGTGCGCAGGCTGGCTCGATCGGAATCTCCCCGGGGTCGAGCGGGTGCCGGTGTCGAGCAACGCCGAGGGCGCGAGGCTTGCCTCGCTCGATGCCACCGTTGGCGGAATCGCAGCCGAAACCGCCGCGGCGCTGTACGGCCTCGCCATCACGGACGCCGGTATCCAGGACGACCCCTCCAACCGCACGCGATTCCTGATCGTGGGTCGCTACCGATGCGGCGCATCGGGTGCAGATCAGACATCGCTGATTCTCTCGGTGCCCGATCGGGCCGGCGCCGTGCACGCGCTCATCGAGCCCCTCGCGCGACACGGCGTGTCGATGAAGCGGTTCGAATCGCGGCCCGCCCGCCAGGGGAGCTGGGAGTATTACTTCTATATCGACCTGCTCGGGCATCAGGATGATCCGCCGGTGGCGGCCGCGCTCGCCGACATCCGCGACCATGCAGCGTTTTTCAAGGTGCTGGGGTCGTATCCCCGTGCGCTCGATCAGTCCGCCCAGGTTCCGCCCCGAACCCGGCCCGTTTCCGGAGAGTGATTCCGATGAAGTTCCAGTCCCCCGACTATGTCCGCAGCATGGCGCCTTATCAGGCTGGCAAGCCCGTCTCCGAACTGGCTCGCGAATACGGTCTGAATGAGGCCGAGATCGTGAAACTCGCGTCCAACGAAAATCCGTTGGGTATGCCTGAATCGGCGCGCCAGGCGATGATGGCCGCGGTGAGCGAACTGGGTCGCTATCCTGATGCCAACGGGTTCGAACTGAAGGCGGCGATCGCTTCGCGCTATGCGGTACCTGCCGACTGGATCACGCTCGGCAATGGTTCGAACGACATACTCGAGATTGCCGCCCATGCGATCTTGCAGCCGGGCACCTCGGCCGTGTATTCGCAGTATTCCTTCGCCGTCTACGCGCTTGCCACGCATGCGGTCGGTGCCCGCGCCATTGTGGTGCCCGCGCGCGACTACGGCCACGACCTCGATGCGATGCTCGCAGCCATCGCGCCCGACACCCGGATGCTGTTCATCGCCAACCCCAACAATCCCACCGGCACTTTTCTCCCTGCCGCGCGCATCGAGGGGTTCCTGAAGCAGGTGCCGCAGCAGGTGGTGGTGGTGCTCGATGAGGCCTACAACGAGTACCTCGATCCGGCACTGCGTTTCGATTCCACCCGGTGGGTGCGCGAATATCCCAATCTCATGCTGTCGCGAACCCTGTCCAAGGTGTACGGGTTGGCGGGGCTGCGGGTGGGTTTTGGTCTCGCGCAGGCCGAACTCACCGATCTGATGAATCGGATCCGCCAGCCCTTCAACACCAACTCCATGGCCCAGGCCGCGGCGATCGCAGCCATTGCCGATGATGCATTCGTCGAGCGCAGCTATCAGCTCAATCGCGATGGGCTTGCAAAGCTTCAGTCGGGGTTTGCCGCGCTCGGTCTGCAGTTTGTGCCGTCGTACGGCAACTTCGTGCTGGTGCGGGTAGGCAATGCAGGCGCGGTCTATGAGGGATTGCTTCGGAAGGGCGTCATCGTGCGGCCGGTAGGCGGCTACGGTCTGCCTGAGTGGCTGCGCGTCTCGGTGGGTCTGCCCGAGGAAAATGACCGGCTGTTGGCTGCGCTTGCCCAAGTGATGGGCCGGGCTGGCTGAGTCGTCACCGTGCGAATCGCAATTCTCGGCATTGGCCTGATCGGTGGCTCGCTTGCGGCGGCGCTTCGTGCGCGCGGAGTGACCGCCACCATCGCGGGCTGTGCGCCTGGCGGCGATGCGGCGCGGGCGCAGGAAATCGGCCTGGTCGATGAGGCCTTCACCGATCCCGTGGCCGCAGTCCGGGGGGCCGACTGGGTGGTGCTGGCCGCGCCCGTTCCCATCATGGGCTCGCTCATGGCCCAAATCGCGCCAGCGCTGGGGGCTGCCACCCGCATCACCGATTGCGGCAGCACCAAGCGGAGCGTGGTCGAGTCGGCCCGGGCAGCGTTCGGTTCCGCCTTTTCCCGATATGTGGCGGGCCATCCCATTGCGGGGTCTGAGCGCAGCGGCCCGGACGCCGCCAATCCCGACCTCTTCCGCGGCCGCCGCTGGGTGCTCTGTCCGGTCAATGACGAGCAGCGCGCGCACTGCGCGGCTCTGCGTCAGTTTCTGGAGCCGACCGGTGCGGTGATCTCTGAAATGTCGCCTGATGCGCATGACCGGCTGTTCGCAGAGGTGTCGCACTGGCCGCATGCGGTGGCCTTTGCGCTCGGTGCGGCCATCGGGCGTGGAGCGCTCGCGGATTCCGCCATCGAGTTTTCCGGCGGTGGCCTTCGCGATACCAGCCGCATCGCCGCCTCTTCGCCCGAACTCTGGGCCGGCATTCTGCTCGACAACGCCGATGCGGTGCTCGAATCGGCGGCGCGCTACCGCGCTGAACTCGATCGCATCATCGGCGCGATCGAAGCGCGCGACCGCACCACGCTGGTCGAATCTCTCGAGGCCGCAAGCCGCTGGCGGCGTCGGCTTGGCTGACCTCACGCGAAGGAACTGCGCATGACCCGACAATTCGATGTTCAACCCGGCGGCCGTCTGCAGGGACGTATCCGAGTGCCGGGTGACAAATCCATCTCGCACCGTTCCATCATGCTGGGCGCGATCGCGCGCGGCACGACCCATGTCAGCGGCTTTCTCGAGGGCGCGGACGCGATCTCCACCATGAATGTGTTCCGTGCGCTGGGTGTGCGGATCGACGGCCCCGATCACGGCCGCGTGGTGGTGCATGGTGTGGGGCCCGGCGGACTGCGCGCGCCTGCGGGCCCGCTCGACTGCGGCAACGCCGGCACCGCGATGCGGCTTCTGATCGGTCTTCTGGCCGGTCAGCATTTCGGCTGCACGCTGATCGGCGACGAGAGTCTGTCCAAACGCCCGATGCGCCGCGTGGCCGATCCGCTCGCCAGAATGGGCGCGCGCATCCAGACCCAAGAGGGCCGACCGCCCGTGCGGATCGAACCGGTGACGGACACGTTGAAGGGGATCGAGTATCCAATGCCGATGGCAAGCGCCCAGGTCAAGTCGTCGCTGCTGCTCGCGGGGCTTCATGCCGAAGGCGAGACCGTGGTGACCGAACCGGCCCCCACGCGCGACCACACCGAGCGCATGCTCGAGGGCTTCGGCGTAAAACTCAGCCGCGAGGGCGCCACCGTCCGCATTCGCGGCGGCCAGGCGCTCACTGCCACCGACATCGATGTGCCTGCCGATATTTCATCGGCAGCGTTCTTTCTCGTCGGCGCGTCGATTGCAGCCGGATCCGACCTGCTCCTCGAGCATGTCGGCGTCAATCCCACCCGTACCGGTGTGCTCGACATCCTCTCGCTGATGGGTGCCGATATCGAGCGTATCAACGAGCGCATCGTGGGCGGTGAACCGGTGGCCGATCTGCGGGTGCGCGCCTCGCGGCTTCGCGGCATCGAGGTGCCGCCCGAACTGGTGCCGCTTGCGATCGATGAATTCCCGGTGCTCTTCGTGGCGGCGGCGTGCGCGGAGGGCCGCACGGTGGTGACCGGCGCCGAGGAGCTTCGCGTGAAAGAATCGGACCGCATCGCGGTGATGGCCGACGGGCTGCGCGCGCTCGGGGTTCACGCAGAAGCGACGCCCGACGGCATGATCATCGAGGGTCGTGGCCAACACGCCGGGCCCGTGTTCTCGGCTGGTTCGGTGGCCTCACATGGCGATCACCGGATCGCGATGGCATTTGCGATGGCAGCGCTTCGCGCGGGCGGGCCGATCCGTATCGACGACACGCTGAACGTCGCCACCTCGTTTCCGGGCTTCGTTGAACTGTCGGCGGGGGCGGGCCTGTCGATCCGGGAGATTGCTGCGTGACCGGCATCGTCCCGGTCATCGCCATAGACGGACCCACGGCGTCGGGCAAGGGCACGGTTGCCCAGCGCGTGGCCGATGCGCTGGGCTGGCATTACCTCGACTCGGGCGCGCTCTACCGGCTGGCCGCGCTTGCTGCGCATCGGGCGGGCGTGGCGCTGGATGATGAGCCCGCCCTGGCGCGCCTCGCGACGAACCTGCCGATTGAATTTTCCGGGGGACGGATTCTGCTGGCGGGCGACGAGGTGACCGACGCGATCCGGGCCGAAGCGGTGGGTGAGGCGGCGTCGCGGATTGCGGTCCTGGGGGCGCTGCGTTCGGCCTTGCTCGATCGTCAGCGTGATTTCCGACGAGCCCCGGGGCTGGTCGCCGATGGCCGCGACATGGCCAGCGTCGTGTTCCCGGATGCTTCGCTCAAGGTGTTCCTCACGGCAAGTGCCGAAGCACGCGCCGAGCGACGCTATAAACAGTTGATCGAAAAGGGGTTTTCTGCTAACCTCGACAGTCTTTTGCGCGATTTGCGCGCGCGTGATGCCCGCGATGCGGGGCGAACGCACGCGCCGCTCGTTGCCGCAGAAGGAGCGGTTGTCCTCGATTCCACTCCGCTTACGGTGCTGCAAACCGTGCAGGCGGTGCTTGATCGATGGTCGGCCACAGGGCTCGCGACGCGTGCTCCGCGTCAAGGGTCTTGAAAGGGGACCGTCCTCGGGCGGTCAATCGTCAACTCCGCTGGGTTGCCGTGATCCGGGTGCGCTGCGAAGTTTCGCTGCGGGCATCAGGGGCCGTTGTCACCGGTTTTTCCGCTGACCGCCTCGGAGACGGTTGTCCGGCGTGTTTTATCTGGAAATCATTTTGACTACTACCGAAAGTTTTGCCGATCTGTTCGAAGAGTCGCTCAAGCGACAGGAAATGCGCCAGGGCGAGGTCATCACCGCCGAGGTGGTGCGTATCGACCACAACTATGTGGTCGTGAATGCGGGACTGAAGTCGGAAAGCTTCATCCCCATCGAAGAATTCCATAACGACCGTGGCGAGATCGACGTGGCCGAGGGCGATTTCGTCTCGGTGGCCATCGACTCGCTCGAAGACGGCTACGGTGAAACCCGCCTGTCGCGCGACCGCGCCAAGCGCCTCGCCGCGTGGGTGAGCCTGGAGAAAGCCCTCGAGACCGGTGAGCCGGTGTCGGGCACCATCACCGGCAAGGTGAAGGGCGGCCTCACCGTCATGACCAACGGCATCCGGGCGTTCCTCCCCGGCTCGCTCATCGATACGCGGCCGGTCAAAGACACCACGCCGTTCGAGGGCAAAACGCTCGACTTCAAGGTCATCAAGCTTGACCGCAAGCGCAACAACGTGGTGCTGTCGCGCCGCGCCATTCTTGAACTCACCCAGGGCGAAGAGCGCGCGAAACTCCTCGAGATGCTGCACGAGGGCGCCATCGTCACCGGCTCGGTCAAGAACATCACCGACTACGGTGCGTTCATCGACCTCGGTGGCATCGACGGTCTGCTGCACATCACCGACATGGCATGGCGTCGTGTGCGTCATCCTTCGGAAGTGCTGCAGGTGGGTCAGGAAATCACCGCGAAAGTGCTCAAGTTCGACCAGGAAAAGAATCGCGTTTCACTGGGTGTGAAACAGCTGGGCGACGATCCGTGGGTTGGCATTGCCCGCCGTTATCCTCAGGGCACACGCATGTTCGGCAAGGTCACCAACATCACCGACTACGGTGCGTTCGTCGAGATCGAACCGGGCATCGAGGGTCTGGTGCACGTCTCGGAAATGGACTGGACCAACAAGAACGTCAACCCCGGCAAGGTGGTGGCGCTGGGCGACGAAACCGAGGTCATGGTGCTCGAGATCGACGAAGACCGTCGTCGCATTTCGCTTGGCATGAAGCAGTGCCGTCCCAACCCCTGGGAAGAGTTCGCCGACAACCATCGCAAGGGCGATCGTGTGCGCGGCTCGATCAAGTCGATCACCGACTTTGGCGTCTTCATCGGGCTCCCCGGTGGTATCGACGGCCTGGTGCATCTGTCGGATCTCTCCTGGCACCAGACGGGCGAAGAAGCGGTTCGCAACTTCAAGAAGGGCGACGAGGTTGAGGCCATGGTGCTGGCGATCGACACCGAGCGCGAGCGCATTTCGCTTGGCATCAAGCAGCTCGAGGGCGATCCGTTCAACAACTATGCGGCCACCAACGAGAAGGGCGCTTTGGTCAAGGGCACGGTGGCAAGCGTTGATCCGCGCGGTGCCGTCATCCGCCTTTCGGGCGATGTCGAGGGTTATCTGCGGGCGTCCGAAATTTCGCGTGACCGGGTTGATGACGCCCGCAATCACCTGAAAGAGGGCGATGAGGTTGAGGCCATGGTCATCAACGTTGATCGGAAGAACCGCTCGATCAGCCTGTCGATCAAGGCCAAGGACACCGTCGAAACGGCCGAGGCACTGCAGCGTATCGCCGCCGAAAGCGGTGCGGCAAGCGGCACGACCAATCTCGGCGCGTTGCTGCGGGCCAAGCTCGACAATTCCAAAGAGTAAGTGGTGCGGGGCATGCAGGCAGATGCCCGAAGTGGCCTGAACGGGGGCGTCGACGACGCTGCCGACCAGGCCGCGCCCGGCCAGATGACGCGATCCGAACTGATCGCCCGTCTGGCCGAGCGCTATCCGCAGCTGGTGGCAAAAGACGCCGAGTTCGCGGTTCGTACCATTCTCGAGGCGATGGCGCGCACGCTGGTCGATGGCCATCGCATCGAGATCCGCGGCTTCGGCAGTTTTGCGCTGTCGCATCGGCCGCCGCGAGTAGGGCGTAATCCGAAATCAGGTGAGAAAGTGATGGTGCCGGGCAAGCGTGTGCCCCACTTCAAGCCGGGCAAGGAATTGCGCGAACGCGTCGACGCCGGTCTGAACGGCGAGAAGGGCTGACCGCAACGTCTGCGGTTCTCAAGACAGGGGTCGGATCCGATGCGCATCCTTTCCTGGATTTTCTACATCCTGCTTTTCGTGCTGGCGCTTGCCTTTGCGCTGTCCAATACCGAGCCGGTCGAGGTGCGATTTTTTGCAGGCCAGGCCACCTGGCGTGCGCCGCTGGTGGTGGTGCTGCTGTCGTTTCTGGCGGCAGGTGTGCTTCTGGGTCTCTTTGCGTGCATTCCGTCTTTCTTTCGCCAGCGGCGAGCGATCGCCGGACTGCGCAAGGAATTGAAAGCTGTCGGTCGCCCTGTGGGAACGCCTGGCGCGGGGCCCTCGCCTGACCCCGCCCTCCGTGCGGAGGGCGCTGCCGCGTCCGGCAGCGGCTCCGGCGGCGCTTCCCCGCCTCTGGGCGTCTAGGTCGGCGGCGGTCGTCGCCTTGGAATTTGATCTCCTCTGGCTGCTCGCGCTCCCGCTCTTTTTCGGGCTGGGCTGGTTGGCCGCGCGGCATGAATCGGCTGCCGGCCGTGGCGTGCAGGGCGAACTGCCGGCGGGTTATTTCCGCGGCCTGAACTTTCTCCTGAGTGAACAGCCCGATCGGGCGATCGATGCGTTCATCGAGGTGGTCAGGGTCGATCCCGAGACCGTTGAACTGCACTTTGCGCTGGGCAAACTGTTCCGCCAGCGCGGCGAAAACGACCGGGCGATCCGGGTACATCAGAGTCTGCTGGATCGGACCGATCTCGATCCGAAGGCGCGCGAGCAGGCGCTGTTCGAACTCGGGCTCGATTTTCTCAAGGCGGGGCTGCTCGATCGTGCCGATCATGCGTTTGGCCGGCTTGAATCGGGAAGCTGGTCCGAGCAGGCGCTCCGGCATCGGCTGGAAATCGCCGAGCTGGTGCGCGACTGGCCGCTTGCGATATCGCTCGCCTCGCGGCTGCCCGTCGAGGGCGCGTCTAAGCGCGCGATTATCCATTTTCACTGTGAGCTCGCGGCCAAAGCGTTGGCCGCCGGTGATGAGGCCGGCCACGCGCTGGCTGCGCAACATCTTTCCGAGGCCTTTGCGTTGGGGCCGGACCACCCCCGGGTATCGCTCATGCGGGCCGAGCTCGCGATGGCGCGCGGCGAGTCCGAGGCGGCGCTCTCCGCCTGGGAGGCCATGCGCGCGCGCCAGCCCGAGTGGTTTGTGCTGGGTGCGCGGGCCTGGCTGCAGGCGAACCAGAAGCTGGGTCGGTTGCACACTGCGCTGGGTTCGCTCGAGGCGCAGTTTGAGTCGCAACGCTCGATCGAGCTGTTTCTCGTGCTCCTTGAGGCGCGACTGGAGCAGGACGGTGCTCAGGCGGCTGTTGCTTGGGGGCGGGCGGCGCTTGCTCGAGCGCCCAGTCTGGTGGGCCTGGACCGGCTGCTCGATATCGAAC
>RFXC01000113.1 GCA_009921765.1 Betaproteobacteria bacterium | reverse complement strand
CGAGGGCTTTTGCATCGAAAATCTGCTGGCGGTCGCGCCCGATCACGACGCCTATTGCTACCGCACGCATGTGGGCGCCGAGATCGATCTGGTGCTAGCCCGTGGCGGTCGCCCGCACATCGCCATCGAGATCAAGCGCTCAAGCGCACCCAGCCTCAGCAAAGGCTTCGCCATTGCCTGCGATGATCTGCGGATCGAAGAGCGCTATCTGGTGTATCCCGGTAACGAGACTTTTCCGATTCGCCACGGCACGCAGGTGATCGGACTGGCCGAGTTGATGGAGCGTGTGGGCGAGGCGGCTTAGTCATGGACAACAACCCCCACTGGGCACAGTTCTACGAACCTTGAATCCCGCAAGGCCCCTTCCGATCAGCCAGTCCGACAACCGGCGGGGCAACTGCGCATCGACCAGAAACTTCACGCCGCAAGCGGATCGATATGCCTGATACGCGACAGCCTCGCGGCATACTCGAGAACGGCGCGGATATCCTCTGACTCAAGATCCGGATAGTCGCTGATGATTTCCTGCGGTGTCATCCCCGACGCAAGCCACTGCAAAACCACTTCTACGGGGTAGCGCAGACCGCGTACACATGGCTTGCCATGGCAAATCCCAGGGCCGATAGTGATCCGGTCGATCATTGAAGTGTCCCTTCAAAGGAGCCGCCTAGAATAAGGAATGGAAACGCCCTCCGCAAGGCGTTGTCGTGACGGACGCACCTCAGGAGACAAGCACAGGGTTTCCTGGGCCAGATTTTCCACCGGCAAAGGCGTGATGGATTCCGAAAACGCAAATGCTGCCGTAAGCCGCGACGGTTCTGAGCGTCTGGGTTGCAAGCGGTCGATCGCGTGCACTTCGGGTTCACACGCCCTCGAGTTTGCCCTCGATGCTCAAGCCTCGCCCCTCGGCCATGAAATCCGGAGAGAACTGCGCGAACACGCCCAACACATCGCCCATCCGGCGTCGTGCAGGGCGGATGCGCAACGCATCGCCCTGGCGCTCAATCACCAGTTCGATGTCCCACCTGCTGTAGGCCAGGTCGGCGGGAATTCGAACAGCCTGTGAATTTCGATTTTTGAAAAGCTTGGTGCTGGCCACTGCCGAGCCCTCCCGATAAAGCAATGATGTAGACGACGAGATCCTGAACGATTGCCTGGCTGCGCCTCGAACACGGTCATTTGAGTCATCCGTGCAGCGGGCGGGGGAACTTCAGCCGGAGCGGCCACGAGGCACGGCTACTGCGCTGCCGCCGGCTCGACCAGCCGGCGGTACTGCTCCAGCGATTCCTGCCAACCGAGGTAACACATCTCGAGCGGGATCACCTCGGCGATGCCTTCCTGCACGATGTCGATCTCGGTGCCGCAAGACACCTCCCGAAACACGACGGTGACACGCATCTCCCCCGGCAGATTGGGGTCGTCGAATCGGCTGGTGTAGCAGATTTTTTTATGCGGAACGAGTTCGAGATATTCGCCGCCAAACGAATGGCTGTGCCCCTCAGCAAAGTTGCGAAACGACATCCGGTGTCGCCCACCCACGCTCGCATCAAGCTCATGGACCGTGCAAGTGAACCCGAACGGGGGCAACCACTTGGCCACAGCATCGGCCTCGAGAAAAGCCCGGTAGGCCCGCTCAGGGCTGGCCTTCAGCACGCGATGCAATCGAACCGTTCCTGTGGCCACGGAGGCTCCTCTTGAAGGGGTCGCGCGATTATGCGCCCACCGATCATCAGATCAAACGCGGCCTGCGCCGGCGATCCGCGACTGAGCAGTGGCGTCGTAGCGAATCGTCTCGCATGAGCGGGATCAATCCATTCGGATTGACATGACAACAGGTTGGACGGGCACTCGGGCTGCTGCTGAGAACCAAGAACCTGGTCGTCGAGCGCGCGGACCAGGTTCTGCGCGCGCTGAGAACTTTTGAAACGGGCAAAGCGGATTTTGCCGATTGCCTGATCGAACGCACGGCGGCTTCTGCGGGCTGTTCGCAGACCATGACATTCGACAGGAATGCCGCCAAGCACGCCGGAATGACGCTCATTCGTTAGTGCGGCGCTGCCCGCGCTGGCCGTCTTCACTCACCAGTACATCGGCTTGTGCGCGCAGAGCAGCCTCCAGAATCAGAGCGAGCTTGGAATGTGCGGTAACCGGTCAGAATCGACTACCTGAATGGACCGAAAATGCCCCTTCGAACACATAAGGTGTCCAAGCGGAGCTTGACGCAAATGTTTCCCATGGGATACATTCAGTCATGATCCAGATCCAGCAGACTGAAACCTATGCCAAATGGTTTTCTGGACTGCGAGACCGAATCGCCAGAGCCCGCATCGACATCCGCATCCGACGCTTGTCTCTAGGCAACGCCGGCGACGCCAAGTCTGTGGGTAATGGCGTGTCGGAACTGAGGGTTGATCACGGGCCCGGATACCGGGTCTATTTCATCCAGCGCGGCGAGGTCGTGATTGTCTTGCTGGCTGGAGGAGACAAGTCCACTCAGGACAAGGACATCCGCAACGCCAAGGCATTGGCAAAAGATTTGAAGGAGTCGTGACCATGCCCAAAGCCAAGACACGCATCTGGGATCCCGCCGAGCACCTGATCACCGACGAGGACATGGCAGCCTATTTGGAAGCAGCGCTTCAAGAAGGGGACTCTGCACTGATTGCCGCCGCGCTCGGTGATATTGCACGCGCAAAAGGCATGAGTCAGATCGCCCGCGACGCGGGGTTGGGCCGAGAGAGCCTCTACAAGGCTCTCTCGGCTGACGGCAACCCCGAGTTCGCGACGATCATGAAGGTTATTTCTGCACTTGGATTGCAACTGCACGCTTCCCCGGCCCAGGTGGGAGGTTGAGCATGCGCTCGAACGCGGCCTCCATCGCCCGCGTGTGCGCTACCACATCCCAGTCGGGCAGCGCGCGCAACCGGCCGCGCAGCGCGCGCTTCAACTGCAGAAGCGCCCGGCGGTCGGCTGCCATGCAGCGGGCCATGCGCACATAGTCGTCTTCGTTGGTCACCACCCAATCGGGCAGGCGCGCCGCGCGCATGAAACTGGCCCCCATGCGCGAAACAAAGTGCTGGCCGTGGAGGGTCAGCACCGGCACGCCCATCCACATCGCCTGCAGGCTGGTGGTGCCGCCGTTGTAGGGCGTGGGGTCGAGCGCGATGTCGATGTCGGCGTATTCGGCCATCATCAGGTCAAGGCCTACCGGGCCGCGGAATTCCACCCGCGCAGAATCAACGCCGAGCGCAGCCAGGCGCTGGCTGAAGGCACGCACCGCGCCAGGGTCACCAAAGCTTGGCGCCTTCAGCACCAGTCGCGACCCCGGCACTTCCGACAGCACGCGCGCCCACAGCGCGAGCGTGCGCGGCGTGAGCTTGGGCACGTTGTTGAACGAGCCGAACGTGATGGGCCGGGCGAGAAACTCGGGCGCATCCCAATTCGGCAAGGGGTAGTCGGTCTCGGGAGCGAAGCAAAACACCACGCCGGGCAGGCGTGCCACCCGTTCACTGCAGAGCGCATCGTCCTCGGGCGGGGTGACCACGGCGTCGCCGATCGAATTTGACCAGCGTTGAGGTGGGTTTACGGATAGCGGCGACGGCCCAATCGCGCCTTACACACTCTTCTGCGACCCCGCCCGCGACCGCTCCACCCCCCACTGCCCGATCAGACCCGTGAGCGTGAACACTCCCAGCAACAGCGCGCTGTGCAGACTGCCTTCCGTGGAGACAAAACCAACCGCGTAGCCGCCCGCGGCGCCGCTGATCTGCTGGACCAGACCCGCCGCCGCAGCCGCAGCCCCGGCCAGTGCGGGCATGGAGCCCACCGTGCCAGACAGGGTCGGCGGCATGAGAAAGCCGTGACCAATACCAAGCACCAGCGCCGGACCTGAAAACGCGAGCGCCGAATCCCACCCCGACAGCGCCACCATCAGAACGATGCTGACAGCGGTGATGGCCTGGCCCGTGATCATCAGCCTTCGATCGCCCAGGCGGCCAATCAGGCGGCTGGTCATGAAGTTGCCGACGACATAGGAGAGCGTCGCCGTCATGACATGGAATCCGACGCCATCGGGCCCAACCCCATAGCCGCGCAACACCAGCGGCGCGGCAGCGAGATAGGTGTAGAAAGCCCCGGTGGATGAGCCCAGGATCACCACATGCCAGCGGTAGATCCGCACCTGCGCCAGGGCCCCATAGGCGCGCAGCATGCCCACCACCCAGTGCGCATCGGCCGAGGCCACTCGCGTGCCGCGCGGCAGCATCCGCGCGGCGAACGCAAACAGCACCACCCCCAATACGGCAACCAGCGCCAGGTTCGTCTGCCAGCCCAGGTGAACATGCAGTTGCCCGCCAATCAGCGTGGCCGCCGGAGGACACACACCCATAGTCATGCCGATGATGGCCATGACGCGCGTGCGCTCAGGCCCCGCGAAATAGTCCTGCACCAGTGAGCGTCCCACCACCATGGTGGCGCCACAGCCCAACCCCTGCACAAGCCTCGCCACGATCAGACCGTCGATATCGCGCGCCAACACTGCGGCAACCGATCCCGCGATCGCGATCGCCAGTCCGATCAGCACAACGGGCCGACGACCATAGCGGTCCGACAACGGCCCATACAACAGCTGCGATACGCCGTACGCCACGACAAACGCGCTGAAGGTGAGCTGCACGCGCGCGGCGTCGGTTGAAAAGATCTCGCCCCACTGCTGCATCGACGGCAGACAGATCGTCATGGCAAGCAAACCAAACACGATCTGCGCCAGCAGATACGGCATCAGCCCCGGCGGGCGCGCGATCTCGGCGGCGGGCGGCGGAAACGCCCCTGATTCAGGATGGGTCACGGGGCGACGGGGCTCGAGCGGCGGGCACGCCGCTCAAACTCCCAGATACCGGTGCCAGATCGATCGGTCGGCCGCGAGCTCGGCCGAGGTACCGCGCCAGGCCACCTGCCCCTTCTCGAGAATCACGTGATGGTCGGCAATTTCAACCAGCCGGCTCACATACTTGTCGACCACCAGCAGCGTTTGCCCCGCCTCGCGCAACAGCCGCAGACAGCGCCAGATCTCTTCTCGAATCAGGGGCGCAAGGCCCTCGGTCGCCTCATCAAGAATGAGCAGCCGCGGATTGGTGACCAGGGCTCGGCCGATGGCAAGCATCTGCTGCTCGCCGCCCGACAGCTGCGAGCCGAGGTTGTTGCGCCGCTCGGCGAGTCGCGGGAAAAACTCAAACACCTTCGCCGGTGTCCAGGGATCGGGGGTGTCGTTGCGAACCGCGCTAAACGCAGTGAGATGTTCTTCAACGCTCAGGTTGGGAAAGACCTGGCGGCCCTCGGGAACGATTCCAACTCCCAGGCGACCGATGCGGTCGGCCGACAGGCCGTTGATGGCCTGCCCACGAAAGCGCACCTCGCCACCCGCCATCGACTTGAGACCCAGGATGCTGCGAATGAGCGTGGTCTTGCCCATGCCGTTGCGGCCCAGCAGTCCTACCACCTCACCAGCACCAACCTTGAGGTCGATACCGAACAGAACCTGGCTCGCACCGTAGGCCGCACGAACGCCCGACACTTGCAGCAGCGGCTCAGTCATGGTGCGACCCGTCGAGTTCATCGCCAAGATAGGCGGCTACCACCTGCGGATCATGACGAATGGCCTCCGGCAGACCGCTTGCAATCACCGCGCCATTCACCAGCACAGTGATGCGATCAGCCAGCTGGAACACCGCCTCCATGTCGTGCTCAACCAGCAGGATGGCGCATTCGGCCTTCAAGCTGCTGATGAGCGCCACGAGCCTTTTCGACTCATCGGGCCCGACGCCTGCCATCGGCTCATCGAGCAGCAGCACACGAGGCTGCGTGGCAAGCGCAAGGCCGATCTCAAGCACGCGTTGTTCACCATGCGACAGCTCGCTTGCCAGCGCATCGGCCCGTTCGGTGAGCGACAGGCGCTCGAGGATGGCATCGGCCTCGCGAGCAAGCGGCACTTCAGCCGCCACCGGCCGCCAGAACGACAGGCTGCTGCCCGATCGCGCCTGAACCGATAACGCAATGTTGTCGCGAACCGTAAACGACTTGAACAACCGGGTGATCTGGAACGAACGCGCCAGCCCGCTTGCCACACGCTCATGAACACTGGTTTGCGTCAGGTCGGCGCCATCGAACACGATGCGTCCGGCGTCCGGACTCAGATGACCCGAGACCTGCGCCACAAAACTGGTTTTGCCCGCGCCATTGGGACCGATGAGCGCGTGAATTTCACCCGGCAACAGATCGAAGCTCACATGATCGGTGGCGCGCAAGGCCCCAAAGTTCTTGACCAGCGACTCGACGCGCAACAGAGGCTGAGCCATTACCGAGCCCGCCCCGGCCAGCGCAAGCCCGCCAGCCCCTTGGGCGCAAACAGCACCACCGCGAGCAGCGCCCAGCCCACATAGAACTGCCAGTGGACCGTGAACTCGGCAATCAGGTCTTCAAGGATGAGAAGCAGCAACGCCCCCCAGACCCCGCCTGCGAGCGTACCCACGCCGCCCAGGATGACCATGATCATGAGCACACCCGATTGCGTCCAGTGGAGCAGATTGGGGCTCACATAGTTTTGCTGATTGACCATCAGCGCGCCAGCCAGTCCGCCCATGGCACCCGCGATCACGAACAGGATGAGCTTGTAGCGATACACCGGAAAGCCCACCGATTCGGCGCGCAGATCGTCATCGCGAATGGCGAGAATCACGCGACCGAAGCGCGCATGCATGAGCCGGTGGATGAGCACCAGGCACACTACAAGAATGGCAAGCACCAGCAGATAGAACGCCACCTCGTCCTTGAAGTCGATGCCAAAGCCGAAATCGGAGCGGCGCTTGATGTTCAGCCCTTCATCGCCGCCGTACGCCTTCACCGAATTCACCAGGTAGTAGATCATCTGCGCAAAGGCAAGCGTGATCATGATGAAGTAGACGCCGCGGGTTCGAAGGGAAATGGCGCCGATCACAAGCGCGAACAACGCCGACACCAGAATGGCCGCAGCAAAGCCAATCCACCCGTTTGGCACGCCTTCGTGAATGAGGATGCCCACCGTGTAGGCGCCCACCCCGACGAACGCTGCATGCCCAAACGACACCAGCCCGCCATAACCCAGAATCAGGTTCAGGCTGGCTGCTGCCAGACCGTAAATGAGCATGCGGCTCACCATGCTGGTGTAGAAGTCGAGGCCCTGCGAGCGGAACACGAAGGGCAACGCAACGGCCGCTGCCAGCACCAGCAGCCACAAGACCGTGCGCCCCGACTGATTGGATGACGAACGAGGCAGCATCATCAGCCGCGCGCCGCAAAGAGGCCCTGGGGTCGCACGAACAACACAACCGCCATCAGCACATAGATCAGGATGGACGCCACCGCGGGCCCGGCAGCCGAGGCCCATTGCGGCGGCAACAACTCGCGAAACAGATGCGGCAGCAGGGTGCGGCCGAAGGTATCGACCAATCCGACCAGCACCGAGCCCACAAACGCCCCGCGAATGGACCCGATGCCGCCGATCACGATGACCACAAACGCCAGGATCAGGATGCTGTCGCCCATGCCGACCTGAATGGCCAGCAAAGGCCCAAGCATTGCGCCCGCCACCGCGCACAAGGCAGCCCCCACACCAAACACGGCGGTGAACAGTGCACGGATGTTGACGCCCATTGCCATGGCCATTTCACGGTTGGAAGCGCCTGCGCGCACCAGCGCGCCCACCCGGGTTCGCGTGACCAGGAACCACAGCAGCACGGCAATCACCAGCCCGACGCCGATGATCATCAGCCGGTAGCTCGGGTAGTAGAGACCGGGCAGCAGTTCCACCGGGCCCGACAGCGCCTGCGGCGTGGGCAGCGACATGTCCGAGCCCCAGATCATCCGCACCGCTTCATTGAGGATCAGGATGAGCGCAAAGGTGGCGAGCACTTGCGCAAGATGATCACGCTGGTAGAGCGTTCGCAGAAGCGTTGCCTCCAGCAGCATGCCCACCAGCGCGGTGAGCGGCACCGCCAGCACGATCGCGAGCCAGAAGGAATTGACGATAGGCGCAAGCCAGGCGGCAAAGAACGCACCCACCATGTAGAGCGCGCCATGCGCGAGATTGATCATGTCCATGATGCCGAACACCAGCGTGAGCCCTGAGGCCAGCAGGAACAGCATCAGACCGAACTGCAGGCCGTTCAGGGCCTGCTCGACAAGAAGGATGAGACTCATGTTACGGAGGGCCGCCCCGGGGCGGGGCGGCCCGCGATCAGCCAGCGGCGCCGGCGATCACTTCATGGGGCAGTCTTGCACGTAGGCATCACCGCGGTTGACCATCACCGGGGTGTTGCTCACCACGTTGTTGACCAGCCGGCCCTGCGAGTCTTTCTGCACCTCGCGCAGGTAGTAGTTCTGGATCGGGTACTGGTTGGTGTTGAACTTGAACTCGCCCCGCACCGATTCGAACTTCGCTGCCTTGACGGCTTTCAGTACGGCGTCCTTGTCCTCGATCTTGCCGCTCACCGTCTTGATGGCTGCATCGATCAGGAGCGCAGTGTCATAAGCCTGGGCTGCGTAACCGGAGGGCAGCCGCTTGTACTCCTTTTCGAACTCGGCCACGAAGCGCTTGTTGGCGGCGTTGTCGAGGTTCATCGCCCAGTGGGCGGTGTCCTGAAGACCCAGCATCGCATCACCCACCCCACGGATGATGTCCTGATCGGCGCCAAAGCCCGGGAGCAAGAGGCGGGTCTGCTTGTTGAGGCCAGCCGCCACAAACTGCTTGATGAAGTTGGTGCCCATGCCGCCAGGAAGGAATGCGTAGAGCACATCGGGTTTGGCAGCGCGAATCTCGGCGAGCTCGGCCGAGTAGTCGAGCTGGCCGAGCTTGGTGTAGACCTCGTTGACCACCTTGCCGTTGTAAAAGCGTTTGAAACCGGCGAGCGAGTCTTTGCCCGCCTGGTAGTTGGGCGCAACCAGATAGGCGTTCTTGAAATTCTGGTTGGTGGCGTGCTGGCCGGCTGCCTCGTGATAGGCATCATTTGGCCAGGACACCGCAAAGAAATAGGGGCTGCATTCCTTGCCTGCAATGGGCGAAGGCGCGGCATTGGGACTCAGATAAACCGTTTTGCCCTCGATGGCTTCGGGCAGCCCCGCGAGCATGATGTTGGAAAACACGACGCCGGTGAGGAAATCAACCTTGTCGCGCTTGACCATGCGCTCGAACAGCTGCTTGCCGACGTCGGGCTTGAACTGATCATCAGCGATGAGCACTTCAGCCGGGAGACCGCCCAACTTGCCGCCATTGAGCTTCACGACCAGCATGAAGGCATCGCGAATATCGTTGCCAATGGCAGCGTTGGGGCCGGAGAGCGTGCTTACCAGACCCACTTTCACCTTGTCGGCAGCGCCCGCAGCGCCACTTGCACCCAGGGTTGCAGCGGCGAGCGCCGCGGCCAGCATCTTCAAGCGCATGAGAGGTCTCCTTTCTGATAACGAGTGGCCAGAATCTATCACGAGGGGGACGGATCACGGGCAGGTTTGCCTGGCGCCACCCGCTTCCAGAACGCCGAAAACGAGCGGCAGCGCTGCGCCGGATCGGGATAGAGGCGTGGCAAGGCCTGTCCGACCCCCTCGGGCAACCAGTCGCCCAGATGAAGATTGGCCACAGTCCGGGCCGATCGAGGCGGCGGCGCCTCGCACCAGATCACCACATCGGTCAGCTGCCGCATGGCGGCGAGCACGAACTGCCAACGCCGTTCGCTCCAGGGCCAGCGGCGATGAAACGGGGCCACCAGCACGCCCACAGCCCGACGGCCAGGCGGCGCCGGAGCAAGCGCCCAGGGATGAACCAGCCAGGCACCGTCCAGATCATGGGTGTCGCCTCGGGCAACATCGAACGGCGGTTCGGAATACAACGCCGGTTGGCTTGACGGCGGGGCTGTGCGCACCCGCGCGGCGGCCGCGCGAGGCGGCGTTCGCGCAAGCGCATCCAGCGCCTCATAGCTCGTATCGAGCACCGACCCCGGACTGTGCCAGGCACGCGGCGCAAAGCGCGCCACGTTCTCGGCATTGAACAGATAGGGCTTGCTGCTTCCCGTGCCTGCCACCCATTGCCAGGACAGATGGTTGCTGGCGAGGTCCCCATCGAGCAGATGGCCGACCATCCAGTCGGCGCCCGCCCGCCAGTGGATCTTCCGGACGTGCACCAGATAGGACGCAAGCCACAGCCGGGCGTGGTTGTGAAGCCAACCGGTCTGCACAAGTTCGCGCACCGCATGATCGATCACCGGTATTCCGGTACGCGCCGCGAGCACATCATCAGGCATCCCATCGCAGTAGTCGGCATCGGGCAGCGGCCCGGAGTGAAGCGATTGAAAGATCGCCTCGCCATCGTGCCGCCAGGCGTGATGAAAATATTCCCGCCAGCCCAGTTCGATGGCAAAGCGGTGCGTGGTGTCAATCCGATGACGATCGCTCACCGCCGCCCAGACCTCGGGCACGCTCACGAGGCCATGCGTGATGTAGGGCGAGAGCCGACTGACCGTGCCGTCCAGATGGTTGCGCGTGCGGGCGTAGGCCTGCGGGTCGAACGCCGAAAGCCTCGCCAGCGCGGCCTCGCGGGTGGGCGCGAAGTCACCCCATGACGGGTCTGCAGGCGGGCTCATCAATTGACTGATCCTGACGGCATCGGCCGGCCGCCCGCACGGCTGTCAGACACCTGCCGATCCTCTCGCCAGGCGGCTCCGAACCTTGTCAAGCACCGCACGCAGAAATCGCATCAGCATCCAGATGACCAGAACGGCGAGTGTCACCAGCAGGACAAGCAGCACCGCGAACACTGCGGGCTTGCTGACCGCCAGCCACAACATGCCCAGCGACAGGCCATCTTCAGTGAAGCTCGCGAGCAGGTTGGACACCGGCTCGGGCAGCGTGTTGATCGCCGCGCGTACGCTGGTCTTGGCGAGCTGCGAGCTTGCCGCGAGCGAGCCACCCAGCAGCGCGCCCGCCACCCCCATCACCGCGCTATCCGCACCCAGCACGGCTGCCGCCAGCGCAGCGCCAGCAGGCACCCGGATCACGCTGTTCACCAGATCCCAGAATGAATCGAGGCCGGGGATCTTGTCGACCAGGAATTCGGTGAGTAGCAGAAGGCCGCTCAGCCCGAGCAGCACCGGGTGTTCGAGCAACTCGAGTGATGCGGGAAGATCGACCCATCCCAGGCGGCTCGCCATGCCAGCGGCAAAGATCGTGGCGTAGAGCCGCAGGCCGCTCGCCCAGCCCAGCGCGGCAGCAAGCGCGAGCAACCCGGCCTGATCGGAATCAGGCATGGGCGAACCCGCTGTGCAGGCGGCGTTCGGAGGTCTCAGACACGCCCTGTCTCCAACAGCCCGCCCTCGCGGATGAACTGCGCGCGCTCGCGGATGCTGCGCATTTCATCGGCCGGGATCCGGGCCAGATTCTTGACCTGCAAGGCCATCCGGGGGTTGGCGGCAAGCCGCGCCTGATGACGCGCCAGAAAATCCCAATAGAGCGTGGTGAAGGGACAGGCCCGATCGCCGGTGCGTTCGCCCGGGCGGAACCTGCAGCCGCCGCAGTGGTTGGACATGCGCTCGATGTATTTGCCCGTGGCCGCATAGGGTTTGCTCGCCATCAGACCGCCATCGGCGAACTGGCTCATGCCCAGCGTGTTGGGAAGCTCCACCCATTCGACCGCATCCACATACACCGACAGATACCAGGCATGGACCTGCCTCGGCTCCACGCCCAGAAGCAGCGCATACAGCCCGGTCACCATGAGGCGTTGAATGTGATGCGCATAGCCAAGACGGAGCGTCTGACCGATGGCATCCGACAGACAGGCCATCGGCGTCCTGCCGGTCCAGTAGAACTCGGGCAAAGGTTCACGCGCATCAAGCGCGTTCATTTCAAGGTAGGCCGGCATCCGCAGCCAGTAGAGGCCCCGAACGTATTCGCGCCAGCCCAGGATCTGCCGGATGAAACCTTCTACCGAGGCCAGGTCGGCGCGGCCTGCACGCCAGGCCGCTTGCGCGGCTTCAATCACTTCAAGCGGCGACAGGAGCTTCAGATTCAGCGCGGCGGAAAGCAGCGAGTGATAGAGCCAGGCTTCGCCCGCCCAGATCGCATCCTGCCAGCGGCCAAAGCCGCACAGCCGGTAGGCGATGAAGTCATTCAAGGCGACCAGGGCGTCTTCGCGCGTGACCGGCCAGCCAAATTCCGCGAGATCGCCGGGGTGCGACGCAAACCGTGCGTTGACCAGTCCGATCACGTCGGTGGTGATGTCGTCGGGGGCGAAACGGCGGGGCCCCGGCAACATGCCGGGGCCCTCGGCGCCAAAGGCCTCACGATTGTCGGCATCGAAGTTCCACTGTCCCCCAGCCGGGCCACGACCGTCGGCCGCACTGGCGTCGTCAACCATCAGCACATCGTGGCGTCGCCGCATCTCGCGATAGAAATATTCCAGGCGCAACTGCTTGCGTCCCGCGGCGTGACGCGCAAATTGTTCGCTGCTGCACAGGAAGTGGCGATCGCCGCGCACCTCGAGCGACACACCCAGGCGCGCGCACAGGTTGCGAATTGCCTCGAGCACCCGCCAGTCGCCCGGTTCGGTCATCACCACCGCTTGCGGCATCGCCTGCGCGAGGGTCTGTTCGAGGGCGCTGGCAAGCGATGCGGCCGGCCCCCGCGCACCATCGAGCGCGAGGTAGTCAACCGGCCAGCCTCGCGCCTCGAGCGCCCGGGCAAAGTGACGCATGGCCGACAGAAACACCGCGATCCGCTGTTTGCTGCTCGGAACATGGGTGGCTTCCTCGATCGCCTCGCACATCCAGAGTCGATCGAGCGCCGGGTCGAAGCCGTCGAAGGCGCTCGACTGCAGGTCCAGCTGGTCGCCCAGCACCAGAACCCAGTGGCGGGGCGGTCGTGACGGCTGCGGCGGGCTGCTCGGGCGACGGGGCATTGAGTGCTTTCGCTAAACGGTTGATTCGCACTCAGCCCGGTGCAGGCCGGGTCCGGCGACAACGCTCGGAGCAATAGCGGACCGACTCCCAATTGCGCGCCCAGGCCTTGCGCCAGGTCATGGTGCGACCGCAGGCCGCGCACGGCTTGCTGGGAAGGTATTGCTTGTTGCCCTTGAACATGGCCGCGACCTTAGCGATGGCAGCCTCCCTGCGCAACTGCAGGGGTTTGGGGAGCCCGGCGGGAACACACCGATTTCGGTCGGTCGCTTGCGAACCGTACTCGCGCGGGCGATACACTCGAGGCTCAGACAACCCCAGCCATGACCGCGTGCATGGTTCGCACCACACTCGCCTCCCCGATCAGGATCTTCCGATGAATGCTCCGCTTCGCGCCACGCCCTAT
>RFXC01000112.1 GCA_009921765.1 Betaproteobacteria bacterium | reverse complement strand
TGTCGCGCAACTTCCGCGGCGGCCTGAACTTTCTGGACCTGCCACCCCCCAGGTTGACACTCAGGCCGCCTGAGCGTGGAGCCTAACGCCCAGTGCTTTCGCGACCTTCAGGACGGTGGCAAAGCTTGGGTTGCCGCCTTCGCTCAGCGCGCGATACAAACTCTCTCTGCTGAGACCAGCCTCTTTGGCGACCTGGCTCATTCCCTTGGCACGTGCAATGTCACCCAGCGCGCGCGCGATACCCGAAACATCGTCGGGCGCCTCTTCGAGCCAAGCATCCAGGTACGCCGCCATCTCCTCGGCTGTGCGCAGATGCTCCGCCACATCGTATGTCGAAGTCTTTGCTCTTGCGGATGTCTTGCGGTTGGAAGTTGCCATGACTACTCTCCAAATGCCTGCGCCATGCGGATGGCTTTGGCAATGTCCTTGGGTTGGCTGGACTTGTCGCCTCCGATGAGGAGTAGCAGCAAGCGATCACCTCGTTGCGTGTGACACCCGGTAACCGGGCCCGACATCGATTTTGAGTTCGGAGACTCCGTGCGTCAGATTGCGATAGGTGCCCGGATTGCCGTGAATCAGACGATCGACCCGCATCAGAATACGAGCGCGGACTGCCAGATCTTTCAAACCGTCGATCCAGTCGCGAAATTCGTCAGTCTTCTCGACACGCATCGGGGTATTGTAGCCTGTGGGCTACGAGACTGGCAACCTTCCTGACCTGTCGGTGACCAGCGTAGACCAATGAGCCGGCGGTGGATCGAATGTTCGCGTTTCCAGCCAATCCTGTTCGAATGCCTGTTCGATGCGGTCCGCAGCGGCCAGCAAGGCCACGAGCACTCGGTCAATGGTGGCATTGCCGGTGGCCAAACGAATGAGTTTCGGCCGGTATCCCCGCGAGGTGACCAGGGGTTGGAAGTCATCGTCCTTGCCGCACAGCACGAAGCCTTGATCCACAGCGAAATCGCACAACTGCGCATCAGAGGCGCGCTCCAAGCCCGGCAGGGCGACCTGGCTGGATCCGGGAAATCGATCTTGTAATGCGGGAACGATCCTGCGGGATATGTTTTCGTCCAGCAACAGCTTTACACGACGGCCGGAATCCGAACCTCATGCGCTTATCTGGATCATGATGTTGCGGCCTCAACAAGTGTTGCTCGCTCCAGGGTGACCGGGATAGATCAATGAGCTGTAGAGGGAGCAATGCGGTGTGAGAGCGGTTGGCGGGCAGCGCGCCACCGTTCTGCTCACCACGGTCGGCCTGACCGCAGGCCCCAGCAACGCGCAAGCCCTGGCCTCACTCTGCGAGAGCGCCGCCCCTTGCGCGTCACCTCGACCGTGACCACCGTCGGCCGCATCTTGCCCGGGGCGGGCGGGTAGTACAGGTTGATCTGCGCGACGGTGAAGCCATCGACCTGTGCCGGGTCAGGCCAGCATTTCCAGCAGCACCGGATGCCATAGCGCCGCGTCGATCTCGCCAAGCTTGCCCGCAAGGTGCGCCTTGTCGACGCAACGCAATTGATCGAGCAGGACACGGCCACGCTTGCCTTTAAGCCTGATTGGAGGTCGGCATACGAGCGGCTGGCCTTTGCTGGTAATGGGAGCGACGATAACCCGATATTCAATCCTTCTGCCTTCTGATCTGTGGGTGACCAGCTCAGACCAGGGAGCAATCTGGCAGGATTGCCGGTACGTTGAACGCAGGGGAGGTGCTCGCGACCAGGGCATCGAGACGACCCGCTGACGCGCGACAGCTCAGATCGGGAAACCGAGTGCCTTTGCGGGAAGTCAACCCCGCTCGCAAGCAACGGATACAAGGGCCGCTACGCCCGCTCTACTGCAGGCATCGCAAGTCCAACCGCCGCGACGTGGGGGCCTGGTCAGTCAGCAGCCTCGACAACCAACTCGCCGGCTGTCATTGCGCGTATAACTTGCCCAGGTAAGACAACGATGGTTGACCCAGCGTCTTCGATCAACATCGGACCAACAAAAATTTGGCTTGGGGCCATTGACTCTCGGCGGACAGTTGGCGTACTGATCCATCCATACTTGGGGCCAAAATAGGCATCTCGGGAACTTGAGAACGACGTCTCGAATGCCGGACCTGACTGAATCGCGACCGGCGATCGACGCTCGGTTTTCTTGGTGAGTGTCGCGCTCCAGTTGACGATCTCGATGGAGCCGGCCGCGGGCGGCCTACCAAGTCTCATCGTGTGCTCGGAGGAGAACGCATTCGCAATGCTGGCGATAGAGACCTCGTCGGGGAGTTCGACGCGGAGCTCATACGCCTGACCGCGTACACGCATATGCAAAATATAGTGTTCCTTGTACGCTTCACCGAGATCATTTGAATCGGCAATGAGCTCTGATTTCAATGCCGCCAGCCGCTGATGAATCCCTCGGGCATCGATCTCTGACAATTGAACCGTGTCCGTGATCGTCTTGCTGATGGATCGAGGAGCCAGAAGCAGCCCAACTGCGGATGCGGCCCCCGCGTGACGCGGAAAAATGAGCCGTCGCATCCCGAGCTTCAACATGATCTGCCCCGCGTGAACGGGACCGGCACCGCCTGTAGCGATCAGGGTCGTAGAGGCGGGGTCAATACCATGCTCAACGCAATGCAGGCGAATTTCGCGCGCCATATTTTCGTTGACCAGATCGACGACTCCCCATGCGGCCATGGTGACGTCGGCACTGCCGGTCTTGACGAGGATCCGGCCCATCATGGCGGCCTCGGCAGCGCTGCGATCAAGTGTCATGGTCCCGCCTGCAAAGTAGTCGGGGTTGACGTAGCCAAGAAGAAGGTCTGCATCGGTGACCGTCGGCTGATCACCGCCGCGTCCATAGCAGGCTGGCCCCGGTTCAGAGGCTGCGCTTTCAGGGCCAACCTGCAGGAGCCCCAGCTCACTGATCGAGGCAATCGACCCACCCCCTGCGCCAATTTCGATCAGTTCCAGGCTGGGCAGCCGGAGCGGAAGACCACTGTGCTTGGTAAAGCGTGATGTGCGCGCGACCTCAAGCTCGTCGGTAATTACCGGGTGTCCATCCCGCACGAGGCATGCCTTCGCAGTCGTCCCACCCATGTCGAATGCGACAGCTAGACTCTCACCGCATGCTAGCGCCGTGTGGGTTGCAGACAGAATCCCGGCTGCCGGACCCGATTCGAGGATACGAGCCGGGAGCTGTCCTGCCTCCTCTGGCGTGCACATGCCGCCATCAGACTTCATGATTCCGACAAACCCGGAAAAGCCGCGGTGCTGGAGGAACGTAGTGAGTTGTTTGAGGTAGACCCCCACCTTCGGACGCACATAGGCGTTGATAGCGGTGGCAACAAAACGTTCGTACTCACGGATGATGGGCGCAACCTCGCACGAGAGGCTCACAAAAAGGTCGGGGCGTTCACGCAAAACGATGTCCCGGGAAGCGCGCTCGTGTTCACCGTTCGCATAGGAGTGCAGGAAACACACGGCGATCGAGGTTACGTCGTGCGGCAACGAGCGCAACCCACGCTCCACCGCCGCTTTATCAAGCGGCTGCAGGATCTCGCCGCCCGGACCGATCCGCTCGGTTATGCCCAGACGTAGGTCACGATCAATGAGAGGCGGCTGCAGTTCGATCTGCAGGTCATACAAATCGAATCTATCTTCGCGACCAGTCTCGAGAATGTCCCTGAACCCACGGGTAGTGAGGAGAGCGGTACGCGCACCCTTGCGTTCCAGCAGCGTGTTCGTCGCCAGGGTCGTGGCATGGATGACCTCACTCGCCGACGACAGCGATGCGCCTGTCGAGCGTTCGAATTCGTCGAGCGCGGCGAGTACTCCCTCAAGCGGCTCGCGCGGAGTCGTCAGTACCTTGCGAACGACCTGTTCACCGGTACGGAGATCGATCGCAACCAAGTCGGTAAAGGTGCCTCCGATGTCGATCCCAATCGCCCAAGTCATTGATACCGTCCTCACGCGCGCGGGCATTCCGGCGTCGTGCGCGCGGGTTCATTATGGGCGTGGCGAACCCCGTAGACGCGATCCGCGCATTCGGCGCTGATATAGCCCAGCCGCAAATCACGCTCGACATCATTTCGATCGCGCTCGGCGGGCGGACCGAACCCGCCGCCACCCGGCGACTCAAGCGTCACGGGCTTCCCCGCTGCGATTGTTAGTGGGCCCGGGATTGAGTCCAGGCGCTTCCCATCGACGAAAACACGCGTGCCCCCCCCTGGCAAGCCGCCGAGCACGCCCTTAGGGCCGCGGTCGAGATGCTGCGCGACAAACGAAACCAACAGATCGCCGGCTGTGCTTCGAAGCGTGACCCTCTGGCCGAGACCTCCACGACTACGTCCAGGCCCACCTGTGTCGGTGACAAGCTCTTTTTCGTCAAAGAGCAATGGGCTCGTGCTCTCAACCATCTCCACTGGCACAGTCTCCGTGTTGGTCGGAAACACCAGCGCCGAAGGCCCATCGCGCTTTGCTCGTGCACCGAATCCTCCCATCACGAGCACAGGCGCGTAGTACATGCGACCATCCCGTGGATTGGTTCCAGAAAGGCTGATGATTGGGCGGGGGGATCCGCACTCGGCGATGCTGCGGTCGGGCAACACTTCGCGCAGCGCGTCGATCACCAGGTTCGGAATGAAATGGCCGGTCAAATTACGCGCGGCACACGCGGCAGGGAATCGGCTCGACACCACCGTTCCCTCAGGCGCATCCACTCTGATCGCCCGCAATATGCCCTCGTTGAACGGCAGCCTGGGCGCTAACAGGCATTTCAACGCGAACACCACATACGCCCGCGTGTAAGCCAAGGGGGAATTCACGGCAGCAGCCACTTGAGGCGATGACCCCGTGAAGTCCAGCCGAATCTCCTCGCCGTCCACGGTAAGCGAAAGACGAATGGCAAAACCCTTTCCCACTACCCCGTCGGTAACTACGCTCGCTTCATAGATACCGTCCGGTACGCTATGAATCGCCCTGCGAAAGGCCTGTTCGGTGCGCTTCTCCAATTCGGAATAGGCTTGCCGAAAGCCAGTAACCCCCATCTCGCCACACAAGGCGCGCAGTCGCCGCCCGATGACCGTCAAGCCATTGAGCATGGCGTCAACATCACCAAGAACCTGTTCGGGAAGGCGAACGTTCGCAGCAAGTATCTGTCGAATGGCCTGTTCGGTCTCTCCAGAACGCGTGAAGTACAGAGGTGGTAAACGGACGCCCTCCTCGAAAACTGTCGGGGAGTCGACCGTAAAACCCCGACCACCAACATCAGGCAGATGGGCTGTGATGGCCGCGAACGCAACGACTTCAGTCCCGACAAAAACCGGGGCGACTAGGGTAAGGTCGAATAGGTGGCCGGTCGACAGCCATGGGTCGTTGGTACCGATCACATCGCCCGGCTTTAAGGCGTCAACAGGAAAGCAGCCTATAAGGCTTCGCACCGCATGAGTCATCGTACCGAGGAAGACCGGTACGCTCTGAGCCGACTGTACGATTGTGCTGCCGTCAGGGGTCGTGATGACGCATGCGAAATCTTTTGCTTCTCGGACAATGTGCGAGAACGCCGTACGAATCAGGGCGGCGCCAGCCTCGTCAACAATCGATTGCAGTCGGCCGCGCGTGATTTCGATGCCGATGAAGTCGGGTTCAGTCGCCGAATGGGTACGATCCAACTCGTCGCCTCTTTGCACAGGCATCCCGGCGTCGAGCGTCATTTTTGGTCGTGACCCTCGTAACCCGCATTGGTCTTGCCGGTGAAACTGGCGTGGGCCGCCTCAACGGTTTGCCGTTCGATTTCCCAGAACTCGGGCAATCCGATGGCGGACTCGATCTCCTCACGCACTTCCTTGGCCAAATCCGGGTCCATCGATGCCACGCCCGTTTCAAGCACACCTCGATAGAGGCTCATCACGCCGGCGATCGAGGCGATGATCGTCGCTAATGGATAGGCCTGCATCTGAAAACCTAGTTTGTGCAACTCGGCAGGAGGCAAACCATTGAAGTACGTCGTGGTCATTAGAACGAGATCGTTGTCCGGATACTCCTGACGAAATTTCTCCATCGCATCCTTCGTACGGGTCATTGGCAGGAACCCGTCGACACCGAGCTCCTTGGCTGCTCGCGCTCGGCGTGCAGCCTCCTTCCACGACCCATCGACAGCATGGCCAGCATCGCTACGCGCGAAAATCATGAAGTCCTGATCCTTGCGGGCCTTCAACGCCCACTCTAGCCGGCGCATGAACTCATCAAAATCACAAACATGTTCCAGTCCGCGGTGATATGACGCCCGCTTGGGAAAGTGCTGATCTTCGATGTGGATCATGGCGATGCCAGCATTTTCAAATTCCCGCACGGCACGCATCACATGAATCGGTTCGCCATACCCGGTACCAGCGTCTGAAAAAATCGGTATGTCTACCGCCCTCGCAACACGCCCCGCCACTTCAACCTGTTCGGACATGGTCAGGACGGGCTCCGGGGTCACGAGATGCCCCGCTGTCATCCAGCCCGCGCAGGCCAGCGCCTTGAACCCCATTCGCTGCAATACGCGCCCGAGCAGCGGGTCGTGAGCACCTGGAATCACAAGGGGCTCACCCGTGGCGAGGAGGTCGCGCAGTTTTTTGCCTGGAGAAATGCTGTGCGTCATGGAGGATCCTCTCGTTCTCAATCAAGTTTGATCTGCGCGTCCACTATGATTTTTCGATACTTGGCTGTATCGGATCGCACCAGAGCGGCCATCTGTGCTGGGCCAAGAAATCCAGCATCCATGCCACCCTTTGCCAGCTCGGATCGAATGCCATCGTCAGCAAGCGCTCTTTGAATGTCGGCAGCCAGCCTCTCAACCAAATCCTTAGGCGTCGAAGCGGGTACAAACACGCCCTGCCAGATACGTACATCGAAGTTTTGCAATCCACCTTCGGCGAAGGTGGCGACTTCTGGCAGGGCGCCCAGTCTATTCGTCCCCGATACGGCAATGGCTTTCAACCTGCCCGCCTTGATGTGTTGGATGACGTTGATTGGAGGGCTGAAAAAAGCCTGCACCTGCCCACCCAGCAAGTCGGTGACTGCTGGACCAGCGCCTTTATAGGGAATATGAACCATCTTCGTTGCGGTTAGGCTGCCGAAAAGCTCACCCGCGAGGTGCAATGAGTTGCCATTGCCAGGCGATGCAAAGTTGACCCGTCCCGGTTTCGCGTTGACGTACGAAATGAAGTCTCGAAGGGTGCTGACAGGAAGGTCCTTGTTCACGACCAAGACCAGCTCACTCGTCGCAACGATGCCCACAGGCGCGAAGTCGCTGATCGGGTCGTAGGGCGTCTTGGCCAGTAAAGGCGTGATCAGGTGAGTGTCGGAAGTCATTAGCATCGTGTAGCCGTCGCCCGCCGATTTGGCTGCCACATCGGTACCAATCGCGCCGTTCGCCCCGGAACGACAAACTTCACAGGACGGCTGGGGAACCCTGCTTGAGCCAGTGCCGCGAATGGCGAAGCGCAACAAGCGGTAAGCGAAGCACCGACTACCAGCGCCGCGCGGCGGCGGTTGTTCATTGGATACATTTGCCTTGTCCCCCTATACAGGATGCGCACACTCAATGCGTTCACGAAAATGGTACGGCAGGCGACGCTGAAGGCCTAGGCTTGAAGGACGCTTTTGGTTTCACTCAGTGAAACGCGAATCACGCCGGATCATCGATCTCTCAATGCCAGCAACCGTTCGCTTCAACATTGGAAGACATGCCTCAATGTACGAGGCGGTCAGGCGCTCAGCACCCGCAGCGAGGCTAACCGCGCCGATGGGACGACCTTCAGGCCCCTTCAGCGCAAGTGCGATTGCCCGAACTTGGTAGAACACGCTACCGCCGGATCGCGCATATCCCTGCGAGCGTGATCGCATAATCGCCTCTGCGAGGTCTGGGTCTGCCGCCTTCCTCATGGACTGCAGAGCTGCAACCATTGCGTCGCCCTCGGCGGGTTCGAGTGCGGACAAATAGGCGAGACCTGCCGCCCCTGCTGCCAACGTTTGCCTCTGGCCCACCGAGGCGCTTGCCCGAATATCCGTCCCGCTGCCCGCCTTGGCGACGATGACCATATCCATGCCACTGCGTACCGCCAGATAAGCAGTACCGCCCGCATCCCGTGAAAGGACTGTGAGCCGACCTACCGCGGTCCTGGCCATGCGATTGAGTGCGTCATGACCGCTTCGCCCCGCCAGCCAAGCTTCAACGCCAAGGTGAAACGCGCGGTCACTCTTCGACTTTGAGAGCCATCCGGATTCGCAAAGCGCTCTTGTTATGCGAAGGACTGTCGCCTTGTCGAGCACGCACAGCTTCGACAATTCAGCAAGGGTCAGCCCCTCTGGCGCCGCGGCCGAGACCAACTGCAGAATTCGAGTGACTCTTTCGACTGCGCGCATGCTGAGCGAAGGGTTGGCTGCGACGGGCTTTTGCCAAACAGGCGGACTGCGCCACCGTGAATCGAGGCTAAGCCAGCATGATGGTCCGGTATCGGTTCAGACTTTGACCATGCAGAAGGCTGCCAATTTATTGCCATCAAGGTCTCGGAAATAGGCACCGTAAAACCCGCTGCCCCGCGGGCCAGGGCTGCCCTCGTCCGTGCCGCCCAATGCAATGGCCTTCGCATGAAGCGCTTGAACCTCCTCGGGGCTGGACGCTGACAGAGCCACCATGGTGCCATTGCCTGCGGTCGCCTGCTCTCCGTTGAAAGGCTTGAGCACACTGAACATCGGTTTGTCGCGACTGACCCCCCAGCCAATGCCGCGATCGCTTTTGAAAAAAGCTTGGGCCCCGAGCAATCCAAACAATTCACTGTAAAAGTGGACTGCCCTATCGAGGTCGTTGGTGCCAACACAGGTGTAACCGATCATGAACAGACTCCGCTCGAATGTTCTGGGAAAACGATTTTATTATCGCCAGCAAGCCTCAGACGTAGACGTCGAGAAACGTTTCGCTGCCCGTCGAGCGGCGTCAGCGCCAGTGCCCTTCGAAATCAATTGAAAGCTGCCGCTGGTGCCTGATGGCGAGGAGGTAAATTGTGCCGCCGATCTGCGCATAGAGCAGCAGGTAATCCTTGAGCACGTCTTCGCGCAGTGCCTCCGGGTCCGTGGTCAGCGCCAACAACTTTGCGCGTAGCGCCGCCAAGGCATTGGTGGTCTCGACTGACCGCGGTTGCCGAAGCATGAACGGTCGGCCCATGCCAGGGAAGCGCTCAAGGTTGGGAATGACTGTCTCCAACAGTTCATCGAGCAGTCCATCGTAGGCCTTCGGCGCTTCAGCTTCATTCAGGAACCGTTCGATCTCTTCGAGATTGCGCTCGAAGTTGGCAGTGAACTTGATGACGGGCTTTTTCGCCACGCGCGGCATCCGAACCCTCAGGCGCTGCGGCGACGTTTGAGGGCGGCGATTGCGCTTCGGGCGTCTTTGACCTTGCCGGCAGCAACGTCATCGAGGCCTTTGCCAGCCTCGTTGATCAGCAGCAAATGAATACGCTCGCGCTCCAGTTGGTGGTAGTAGTCCAGCCGTCGTGCGTCGATCAGTGCGATATAACTTTCACCATTCTTGGTGATGACCTTCTCGGCGCCACCCCTGACCTCTTCTGCCAGTTCAGAGAAGTTGGCGCGGGCGTACGAGAGGGGGATGACGTCGCATGCAGCAATTCCCATGGTCGCCTCCTGAGCCTCACAAGATGTACAAAATTCTGTACAGCATACGCTCAGGCTGGCAGGGGCGAAAGCAGAACCTGTGATGCCTGTCCGATTGCTCAGACCAGCAATGGGAGTGCCCGCTCCCATTGCTGGGGCCGTGCTTAAGCTCATGCGAGTCGTCCGCCGACTGCATCAGAGCCTGGGTATCCCAGCCAATGTTCTGATTGCGGCGACTGTTGCCCGTTGAGCACTGACCGTTGGCGCATCAGCCTCGACGCTCTAGCGGCGCCAAAGCGCCCAATCACTCACCAGACCCGGGCCGGCCCGTGGGACAATCGGGGCATATGACGCCCTCATCCTTTGCCGAACTCGGCCTGCCCCCCACCCTGCTCCAAGCCATCGCGCAAGTTGGCTATGAGGCCCCCTCACCGATTCAGGCCATGGCCATCCCGCCCCTGTTGCAGGGAAAGGACCTCCTGGGCCAGGCCCAGACCGGCACCGGCAAGACGGCCGCCTTTGCGCTGCCCATCCTGGCTCGGCTGGAACCCAGCGCGGGCGCACCTCAGGCGCTGGTACTCACGCCCACGCGTGAACTGGCCATTCAGGTGGCCGAAGCCTTTCAGCGCTATGCGCATGCGATTCCGGGCTTTCACGTGCTGCCCATTTATGGTGGCCAGGGCTATGGCACGCAGCTGTCGGCCCTGCGCCGGGGCCTGCATGTGATCGTGGGCACACCCGGGCGCATCATCGATCACCTCGACAGGGGCTCTCTCGATCTGTCGGCCCTGCGCACCTTGGTGCTCGATGAAGCCGACGAAATGCTGCGCATGGGTTTCGTGGAGGAGGTCGAGCGCATTCTGAGCGCCACGCCACAGGGGCGCCAGACGGCGTTGTTCTCGGCCACCCTGCCAGCCGAGATCCGCCGCATCGCCCGGACCCATATGCGCGAGCCCGCCGAGATCACGATTGCCGCCAAGACCGCCACTGCAACCAACATCCGGCAACGGCAGTGGCTGGTGAGCGGCATGCACAAGCTCGATGCACTCACCCGCATTCTCGAGGCGGAGACCTTCGAGGCCATGATCGTCTTCACGCGCACCAAGCTCGGTACCGAAGAACTGGCCGAAAAACTCCAGGCCCGGGGTTTCCCCGCAGCGGCAATCAATGGCGACATGGTGCAGCAGCAACGCGAACGCACCATCGCCCAGCTGCGCGAAGGCGAGATCGACATTCTGGTGGCTACCGATGTGGCAGCGCGTGGGCTCGATGTGGAGCGCATCAGCCATGTCATCAACTACGATCTGCCAAGCGACGCCGAAACCTATACCCATCGCATTGGCCGCACCGGCCGGGCCGGTCGCAGTGGTGAGGCGATTCTGTTTGTCACGCCGCGTGAACGCGGGCTGCTCAAGGCCATCGAGCGCTCCACGCGCCAGCCGATTGAAGCGCTCGAGCTGCCCACCATTCGGGCTGTCAACGCGGTGCGCATCGCCCGCTTCAAGGACCGGATCACCGAAACACTGGATGCGGGTGGCCTTGAGGCCTTTGCCAGCATTGTGAGCGAGTACGAGCAGGAACACGGTGTTGCTGCCATCGATATCGCAGCCGCCCTGGCGCGCATGTCGCGCGGAGGTCTGCCGCTGTTGCTGGTCAAGGGGCAGGATGCCGCGGAACGCGTCACCGGCGCCTCGGATAGGCCGTCGAATCGTCTGGATGATCGATCCAGCGCTCAGGGTTCGGACCGTCCTGCCGAACGCACGGTTCGTCGAAACCTCGCGGCACACGACTCGAGCCCGTCAGTCCGTTGGGGTGCCGAACCAGGGGGCGGTACCCGCGAGGACTCGGCCAAGCCAGTCGGATCCCGTCCCGGCTCAACCGGCTTTCAGACCTTCCGCGTGCAAGTGGGTGAAGCCCATGGCGCCAAGCCCGGCAACCTGATGGGCGCCATTGCCAATGAGGCGGGTCTGGAGGCCCGTCAGATCGGGCGCATCCGGGTGTTCGAGCAGCACAGTCTGGTGGAGCTCCCCGAGGCTCTGCCGGCCCGTATCATCAAGCACCTGAGCAAAGTACGGGTGGCAGGACAGATGCTTCGCATTCACCCTACCGAGGCGATGCCACCGCGCGGTCCGCGGACGTCAGCGAGCGAGTCGGAGGCGCGGGCCGAGCGCCCGGCGAGGCCGGCAACATCGCGTCCCGCTGCTTCGCCGCGGCCGCATAAAAATAAACGCCCGCGGTAATCCGGGCGACCGCTCCAGCACCCTCAACCCTAGGGGGGACCAGCTTGTTTTTCTTCGCGCTCCACGTATTGCGGCGCCAGGCAATCAGACCCGGGCGCGCAGACTGACCGTGACGGGACTGTCAAAGATAGCGATGGTCTGCGTGCGCTCCCAGGGCGTGCCGCGCTGCCAGGCAGCCAGCAGCGCCTTGCGATCCTGCAGCGCCGGTGGAATGGCTCGCAGCAGCGATTCGGCGATTTGAATGTCCCGCGGTGCGACCGGGCGCGTCAGCGCGTCTTCCTCGATACACAGGATCCACGGGTAGCCTCTGGCATCGGCCACCGGCCAGCGGTGCCGGGTGATTTCCTCGAGCAGGGCGGGCGGCATGTCGCCGCGCGACTCGAAATTGATCGAAAGATACGCGGGCACGTCGGGTTCGGAGTCCCCTTCGATGTCGGTGGCGGCATGCACGAAGCGATCGAAATAATCAATCGATTGAAAGACTGCAAGCCCGAAGTTCTGTCCCATCTGACCGATCGTACTGATGATCCAGTTGCGGATGCCGAGCTCGGTGATCGTCACTTCGAACAGGCTCTGGTCGTCGGGGATGACCCGCCAGGGTTGAGCCCGGTAAAAGCCGGCCGCGGCATCGAACAGGGATGCCACCTGCTTGGGATCGGCGCCACCGGAGAGATACGAGTCGGTTAGCTGGTCGGCATCGGCTGCGAAGGCCTCGGTCATGGCGCGAAGCGCCTCATCCACCTCCGGGGTTGGGCCGCAGACGATGTCGATGCCCACCGTGTTGGCCTGCAGCAGCGCCGCAATGCCCGGCGACTTGACGCGAATCCGGGAAGGGCGTTGTGGCACTCCAGCGAGCGGGCGCGCCATCACCTGTTCCAGGCTGATGATGATCTGGTCTTCGAGCGAGTCGGGATGCGCGACCTGACTGCCGATCAGCATTCCGTCCTCGTTCATCCAGAAGATACCCACCGGCCGAAATGGCTCGCCCTCGCCGCCGACATAGCCGGGTAGTTGCGCCACGCCGCATTGCCATGCGGTTGCGCGATGCGCGATCGATGCGCGGGATGCGCGTGGCGCGCGAGTCTTGCGTTGACGGCTGGTTGCCATGAAATGTCCTTGCTCGCTTTTCCTATCTAGCCCGAATGAAGGGCGACTGCCCGTTTCGGGAATGCTCGCAGCAGCTTCTTGTCCATGGTGACCAGCTTCGTATCGAGCTTCATCGAAAGGGCAATGAATTCACAATCGTATGCGGAGCAGTCACTGTCCCGCACCAGTTCCAATACAGCCGAGGACTCGACCTCGAACTCTGCGCCTTCAAGCAAGCTCTCTGCCTCCCGCTGCAGGCTGTTTGCTTGTTCCAGCGAGATCGTCCTGCGTCGCATGTACCCGGCCAGGATGTTGCGAAACTCGCTACGCCACAGTACCGGCGCTGCCCATTCCGGGTCACGCTCCAAGAGCGCTTCGGCCTGCGCCGTGTACTCGCCGGGCAAGTACAAGTACGCAAGAACGTTCGTATCGACAACGATCACTGG
>RFXC01000111.1 GCA_009921765.1 Betaproteobacteria bacterium | reverse complement strand
AGCAGGCGTGACTGATTGGCGTTGAATTGGGGCATGGGGTCGCAGCGGTCCAGTTGCTCATGTATTCAGGCTCTCCCGTCGCGCAATTCGCTCGAGGATAGCGGCCATTTGCTCGCGTGTGCGCTCGGTGTGGTAGTGACACCCGGGTGGACAAGGGGAATCTGCCGCTTCATGGTGTGGTCACCCGCAGTGATAGTCGATGATGTCGACATGGCGCGCGTGGCCGTCATGCCAGACAAAACATATCCGCTACGGGTCATTGATCCGGATGCTGTACTGGCCGCGTCGGTCGCCGCTGAGAGCCTCGAGTCGGTTCCCGGGAGGCAGAGGCATGAGCCGGGACAAACAAAAACCCGCAGGTACTTCCGGCTGGATCCGGACAGAACACTGCGGGTTGGGATGCTTGAAGACCGCCCCAAGCAGATGGAATTTTGGTGGCGCATCAGGGACTCGAACCCCGGACCTGCGGATTATGATTCCGTCGCTCTAACCAACTGAGCTAATGCGCCGAACTCGAAAGTCTATCGTCCCGGAGCAGGTACTGTCAAAGCGGGAGGCACCTGCCACCTCAATTACCGGGCCGTCCCGCCGCCGCGCGGACCAGCGCCTGGACCCGGTCCCGGGCCGCCGCCGTGCTTGCCGCCTTCAGCCGCGCGCGGTGCGCGTCGCGCTCCTGTTGCGTCATCATGTGACTGGCATAGACGGGATTGGCTCACCCCTTAACTCGTCATGGAGTGCAGGTTGTCCGCTGCAGGTCTCGCGTTTATGCTGGGGGCATGAACCCCATCTCAGACCCCAATCTTCCACCGCAAGGGCTGGAAGCGCTCAACGCGCGCATCGCGCGCGATCTCGACCTCATCAAGTACCCTGAGCCACGCTGGATGCCGGTGCGCACGGCTCCAGACGGGTCGCGAGCATTGGATGTGCTGATTGTCGGTGCCGGGCAGTGCGGTCAGGCGGTTGCAACGCAGTTGTTGCGCGAGCGGGTCGACAACATCGCCTTGATCGATTCCGCGGCCCGAGGTCGGGAAGGGCCGTGGAACACCTTCGCCCGCATGCAGACCCTGCGTACCTGGAAGACCGTGACCGGCCCTGACCTCGCCTTGCCGTCACTCACGTTTCAGTCATGGTTCGAGGCGCAGTTCGGAGCCGAGCGGTTTGCGAATCTGAACAAGATTCCCAAGGAGCAGTGGCACGAATACCTGCTGTGGGTGCGGGATGTGCTGCGGCTGCCCGTTACGAATGGGGTGCGGCTTGAATCGCTTGAGCCCTTGGGTGATCTGATCGCAGCCAGCGTGCGTCATGCAGACGGCACGCAAAGCTCGCTGTTTGCGCGCAAGGTGGTCCTCGCGATGGGTATCGCCTCTTCGGGCCGCTGGTGGATGCCCGAGCAGGTGGCGGCCTTGCCGGCACGTTGGCGCGCGCACACTGCCGAGGAAATCGACTTTCAGGCGCTGCGTGGACGTCGTGTTGCGGTTCTCGGGGCAGGGGCGTCAGCGTTTGATAACGCTGCGGCCGCTCTCGAGGCGGGTGCCTCGCAGGTATCGTTGTTCTGCCGCCGCGAGCAACTTCAGCGCATCCAGCCTTACAAGGCAATTTCGTTTCCAGGTTTTCTGCGCCATCTGGGGAGTGCCGACGATGCAACGCGCTGGTCTTTCATGAACCACCTGCTGTCGGTACGCGAGGCATTACCGGTTGAGACCTGGAATCGAGTTACTCGTCATCGCAACTTCGAGCTGCATACCGGGAGCCCTTGGGAGTCGCTTGCAGTCGAGGCGGGTTGCGTCCGGATACAAACGCCGCGTGGTTTGCATGAGGCCGACTTTGTGATCGCTGGCACCGGCTTCGATCTCGATGTCCGAACTCGCCCCGAGCTCGGCCGCTGGGCGAATGAAATCGCCACGTGGGCTGACCGATATGTGCCTCCGGCAGGCCATGAAAATGAGAGGCTTTCGCGCTACCCGTACCTTGGCCCCGGACAACAGCTGCAGTCGCGCGTCGCTGGCCGGGCCCCGTTTTTGTCGCAGATCCACCTTATGGATTTTGGTGCCACGGTGAGTTTCGGTCCCAGTGGCTCATCGATCAATGCGATGAAATTTGCGGTGCCTCGGGTGGTCGATGCGATCACGCGCGACCTGTTCCTGGCCGACATCGACCAGCATTTCGCCAATCTGCTTGCTTACGACACGCCCGAGTTCCCGACCACCTTCGCGCGTGACTCGTAAATTTGGCTAGAGTAGTCCTGGTAGCCAGAGCGAAAGTGCCGGAAAGGCGATCAGCGCCGCGAGCCTCAGGATGTCCATGATGCAAAACCCGATGACGCCCCGGTAGGTGTCGGCCATGGGTACGTCTTTGGCCATCGCGTTGATCAGGAACAGGTTAAGCCCGAACGGCGGGCTGATCATGCCCACTTCGACGCTTACCAGAACCAGAATACCGAACCAGACCAGCAGCGCTGATGGGCTCATGCCGAAATCAAGGCCCAGCAGAACCGGGACGAATACGGGCAGTGTCAGCAGCACCATGGCCATCGATTCCATGAAGCAGCCCAGCAACAGGTAGATCAGCACGATCACGGCCATCACCAGCCACGGTGCCGCATCCAGTGCGATGACCTTTCGCGACAGGTCGGCGGGCATTTGTGAAAGCGCGAGCGCTGCGGAGAACAGTTCAGCGCCCAGCAGAATCAGGAACATGAGCGCCGTGGTCTCGGCGGTGGACAGCAGGGAGTCGATGAAGCCCTGCCAGCGCATGCCTCCGTGAAACACTGCAAGCAGCCCTACGATCGCGGCGCCGATCGCAGCCGCTTCGGTGGGCGAGAACCATCCGCGGTAAATACCGACAATCACGACCAGAAAGGTGAGCCCTGAAGGCCAGACATGTCGCGTTGCGTCGATGCGCTCTGCCATTGTCGCCTTCGGTAACCTGGGCGCTGCATCGGGGTACAACCGAGCGTAGATGCTGACAACAAGCATGTATTGAACGGCCGCGATCAGCCCTGGAATGATCGCGGCAACAAACAGGGCGCCGATCGACTGCTCGACGAACACCGCATAAATCACCAGGATGATCGACGGCGGAATCAGGATGCCGAGCGTCCCGCCCGCCGCAAGTACACCGGTTGTGAGCCGGTTTGAATAGCCCAGCTTGCGCATCTCGGGTAAGGCCACCTGGGACATCGTCGCGGCGGTGGCAAGAGACGACCCGCAGATGGCGCCGAATGCGGCGCATCCGCCAATGGTTGCGATCGCCAGCCCGCCGCGCCAATGGCCGAACCAGGCCCGTCCCGCTCGGTAGAGTGCTGCGGATAGCCCCCCTTTGCCGGCAAATTCGCCCATCAGCAGAAATAGCGGTATGACCGACAGCGTGTAGTTCGAAAACTTGCTGTAGGTCATTGATTTGAGGTTGGCGAGTAACGGTAACCAGCCGTTGATTGCGGCATAGCCGAGACCACCGGCCAGCAACATCGCAGGACCAACGGGCAGGCGAAGACCGATGAGAACCAGTGCGCCCATGAACATCGCGATGCCGATCTGGAATTTATCCATGGTGGGCGGCCGCAGCTTTGGCTTTATCGAGGGCAGTTTGAATGCAGACGCCAACCCACAAGACACATGAGGTCGAGGCAAGGCCGTAGCCCCACCAGGTTGGGATCTTCAGAAACATGGATACATGCTCGCGTTCGTACTGCGTCACCGTGCCCTCGATGATGCGCCAGGTGATCACCGCCGCCACAAGCGCAAACACCAGATATGCAATGGCATCGAGCGCGCTGTTCACCCTCACTGAGAATCGCATCGTGAAGAAGTCGACGATGACGTTGGCGCCCCGCGTCTGGCACCACGGCATGAATGCCGCAACAGCCACACCAACCAGCGCTTCTACGATTTCGGTATCGCCGAGAATGGGCTTGCCGAAAACGGTATTGGAGACAACTGAAGCAACGGTGGTGAGCATTGCGAGAGTGAGCAGAAAGCCTCCCGCAATCGCGGCATAACGGGCCAGACGATGGACAAGCGGCAGTTCAGCGCCGGTGGTTCGGGACATCGGTAGGCCGCCTCGTCATGGAATGGATACGCCGACACGGCGCGCGGTCCGGGCTCGAGTCCGGACCGGTAGGCGCCCGAGCACCACTTGGGTTCAGTGATCCGACTGTGATTTATTTGCGGCCGTATTTGGCCGTGATCGCGTTCAGGTCATCGAACATCTGCTGACCGTTACGCCCGAGCTTGTTCATTTCGCCGATCCAGATTTTGTAGACGGGCTCGGCTGCTGCCCTCCAGCGCGCGAGTTCCTCGGGCGTGAGGGTAAAGACATTGTTCTTGTTGTTGCGCGTGGCTTCGATTGCTGGCCCGGTTGTCGTATCCCAGACCTCGCCGATGTACTTGGCGTATTCGATGCCCGAGTTGTTGTCGATCACCTTCTTCATGTCGGCAGGAAGCTTGTCGTAGCTCTTCTGGCTCATCAAGGTGAGCAACGTGCCCTGAAAGAGCGCGTTGTTGGTGTGATGTTTTGTCACCTCGTAGAAGCGGTAGGGTTGAGTGATGGCCCAGTTGATCAGCATCGCGTCGACCTGGCCGCGCTCGAGCGCCTCGTAAACGCCGCCCAGCGGAATGCCGACCGGCGTGCCACCGAAGGCTTTGACCATCTCGCCGATGAACCGGCCGGCCACTCGAACCTTTTGCCCTTTCCAGTCTTCGAGTGACTTGAAGGGTTTGTTCTTGGAATGCAGCACCGCTGCGTCGGTGGTATGGATGCTGATGATCCGGATACCCTTGAACTCATTAGTCAGCAGATGTTTTTGGGCAAACTCCATGACTGCAGGGCTTTGCGTAGCCGACAGCCCTGTGTTCATGAAGGGAAGTTCGACTCCTTCCAGCCCAGGGAAACGTCCGGGCGTGAAGCCGGCCACTGTCCAGATGATGTCGACCACGCCGTCTTCAAGTTGCTGCGGCAAGTCTGACGGCTTGCCGCCCAACTGCATGTTCGGATAGACCTCGACCTTGAGCTTTCCGCCGGATTCCTTCATGACCTTTTCAGCCCAGGGATTCAGATGCTTGGTCTGATCCAGAGCCTGAGGCGCGCTAAACGAGTGGATTCGCAGCGTGGTTTGGGCGTTTGTGGCGAATGCGGCTGAACAAAGCGTCGCGGCGAGTACGAATTTCTTGAACATCATGATCCCCCTGGGAGTTCTTTCAGAATTGGTACCGCAGCTTGCGCGCGGGCTCATGCCAGAAACTTCGAATTTGTTCCGTTCAGCGTATCCTGCCCAACCGCATCAGATTTGGTCAAGCAAATCGTGTGCGTTCCCGAGAGGGGGCTTCAGGCTGCCAGCCAGCCCCCCTCGACCGGCAATACCGTTCCAGTGATGAAGCTTGCCTCGTCGCTCGCGAGAAAGCTGATCGCAGCGGCAATTTCCTCCGGCTTGCCCAATCGCCCCATCGCGTGGCGCGCGGCCAGGCGTGCGGATGCTGCATCGGGATCTGCTGACCGGGCGAACGCGCGCCGCAGCAACGGGGTGTCGGTTGCGCCTGGCGCGACGGCGTTGATACGGATGCCGTCGTTCACATAGTCAAGCGCCATCGTCCGGGTCATCGACATGATGGCACCCTTGGCCGCCACATAGGCGATATTGCCTCGGCCGCCGGCAATTGCCAGTTGCGAGGCGAGCGTGATGATGACGCCGGATCGTGCAGATTGCATCGAGGGGATGAGTGCGCGCGCCCAGAGCCAGGTTCCGTCAACGTTGATCCGGAACGTTTGCTGCCAGTCATCCACTGAAATCGTCGTTGCGATGCCGCCGCTTGACCAGCCCGCGCTGGCCACCAGCACATCGACGCCGCCCCAGGCAGTGAGAATGGCATCGGCGTCGCGCTCCACCTGGGACGGATCAGCGACGTCAGAGACCCGCATCAGAACGTCACAGCCTTGAGCCCCGAGCGAATGGGCGAGTCGCTGGGCGGCTGACGCGTCGCGGTCGACGATTGCAATTCGTGCGCCTTCGCGTGCGAAGGCCTCGGCGCTTGCGAGACCGATTCCGGATGCCGCGCCGGTGATGACGACCCGTCTGCCTGAAAACCGCATGTGTGCATTCATGATGGCGTACCCGTCTGGCTGACAAACCAACCCGGATGCGCTCGTGCCCAGGCATCCAGATGAGCGACCGACTCGGCAAGTCCGAACCGGGGTTGAAATGACGCAGCCTCGGCCAATCGCGCAATCGACATGTCGGCGCGGTCACGCTGCCCCTGAGGGTCGACATTGACCAACCCCTCGGAGCCGGCCAGTCCGCATTGCCACCCAGTGCGCCGGGCAGCCAGTGCCAGACCCCAATCGAGTACGCTGAATCGGGCACCGCTGCTGACGTGAAACAGTCGGTGCGGGGTCGAGGGGGGGCGATTGATCAAGAGCGCTACCGCTGCAGCGACATCGGGCGCGTAGACCCAATCCCTGAAACAGGGCCGCTGCAAGCGCGCGGGTTCGCCGCGCTCGGCGAGCGCCATCAACTGCATGAATGGGCTCGGCGTGTCGCGGGCGCCGGTCATCCGCTCCCAGGGGCCGAATGCGGCTGACAGTCGCAGCGTGAAGATCGATTGTCCGGTGAGGTCGGCAAAGCGCATGCAGAGCCGCTCACCCGCGAACTTTGAAAGCGCGTACAGGCCGCGGGGATCGGTGAGGTCGTCTTCGTGAAGCGCCGTGCCTGCAAAGGCGGCTTCGCCGAAGCTTGCGACCGACCCAAGGTTGATCACCTGACTGACTCGGCGCGCTCGTGCCAGTTTGAGCGTGCGCGCCAGTCCCACCAGATTGACGTCGAGAATGGCATCGGGCTCGAGTGCATCGCGCGTCGCATCTGCTGTGAGCGCGGCTCCCCATACAATGCAGTCGATGTCCGTTGTGATGACCGATTGCAGGAACGCCTCGTCTCGCACATCGCCCAGTACCCACGGGCGATCGCCAAGCGCGATACGCACGGCTTGCGGCGGCAGAGCGCGATCGACCAGCACGAGCGAGTGGCCGGCCGCTGCGAGTTCAAGCGCGACGTTCACGCCAATAAAGCCGCCCGCGCCGATGATCAGAATGGTTTTCTTCATGCCGCCTCTAGCGTGAGCTTAGCCTCTGATCCCGTTTGCGTCGATAATCCGGGCGCAAAATCGATTTCACCGGAATGCGTGCACGCCGAATAACGCTATGCCAGTCATGACCGAACCGATTGCCAACGCGCGGATGTACAGCGCGACCCCAGCGCTCAAGGAAGACTGGAAGCGCTTGCTTGCCTGGATTTTGCGTCGTGCGGATCTGCATTGGCCGATCCTTGACTACGATGCGCCGGCGCCGCTTTCGCATCTTTGGGCGCGAAACGATCTGGGCTCGGTGTTCATGTGCGGCTTGCCGTTCTCGCACCGGTTGCCAAGCGCGATGGTCGTGGCCGCGCCGATCCCGAGCCCGGCGAGATACGGCGGGCGTCCTGTGTACTTCACTGACATCGTGGTTCGAGCGGACTCGGCAGCGCGGTCGGTGGAAGAAACCTTTGGCGGAGTCGCCGGTTACACGGTGGCCGATTCGCTTTCGGGTGCCGTTGCGTTTGCCCAGCATCTCCAGCCCTATCGCGAAGCGGCAGGTCGCCCGCTTTACCGCGCCGTGGTGGGCGAACTGATCCATGCCCGTGGGGTAATTGGGGCGCTATGCGAAGGCCGGATCGATGTCGGCCCGCTTGACAGTTACTACCACGACCTCTTGCGGCTTGCCGATCCGGATCTTGCTGCGCGCGTCCGGGTTGTTGCCACGACCCAAGCGCGGCCGTGTCCACTGTTTGTCGCCAGCGCGCCGCTCGAGCCCGCTACACTGTCGCGTTTGAGAGCGGCGTTTGCCGCCGTCGCTGCAGCGCAAGATCTGGCCGGTATTCGAGAGAGTCTGCAGTTGAGAGGGTTCGCATTTCCAGACCCTTCCGAGTACGATGTTCTGAGAACCCTGCCCCGTGTCCTGGAGAGGCCGCTTGAATCATTCTGAGAGGCACGCTGCTTCCGGTCCCGATGTTTCTGCGACGCACCCTCCGCGCCGTCGCTCTGCCCGGGCGCGCCTGCTCGGCAAGTTCTATCGATGGGACGGTCCAACCTGGTTGGTTGCGCTGGTCCTGTATGCCACCTGGGCGCTTCTCATCGCGTTTCATGAATCGATTGCCTGGTGGGTCATGGCGCCAGTGGGTGGCTATCTGGTGGCGTGGCATTTTTCTCTCCAGCATGAGGCTATCCACTCCTTCCGGTCGGTCCCGCAGTGGCTGCGCTGGGCGGTTGTGATGCCTCCGATCGGGCTTTGGTTGCCCTTCCCGCTCTACTTCGCGTCTCACCGGCAACATCATCGAAATTCGCAACTGACTGAACCTGGGATCGATACGGAGTCGGTGTACTGGAAGGCGCACGCGTGGGACTCCCTGTCGCCGATGCGGCGTCGGCTGCTCATGGCCAACCAAACGCTGGCTGGCCGCGTGCTGCTCGGGCCGCTGTTGCGGCTTGAGAAGCTGGTGTATCGAGAGCTTGAGCGTTTGCGTATGGGCGATCGCTCGCATCTGCGCCACTGGCTGGTTCACGCGCTATTGCTGGCGCTGCTGTTTGGCTACGTCAGCGGCATTTGCGCAATGCCGTGGTGGCAGTACCTTCTGCTATTTGCATGGCCGGGCTTCTGCTTCGGATGGGTGCGCCCCTTCATCGAGCACCGGTATGGCGAGCATCCGGATCAGCGCACAGCCATCATCGAATCGAATCTGTTCTGGTCGCTACTGTTCCTGAACAACAACTATCACGCGATCCACCACCGGCATCCTCGCCTCGCCTGGTGGCGGATTCCAGCCTACTGGCGCCGGCATCGCGAACGCGTTCTCCGCGATAACGGTAACTTTCACTTTCCGGGATATGCAGCGGTTGCAAGTCGGTGGCTGGTCCGACCAGTCTTCAAACCAGTGCACCCACCGTCGCTCCGGACCTGACACCGTTCGAAGGGCCGGGTATCCGGTGGCCAGGCTGTCGATCGTCCAACCGGGTATGGACTCATGTTGCCGAGCTTAGAGACCAGGCATTCTTGCGGATGCATCCGGAAAGCCCGCAAGGTGTCCGGTCAATGCGGAATGATGCGCAACTCGCGCATCTGCCTGAAGATTCGCAGATACATCGCTTCGCTGTCGACCCAGTCCTGGAAGCCGGTGGCGCGGAGCTTGTTGACGTTGGATACCGAGTCCCAGTGCCGCATGAACGCCGCGTCGCCAAAGCCCCACGAGGCGACCCGTGTGTAGTCGGGCACCGACAACCCGTACTTGGCAACCATCTTCTCCCATAGCCGGGTCTTGTCCGGCATGAATTCGGTGAGGCGAATGGTCTGCGGTGCTGCGAGCTTCATCCCGAAATCGTCTGCAAACAGCGGCCAGAGGTGTTCCCAGCGATAGTAGTCGCCGTTGGTGACGTTGTAGATCTGGTTGGCACACTCGGGGCGCGTTGCGGTCCATTCGGCCGCCTTGGCGAGCAGATCCGCATCCGTGGCCTGGTGCAGAGCGGCATACCCTTCGGGTGTTCCAGGAAAACGCAGCGGCAGACCCAGCTCGCGCGAGATCACCGCATACACCGCGATCACGGCAGCGAGGTTCATCGGATTGCCAAATGAGATGCCGCCGACGATACCTGGACGCAACGCCACCCAGTTCCATCGTTTGCCCGCCTGGCGATCCTTCAGGAAGTCTTCCTGATCAAAATAGAAATTGGGTGGCATGTGCCGCGGATCGGACTCCTTGGCCGGTGTCTTGTACGGGCCGAGGAAGGCGCCGTAGGCCTTGCCGCCCTGCATGATCTGTATGGTTTTCAGATTCGGTGCAACGCGATCCAGGGTGTTGACCGCATGGGTGAGCATGGCGAGGTTGGGTGCCACCTCGGCCGCCTTGTCCTTCATGTCCTGAAGCGCAGCATAAAAGACATGGGTCACGTCGGTAAGCGCTCCAAGCTTGGAGTCGCAGTCGTTCGGATCAAGGAGATCGACGGCCACGCTGCGAACACGCTCGCTGGCCGGCGGTGGCCGCCTCGATGCGACGATCAGGTTCCAGTCGTTGCGCTGGGAAAAATGCGCCGCGAGGCGACTGCCGATGATGCCGCTTGCTCCGATGACGAGGGCAGTGTTGCGCATGGATGGGGGTCTCCGGTTTGCGCGGCCGTTCCGTGATTGCTTCGACTGTCGCGGCTTCAGTCGCGCTGCGGAGACGCCGACTTCCAGCGACTCGTGGCCGCCCGAGTTACCCGTGGCCAATAATGGGGTAGAGCCGCCGATACACGGACGTCCCCGTTGATGGGGTGACGCATCAGGGACTCGAACCCCGGACCTGCGGATTATGAATCCGACGCTCTAGCCAACCGAGCTGATGCGCCGAACCCGAAACTCTATCCGGCGATTGCTTCCGTTGTCAAAATGCCTTCGCTACACCGCCTAGCGACCTCGCCCCGGGCCCGCTCCGCCGCCAGGACCCGCGCCCGGACCCGGGCCAGGACCCGGCCCGAGGCCTGTCCCGCCGCCGCGTGCAGGCGGCTCATCGGGAAGTGTCATCCCGCGCTCCTGTGCCCGGTGCCGCATGTGGTCGTGATGCGCCCGCCGAATCTGTTCACGCTCCTCCTCGCTTTTCGCGGCTCGAAGCTGCGCCCGATGCTCGTTTCGCTCCTGCTCGGTCATCATCTGGCTGCCGTACACTGGCTCTTCGGGGATTGATTGTGCAAGCAGGATTGGCAGTGCGGCACCCCGATTTTCGGATGCATGGACCGCACCGCCAGCCAGCACGGCGACCGATGTGAGCACGACTGCGCTTTTCACTTTCATCATGACCTCCATTCGGTTAGGCGACGAACAGGGGTTATGAGACCGCTCCCGGCGGTGCGTTGATTTGTGCAGGAACAACCCGCGACGGGTCTGCCCCGAGCCAGCCGCCCGGCGGTGGCCAAACTGCGGCGGGTCAGTACGATTTCGGCAGGTCGAGCACTTTTTCGGCGATGAACGACAGCACCAGCTGATCGGTGACGGGCGCGATCCGGGTGATGAGCACTTCGCGAAGCAGGCGCTCCACCTGATACTCCTTCGCATAACCCATTCCACCATGCGTGAGCACCGCCCGCTGGCAGGCCTCATACCCCGCGCGCGAGCCCAGCAGTTTCGCGCCGTTTGCCTCGGGCCCACAAGCGAGTCCGGCGTCATAGAGGTCGGCCGCACGCTCGGCCAGCAGCAATGCCGCCTCCAGATTGACCCAGCACTCGGCAAGCGGATGCTGAATGCCCTGGTTGCGGCCGATTGGTCGACCGAACACCACGCGTTCGCGTGCATAGCGTGAAGCCCGACGCAGGGCATCCAGGCCGATGCCGATCGCCTCGACCGCGATCAGGATGCGCTCTGGGTTGAGACCATCAAGCAGGTAATAAAACCCTTTCCCTTCCTCGCCGATCAGGTCCTGCTCGGGAATGAACAGATCATCGATGAAGACAGCGTTCGAATCGACTGCAGCCCGGCCGTGCTTCGGGATCCGGCGGACCTCGATCTTTGTGCGATCGACATCGGTGTAAAAGAGCGACATCCCGTCGGTGGGCTTGCCCTCACCCTTGGCGGGCTTTGCCGAGGTGCGCGCAAGCAACAGGATCTTGTTGGCGATCTGCGCGGTCGAGGTCCACATCTTGCGGCCCGACACGCAATAGCCACCTTCCACCTTTTTCGCAAACGTGCGGATGCTGGTGGTGTCGAGCCCTGCGTCGGGCTCGGTGACCCCAAAGCACACCTGATCGCTGCCCGTGACCAGCCTGGGAATCCATCGAGACTTCTGATCGGGTGTCCCGTGAACCACCATGGGATGGGGGCCGAACATGTTCATGTGTATCGATGAAGCAGCCGCCATCGCACCGCCATGCTGCGCAACGGTGTGCATGACGAGCGACGCCTCCTTGATACCCAGCCCCGCGCCGCCATAGGCTTCAGGCATGGTCACACCCAACCAACCGGCATCAGCGATGGCCCGATGAAACTCTCGCGGAAAACGCGCCGCCTGATCGCACTCGGCCCAGTAGTCATCGCCGAACCGGGTGCAGACCGCGGTGACGCCATCGATGATTGCCTGCTGCTCAGCGTTGACCTTGAACATGGCTGTTTGCTCCCGTCTGCTACAGACCTTCGTCATTGAATTTCGGAAAGCGCACCGTGAAGCGGCTACCCGTTCCTGCGCCCCGCAGGGTGGGCCAGATCAAGCCGTCCGAGATGGCGACCGCAGCGCCGTGCTGGCCCACGATTTCGCGCACAATCGACAGCCCCAAGCCGCTGCCGTCGGCGCCCGCCCCCAGCACCCGGAAGAAGCGGTTGAACACCAGCTCCCGGTCAGCGGGTGCGATGCCGATCCCGTCATCTTCGATCTCGAGCACCACATCGGCTGGCGTCGTCTGCACCCGTGCAGTGACGATGCCGCCTGCGGGGGTATACCGGATGGCGTTATCGATCAGATTGCCGATCATCTCGCGCAGCAGAATCGGATGCCCGGTGATCGGGGCCGGGAGGTCATCACTTTCGAAGCCGAGATCGATCGATTTCTCGAGCGCGATGCTGTAGTGGTCGGCGATGACGGTGCGAACGAGAGGAGCGAGATCGAGCTCGTCCATCGCCACGGTATGACGCAGATTCTCGGTGCGGGCGAGCGCAAGCAGTTGGCTGACCGTATGCGCGCTTCGCTCTGCGCTGGAAGCGATGTGCTCGAGTGTGCGGCGCAGCTCGTCGGCGTTGGTTTCTCGCATCGCAAGCTCGGACTGCGTGCGCAGGCCCGCGAGCGGAGTCTTCAGTTGGTGGGCAGCGTCTGCGATGAAACGGCGCTGCGCCTGCAGCGTCTGTTCCTGACGGGCGAGCAGATCGTTGAACGCCACGACGAGCGGTGTGAGCTCCTCGGGTGCCTCTTTGGGATCGATGAGAGAGAGATCGTCGGGCCGGCGCTGCTGGATCTTGCGCTGCAGCAGTTTCATTGGCGCCAGGCCGCGGCTGAGTCCGAACCACACCAGGAGCAGGGAGAGAGGCAGGATCATGAACTGCGGAAACAGGACGCCACGAATGATCTCGCTTGCCAGCTGATCACGATTGTCAAAATTGTCGGCGACCTGAATGAGGAGCAATCCGTTCTCGATCAAGTCGGATGGACTCGCCCACGTGTAGGCCACACGCCATTCGACGCCGTTATCGACGACGGTACGAAGGCGGATGCGCTCAGGGGCTGGGAAGTCGTAGAGCCCGGGCCGAGCGAGCCCGCTGTCGCCCGCGATGATGCGCCCCTCGGGACCGGCAACCTGAATGCGAAGCGTGGAACCATCCTGGGCGCGGGCGAGCCTCTCGAGTAGCGGCAGCAACTGTGCGCGCGAGTCGGTTTCGCCGGCGGTGATTCTCTCGCGCAGTACTTCCACGCGGTCAATGAGTGTGCGATCAAACGGCGCGTCGGTCAGTGAACGCGCCACCACGAAGGTGACCGCCACCGACAGCGGCCAGAGCAGCATGAGGGGGGCGAACATCCAGTCGAGAATCTCGCCGAACAACGACCGCTGTTCAGCCGGGTAAA
>RFXC01000012.1 GCA_009921765.1 Betaproteobacteria bacterium | reverse complement strand
TTACGCTGGACGGTCACCGGATGGCGCCGGCGCCTGCGGCCCTGATCAACGGCGCAGCCGCGCACACCCTCGACTTCGATGATTTCCACATTGCCTCGCTGTTGCACCCGGGTGCACCGACTCTCGCCGCTGTGCTTGCGCTCGGGTACGGTCACGGTCTAAGCGGTACCCGCATGCTCGCTGCATTTGCTGCAGGATTTGAAGTGGGCGCGCGACTCGGCCTTGAGGGTGTTGGCGAGCGGTTGGCCGCCCGCGGTTGGCATCCAACGTCAATACTTGGGCACTTTTCGGCAGTGGCTGGCGCGGCGGCTGTCCTTGAACTCGATCCGAAGCAATTTGCATCGGCGATCGGTCTTGCGGCAGCGCAGGCCGGTGGACTGATGTCGCTCGCCGGATCGTTCGCAAAGCCGGTCGCGGTCGGCAAAGCTGCGATGAACGGGGTGCTTGCGGCCGAGATGGCTGCTGCCGGCATCGCCGCCCCGGACGGCCTCCTTGACGATCCAGTCCGAGGCTTGTTCGGCACCCTTTTGCAGGAGCCCCGCGCGGCAGTCGCGAGCCTCGATACCAACTGGCTCACGCTGGAAAATACCTACAAGCCCTATCCCAGTTGTCAGTTGACGCACGCGGCCCACGAGGCAGCGTTGGAGGCGAGCCGCTCGCGCAAAGGCCGAATGCCTGACTCCGTGGTGCTCACGGTTCATCCGCTTGCGCCGGTGATTGCATGCCATCAATCCCCTGAAACCGTACTCGAGGCTCGCTTCAGCCTGCCCTACAACGTGGCGATCGGATTGCAGGGGCGGCGCGCAGTACTGGCGGAGTTTTCCGATCAGGGATTGGCGGATGCCGCGCGGCAAGCGTTGGCCAGCCGGGTCAGGGTGACAACCGATCCCGGGGTGGCCCGCTGGGCGGCCCGATTGCATGTGGAATACCCGGATGGAACGACGTCTAGCGTCGACGTTCCTGCGGCGCTCGGCAGTCTTGATCGACCGATGGAGTGGGCCGATCTCGAGAAGAAATTCATGGATACGGTGGAACCCCTCATGTGTGCAGAGGCTCCGAGACTGCTCGACGCCTTGAAGCGATTTGACTCGGTCGGTGCACCCGATGAGGTCGCAGCGCTGATCAGCGGGACAGTGGTTCGAAATGAACGCTGAGATTCCATCCCCGCCTGCCTTCCGTTACGCTTGACGGTCGCGGTGCATTCACCACGGAGACTCACGATGCTTCGGTTCAATCGCAAGGCGTTGCTTGCGGGTGGCGCTCTGATCAGTCTGCTTCTCAACTCGGCGATGGCCGTCGCGCAGGGCTGGCCCAATCGACCGGTCCGGATGGTGATTCCTTATCCTGCGGGCGGAAGTGTCGACCTGTCGGGCCGTCGGCTGATCGAGGATCTGTCGGCGGAGCTGGGTCAAGCGGTGACCGTCGATAACCGCAGTGGGGCAAATGGCATCATCGGAACCGATCTGGTCGCCAAGTCGCCGCCCGATGGCTACACCTTCCTGGTGAGCACGCTATCTGCGCACGCGGGCAATCCCTTCGTGGTCAAGTCCTTGCCCTTTCACCCGCTCAACGACTTCGCGCCGGTCACGGTGATCAACACGGTGCCGCAGGTGCTGGTGGCCCACCCAGACTTCCCTGCGCTCACCATTGCCGCCCTGATCCGTGCAGCCCGCGAGCAGCCGGGACGCATTACCTATGCCTCCTTCGGCACCGGGGGTATGGCGCATCTCGCAATGGTTCAACTCGAGCTTCGCGGCGACGTCCGGCTGTCTCATGTGCCCTACAAGGGCGGGGCGCCCGCGCTTGCCGATGTCATGGGCGGACATGTGCCGCTCTATTTTTCGGGCGTGAATTCGGTCCTGCCGCACCTCAAGAACGGAAAGCTGAAGGCGGTGGCGGTGACCAGTCTGGGACGCCTGACCGCGCTTCCCGACGTTCCCGCCATTGCCGAAACCTACCCCGGCTTCGAAGCTGGCGTCACCCCTGCGGTGTGGCTGCCGGCCCGTACGCCGCCCGAGATCATCGAGCGGCTCCACGCCGCCATCGTCAAGGTCATCCGCACGCCCAAGTTTCTCCAGGCCGCGGAGCGTGCGGGCGAGGGCGGGCCGGTTGGGAACCGGCCCGAGGAGATGGCTGAAGTCGTTCGAAAAGATCTTGAGCGATACGAAGTTCTGATCAAGGCGGCCGGCATCCGGCCGGAATGAGCCCGCGCATGCAACCAGGAGATCAAGTCATGCAGAGAGTCGTCAAACAGCAACGGGTGGGGCTGCTGGTGCCTTCGTCCAATTCCACGCAGGAGCCTGAATTCGCATCGACCCTGCCCGCCAGCGTGTCGCTGCATGTGACCCGCCTGGGTCTGGCGAGCGTCGATCCCGATTCAACGCTCAAGATCGTGGCTGAGCTGGAAAAAGAAGCGCGCAAGCTTGCCGATGCTGATGTGGATGTCATTCTGCTGGCTGCCACTGCGCCCTCCACCCGCATGGGCAAGGGGTATGACGCGCAACTGATTCAGCGCATTCATGATGCAACGGGGCGCCGGGCCACGACCGCGGCAACCGCCATGATCGCCGCCATGGGCGCCTATCAGGCTCGCAAGGTGGCGCTGGCCGGTCCCTGGTCGTCGCAGACCAACCAGCAGGTGGCCGACTTTCTGCATTCGCACGGCATCGAGGTGGTGTCCCAGGTGGCTGCTGAGGTCACACGCAACAACGACATCGGTCGTATGCCGCCCGAGTCAGCCATTGAGCTCGGCCTGAAGGCAGATCGGCCGGATGCCGACGTGCTGTTTCTCGCCTGCGGTAACTGGTGGACCGTTCCCGTCATCGAGGCGCTCGAGGCCCGGGTTGGCAAACCTGTTCTCACCACCAACAATGTGGCCATCTGGCAGGTGCTCAGCATGCTGGGTGGTCACCGTAGCGTGCCGGGCTTCGGTCAGCTCTTGAGGGAAATGCCCGCCGCACCCGGTGCGTCGGCCGAGAAGGCCGCCTAATGTGCGTGCGGGCGCCCGGTTGTCAGAGTCGGGTGTCTTTCCGTCATTAAACTCTATTCATTATTCGGTTGAGTTCAGGAATTCAAAATGACGATGGTGGTTGAAGAATCGCTTCAGAATATCGCCGCATCGCGATGGCTCGAATCATTTGCGGCGGCGCTTGCGGGGGAAAATCGCCATGCGCTGACGGCGCTCTTTCATGCCGATTCGCACTGGCGCGACATGGTGACCTTCACCGGTCGGATCGCCACCTTGAGTGGCGGGGCAGAGATCGCCAGCGCGTTGGCAACGGCAAGTCGGGCGAGCCAGACTCGTGCCTTTGCCATCGATCCGCAACGCTCGGCGCCGGCGCAGGTTTTGCGGGCCGGCTACACCGTGCTGGAAGTGTTCTTCAAGTTTGAGACGGCCACTTCGCGCGCACGCGGCATCGTTCGGCTTGATCCCGCCACGCTGGAGGGCGATGCACCCAAGGCCTGGACGCTCTTTACCGAGGTCGATGAATTCAAGGGCCACGAGGAAACGGTTGGGCGCAGGCGGCCCAAGGGGGAAGTCTATTCGCGTGATTTCAGCGGACCGAACTGGCTTGACCGGCGGGTGCTGTCGTCGCGCTATGAAGATCGTGATCCGACCGTGCTCGTGGTGGGTGGAGGGCAGGCTGGACTGTCGATTGCTGCCCGGCTTCGCCAGCTCGAGGTGGACGCACTGGTGATCGACCGGCTGGGCCGTATCGGGGACAACTGGCGGCTGCGTTATCACGCGCTCACCCTGCACAACCAGGTGTATGCGAATCACCTGCCCTACATGCCTTTTCCACCCAACTTTCCCACCTACCTTCCCAAGGACAAACTCGCCAGCTGGTTCGAAGCCTATGTTGACTCGATGGAAATCAACTACTGGACTCGCACCGAGTTTCTGGGCGCGGAGCGTGATGAAGCCAACGACTGCTGGGTGGCGCGCATTCGGCGCGATGGTGTCGAACGCACGCTGCGTCCCCGTCATCTCATCATGGCTACCGGCGCGAGCGATACCCCCCAGCTGCCCGATATCAAGGGCCTGAGCGATTTTCGCGGCCTCGCGGTTCACTCCAGCCGCTACGAAGACCCGACGCCCTGGAAGGGCCGACATGCGGTGGTGATTGGAACCGGTACCAGTGCCCACGACATTGCCCAGGACCTGTACTCCAACGGGGTATCGGTCACCATGGTGCAACGAAGCCCCACCTTGATTGTGAGCGTCGAGCCTGCCGGTCAGTTGCCCTACACGCTCTATCACGAAGGACGCTCGCTTGATGAGTGTGACCAGGTCGCAGCATCGATGCCGCTCGCCTGGTTTGAAAAGCTTCATCGGATGCTTGCTGTGCAGGCCCGCGAACTCGACCGCGATCTCATCGATGCGTTGAAGCGCGTCGGATTCCAGATCAACGAGGAAGATGAAACCGGCTGGCAATTCATGTACCTGAACCGCGGCGGCGGCTATTACTTCAACGTAGGCTGCTCAAACCTGATTGCCGAAGGAAAGATTCCGCTGCGTCAGTACGCCGACATCGAGCGGGTGGTGCCTGAGGGCATTCAATTCCGCGACGGCCTCCTGCCCGCCGACCTGATCGTATGCGCCACGGGCTATCTGGGCCCGGAGCATGTGGTGGGACAGTTGTTTGGCGCCGACGTCGCTGCCCGGGTCGGGCGCGTCTGGGGCATCAACCCGCAAACTCAGGAGCTGAATTCGGTCTTCAACCGGACCGGGCAACGGGGTCTTTGGTTCATTGCGGGCAGCTTTGCGCAGTGCCGCATCATGTCGAAGTATCTGGCCCTGCAGGTGAAGGCCGCCGAAGCCGGGATCGCCGCCAGTCTCTGACGGCTTCAGCCCGCGGCGCCTGGCGCGGGCGGGCTGCCGATTTTGCCAAGCACCACGTCTTCATACATGTGGAGGGCGGGCAGCCCGCCTGTGTGCATGAAGAGCACGCGCTCTCCGGGCTTGAGTTGTCCCTGGCGGGCAAGCCCGATCAGCCCTGCCATGACCTTGCCGGTGTAGACAGGGTCGAGCAGAATCGCTTCGGTGCGCGCAAGCAGCTGCACGGCCTCGACCATGGCCGAGTTGGGCAGTGAATATTTTGGCTGCCACCATCCGCCCACACAGCGAACTGCGCTGGCCTGAACGGTGAGGGGGATGCCAAGAAGATCGAGCACCGACTGCGCTTCACGCTGCACCAGCGGAACCTGATCGACCGGGTCGCGGCTCACGCCAATGCCGATCAACGAGTTGGAAAGATGGCAACCGAGAAATCCAGCCAGCATGCCGCCGTGCGTACCCGAACTGCCCGAACCGACCACCACATGGTCGGGCGACCAGCCTGAATCAAACCATTGCTGCTGCATCTCCTGGACGCAGGCCACATAGCCCAGTCCGCCGATGGCGTTGGAACCACCACCCGGAATGATGTAGCCCCGACGCCCCTGCGCAGCGAGTTGTGCCGCAACGGCTTCCATGGCCGGGCCCATGGGCGTTCCGGCCGGAACCACCACGATATCTTCCACGCCCATCAGCCGATAGAGGAAATGATTGCCGCTTGCGGTATCGGAGTAAGTGCCCGGCACCCGTTCCTCGATTACAAATCGGCAGGCGAGGCCTTCACGAGCTGCCGCCGCCAGCGTGATGCGACAGTGATTCGATTGCGGAGCGCCGCAGGTGATGAGGGTGTCGGCGCCACGAGCAATGGCATCAGCCACCAGGAATTCGAGCTTGCGGGTTTTGTTGCCACCTGGAAAGAGCCCAAGCATGTCATCGCGCTTGACCCAGACCTCGGGTCCGCGTCCGCCAGGGCAGGTGGCTGCAAGCGCGGCGCTGAATCGCGGGAGGGGTTCGATAGCGGTAGGGCCCGCGGTGTATCGTCGGCGAGGAAAGCGGGAGAGATCCATGAGTGTCTTAATGCAGGCGTCAGAACAGGATCCGGGGAAGCAGGGTCGCCATCTGGGGAAACGCAACCAGCAGCACCACAAAGACCAGCATGATCGCGAAGAAGGGAAGCGCAGCCCGCGAGACAAAGCCGAGATCACGACCCGACATCATCTGCATGATGAAAAGGTTGAGCCCTACCGGAGGGGTGACCATGGACATTTCCACCATCAGAACCATGAAAACACCGAACCAGATCAGGTCGATTCCAGCCGCCTGTACCGTGGGCAGCAGGAGCGAACTCGCCAGCACCACGATCGATACGCCATCGAGGAAGCAGCCCAGAATGGCAAACAGTATTGTGAGTGTCAGCAGCAGGCCATTGGGCGAGAGTGCAAACGAATCGATGAACTTCGCGATTTCATGTGGCAAGCCGGTGAAGTCGACTGCTGCCGACAGAAACATCGACCCCATGATGATGAAGGCGATCATGCAGGAGGTGCGGACGGCCTCGCGAATGCTCTCAATAAACGTGGTCCAGCTGAGTGTGCCCGAGACCGCTGAAAGGATGAGCGCACCGGCCACGCCCAGCGCGGCCGATTCGGTGGGCGTGGCAATGCCCGTATAGATTGACCCGATCACGAGCGCGATGAGCAGCACCACCGGAATCAGATGCCGGCTGCTTCTCAGCTTCTCGATAAATTTATAGCCGGGTTCGGCGGGCGGCATCTGATTTGAATGGGTGAGCGCCCAAACCATCAGATAGCCCATAAAGAGCAGCATGAGCACAAGGCCCGGGACGATGCCCGCGGCAAACAGCTTGGCAATGGAGACCTCGGCCGACACGCCGTACACGATGAACGTGATGGACGGCGGAATCATGATGCCCAGCGTGCCGGCGCTGGTGAGGGCGCCCATGCTCACGCTTGCCGGGTAACCGCGCCGTTGGAGTTCGGGCAACGAGATTCGTCCGATGGTGGCCATGGTGGCGGCAGACGATCCGCAGGCGGCTGCGAAGATGCCGCAGCCCAGTACGTTCACATGCAGCAATCGACCGGGCAGCCAGCCCAGCCAGGGGGCGAGCCCTCGAAACATTTCGTCGCTCAGGCGGCTGCGAAAAAGGATTTCGCCCATCCAGACAAAAACAGGCAGCGCAGTGAGGGTCCAGCTTGCGCTGCTGCCCCAGATCGTGGTGGCCATGATGCTGCCGGCCGGTGAAGTGGTGCCTGCGAAAAACACGAAGAGACCGGTTCCCAGAAGCGCCACGGCGATCCACAGCCCGCTGCCCAGCATCAGGAGCAGAACCAGCAGGACGAGCGTGGCGAAATGCCCCGGATCCATGGCGCTCAGACCGCAGACGGCTGATCGCCGCCTCGGGGGTACAGCGTGGTTTCATCGATCAGATGACATACCAGGCTGTCGACCAGACTGACCCAGAGCGCCAGCACCCCGAGCGCCATCCAGAGCTGAGGGATCCAGAGCGGAATGGCGACTACGCCCTGTCCCATTTCATTGAACTGCCAGGAGTCCCAGACCATGGCGCAGGTCCACCAGCAGAAGTAACCGCTGATGAGGCTTGCGATCGCCAGACAGCCGCGCTCGACCCAGCGTTGCGCTGCCGGGGGCAATCGGTCAAGGAGGAGCGCCACCCGGATATGGCCGCCGGTATTGAGCGTGTAGGCGAGCCCAAGGAACGACGATGCGGCCATGGAATAGCCAGCGATTTCAGCCGTCCAGGACACCACCACGCCCGCCGCACGTGCGCCAATCTGCAGCAGGACGCAGGCCACGATACCCACCAGCGCGAGGCCGGACAGGACACCGCACCCGGTGTAAAAACCGTTCAGCAGTCTGCGCATGAGGCGATGACTTCCCGAGCCGGTTTAACGCCGGCCCGCTATGTACTCCTTGAGGACCGCTGCGCCATCGGGTCCGGCGCGCTTTTCCCAATCCTGGGCCAGCCGTTCGCCGACCTTGCGCAGGTCGGCCACGAAGGCGGCATCCGGGGTGAGGATGGTCATGCCCTCCTTGATCAGGCGCGCCTTGGTTTCCTCGCCCTCGCGCTTGCTCCAGTCCCAGCCGCGCTTTTCCGCGTTGGCCGATGCCGTGAGGATGATTTGCTGAAGCTCTGCAGGCAGACCCTTGAAGGTGGCCGTGTTGATGATGATGGTGTCCTTGGAGTGGGCAGCCTGAAAGTCGATGAAGAACTTCGCGTAATCCCAGGCCTGGGTGGCAACCGCGGTGGTGGAGGACGTGAGCGTGGCGTCAACGATCCCGACCGTAAATGCCTGACTCAGTTCCGAGGCCTGCAGCACGGTGGGCGTGGCCCCCACGAGCTCGGCGAAGCGCGAGGCGGCCGGGCCCCAGCTGCGGTGCTTCATGCCTTTGAAGTCTTCAATTTTCGTGATGGCCTTCTTGCTTACCATGCCCATACCGGGGAAGGGTACGGTGTAGAGGATGGTGATGCCCTGTGCGTTCAGGCGCTTGTCGAGGTGGGGCTTGGAAAGTTTCCAGAGGCGGGCGGCCGATTCATAGCCGCTGTCCAGGAACAGGATGCCGTCGATATCGAAGAACGCATATTCATTGCCGTAGGCGGGCAGGTTGGTCTCCGCGATCGGCACCTGTCCGGTTTGAACGGCTCGCTTGATTTCGGGCAGTTTGAAGAGCGAGCCGTTCGAATGCACTGTGATGTCGATTCGACCGTTGGACGCGCTTCTTACTTCGTCGGCGAACATCCGCGTGTTCTTGGTGTGGAAGCTGCCGTCGGCGTACGGTGTGGGCATGTTCCACTTGTATACCTGCTGGGCGCAGGCCGGACCCGCGGCCAGCGCGATCGCGCCAGCCAGGACATGAAACAGCGAGCAGCGTTTGACGGGGTTCATCGGGAAGGCCTCCGCAGTTGAAGTGAGGTTCAGAGCTCGTTGAACCAGACCACTTCGTCAAAGAACTTGTTCGGCTTGGTAAAGAAGGAAATCGACAGGCAGCCATTCGGTGCGTGCGCAATGTGCGTATTGCCACCCGGACGCCACACAAAATTGCCTGCAGTGGCCGATCCTTGCTCGTCATCGAGGCTGCCTTCAAGGATGTAGGTCTGCTCGATTTCGGTATGGGTGTGCAGCGGAATGGTGGAGCCCGGCTCCATTTTGGAGAGCACGGTCAGCATGCCGTTTTCGTCCTGGAAAAGAATTTTCACTTGAACGCCGGGAAACTTGGAGGGCTTCCAGGGCATGTTCAATACGTCGACGAAGGTTGAGCGCGGCGTGGCGATGATTTCTTCGTGGGTAGGGCGGCGTTTCTGTGAAACCAGGGCTTCAGCCATGACTGTCTCCCAGAGAGGGTGGATGGATGCCGCACTGTACACACCGATCGCGCGGCGCTGCAACGTCTGTGATTCGATTCCTGAAAGAAACGATTCGGGCGGTGCCGCGCGCGCTCCGGCTATAGTCAATATCCCGGGCAAACGGAACGCTCGCGAAGCGTGATCCGCGATCAACCCTGAATGGAGATTGCTGAGTGATGCGATGCGGACACTCCGACGCGCGGTTTCCTGCAACGCGAACCGAGCTGGTCTATGGCGACCGGCTGGTGCGGTGTTTCAAGGACCGACCGCGTTCGCTTTTTGGGATGCTTGAACAGGCGGTCAGGCGTTCGCCGCAGGGCGTGGCCCTGATATGCGACAGCCAGCGACTCACTTACGTCGAACTCGATCATGAGGTCTCGAAGGCGGCCCAGGCGTTGCAGGCTTCAGGGATTGTTTGCGGCGATCGGGTTGCGCTCCTTCTGGGGAACCGGATCGAGTTTGTGGTGCTGTTGTTTGCTGCCGCACGCGTTGGTGCGATCGTGGTGCCGCTCAGCACCCGCGAGGTCAGACCTGGCATCGCCTACGCACTCGGCCAATGTGGCGCGCGCCTCCTGGTGCACGAGCGCGAGTTGTCCAACCAGGTGCCCGAAGACAGCGAGCTGCCGGCGCCGCTTGCGCGGGTCTGGGTGGGCGATGCGCCGGGGGGCGACGACGCCACCCACCCGGCGGCCTGGCTGGGCTGGCTGAACGCAGCAGCGAGCGCGCCGCTGGCTGAGCCCGCCCTGCCTGCCGAGTTCGACACTGCAGCCATCCTCTACACGTCCGGCACGACAGGTCGCCCCAAGGGTGCGATGCTCACCCATCTGGGGCTGGTGCACTCGGCGCTTCATTTCGTTCACGCCATGTCGCTTGGCCCTCGCGACACGTCGATTGCCACGGTGCCGCTCAGCCATGTCACCGGACTGGTTGCATTGATCTGCACCATGGTGATGGCCGCGGGCACACTGGTGGTGATGCCGTCGTTTCGCGCCTCGGCGTTCATCGAGATTGCGCAAGCCGAACGCATGACACACACGCTGATGGTGCCTGCGATGTACAAGCTCTGCCTGATGGCCCCCGAATTTGCGCGGGCCGATCTGTCGGCATGGCGGGTCGGTGCCTACGGGGGTGCGCCGATGCCGGCGGCAACGATCGCTGAGCTCTCCCACCGAATGCCGCAACTGATGCTCATGAATTGCTACGGGTCGACCGAGACCACGTCGCCCGCCACGCTCATGCCGCCAGGCCAGAACGCAGGGCGGATCGATAGTGTCGGCTGCCCTCTGCCGTGCGCCGAGATCCGTGTGATGGACGATTCCGGCCGAGAGTGCGAGGCCGGTGAACTTGGCGAGATCTGGATCGGTGGCCCCATGGTCATCCCCGGTTACTGGAATCAGCCGGAGGCCACCCGAAGTGCGATCGTGGGCGGCTTCTGGCGCTCGGGTGATCTGGGATGGGTTGATGCCGAGGGTTACCTGCGGGTGGTCGATCGGATCAAGGACATGATCAATCGGGGCGGCTACAAGGTGTTCACCATCGAGGTCGAGAATGTGCTCTACGAGCACGAGCAGGTGATTGAGTGCGCGGTGGTGCCAGTGCCGTGTCCGGTCCTGGGTGAGCGCGTGCAGGCGGTGGTGTATGCCCGGGACGGATCTGCGGAATCGGTTCGGCTGAATCGCGAACTGGGCGCACACTGCGCCGCACGATTGGCAGACTACAAGCGGCCGGAGCGTTTCGTCGTGGTGGATCAGCCGTTGCCGCGCAACGCCAACGGCAAACTTCTCAAACGCCAGATTCGGGAGACATTGCGCCATGAGCAGCAGCCGGTATGACACACTCGAGGCGCTGCGCGCTGCGGTGGGCACCGAAGCATTTCTGTCCGACTGGGTGTTGATCGATCAGCGCAGGATCGATCTGTTCGCCGAGGCTACCGATGACCCGCAGTGGATTCATGTCGATACCGAACGGGCAGCGCGCGAGTCACCCTTCGGCGGCACGATCGCGCACGGGTTTCTCACGCTGTCACTCCTCGGGCGCTTCTATGACCGGCATCTGTCGTTGCCGTTCTGCGCAATGGGCATCAACTACGGGCTGAACCGGGTTCGCTTCACCCGCCCGGTTCGTTCGGGGCAGCGGGTGCGCGGGCGATTTCTGTTGACATTGCTCGAAGACATCGCGGGTGGGATCCAGATGTCTTTCACCGTCACCATCGAAATCGATGGCGAGGACAAGCCCGCCTGCGTGGCGGAGTCCCTGGTGCGGCAATATTTTCCAACCCCAGGCTGAGCGGAGGCCTTGATGCAGCAGGAACAACCGCGGGTGGCGATTGTGAGTGGTGCAGCTGGCAGTGTGGGCGCAGCGTGCGCGCGGATGCTGGCGGAGCGCCGCTATCGCCTCGCGCTTCATTACGCGAGGCGCGCCGAGGCGGCCGAGCGGATTGCTGATGAGTGTCGGGCGTTGGGTGCCGACTGCTTCACGGTCGCGGGTGACCTCGCGAGTGATGCCGATTGTCGCGCGATCGTTGAGTCGGCATTCGCACGGTGGGGCCGGGTGGATGCACTCGCCAATTGCGCGGGTACAACCGTCTTTCTGCCGATGGCACGGATCGATGAGGCCGATGACGAAGGGTTTCTTCAGGTCTTTCAGGTGAATGCCCTGGGGCCCTTCAAGATGTCTCGCGCGGCGGCAAAGCGCATGGAGACTGATTCCGCAATCGTGAATGTGTCGTCCATTGCAGGTGAAAGCGGACGAGGCAGTTCCTACGCCTATGTGGCCTCGAAGGCAGCGCTCAACGCGTTGACCCTGAGCCTCGCGCGCTCGCTTGCGCCCAAAGTGAGGGTCAACGCGGTCTTGCCGGGAATGATAGACGGCCGGTGGATGCGAGAGGGGCTGGGCGAGGCATCGTTTGAGCGCGTGCGGCAGGATTTTTCCTCGCTCTCGGCGCTCGAGCGGATCTGTCAGCCAGAGGATATTGCGCAGGCCATCGTCTGGCTGCTGGAGCCCGGATCGGTGGTGACCGGGCAACTGATCCGCGTGGATGCCGGCTACACGCTTGGGCGTGATCGCAATCAGAGCAGCTAGCGCGCCGCCAGGCCCGGTTTAAATGGGCGCGAGCGCCAGCGCTTGCCGCTGGCGTTCGAGTGCCGCGCCCTGCGCATCGGCGAGCGACGCGGCAAGGAGCGAGGCAAGCGCATCGGCAGCGTCCGGTCGACCCTGCAGTTGGGCGGCTGCGCGCATCAGGCGGTCAAAGCGGCTCATGCCGCGTGCATGCGTGTCGCTATAGCCCTTGATTGCACGCCTCAGCCGGATGACCTCCACTGCAAACCGGTAGTCATGGGCGAAGGCCTGCTCCACCCGGGCGAGCCAGGTCTCCAGATGTTGCTGCTCGCGCTGGTGGCGCAGGCTTGAACGGCGCATGAAGCGAAGCGATGCGAGTGCGTGCAGCATCAACTGACCCGTGATGGTGTGCGAGCGAACCCGGCGGCCCTTCGAGAGGCGCCGCTCGATCCAGGCGCTCAGTCCGGGTGATCGCTCGAGTTTGTGCGCAAGGCCTACAGGCAGCAGCGAGGTGACCTCCTCGAGCCTGGGATGGAAATATTCGGTGGCACCGACCACTTCTGAATCGCTGGCGCCGACCTCGCGCCGGATCCGCTCGAAGCGCTCGCTTCGCGACTTGAGATCCGCGACGCGGATGATGTCGTCGTAGGCCATGGCTACCGCGACCCAGCGGGCAGCTTCGATGGTGGCCAGATGACCGTGGGCCTCGCCGCCGCTGGCTGCTGCAGTGCGGTGGACATGAGCAACGCGGTCGAGATATTCAGCGCCGTAATCGAGGTCCTGGTATTCGAGCACGCGTTGCAACCCGGCCCCCAGCATGGGATGGGCTACAGCCGGGAACTCGGCCACGATCCGCTCGCGCAGGCGCTCGACTTCGGGCGATGCGGCGCGTGCGGGGAGTGGGGCGGGTTCGCCCGGCAGAGGCGGCTGTTCGGCCGCGGTACGAATAGGCTCGCGGATCGCGTTGCATCCGGCCTGCCAGGCACGCAGGCTGGGTTCGGCCCCCACGCCAGCCCGGCGAATGGTGTCGCGGAAAGCGTCATCCGTGAACGGCAATTCGCCGCTGCCAGCGAGCGCACCGAACAGGGCGGCGGAAATCACGCTGCCTTCGCGGCGGGCGAGTTGCTGCATGTCGTCGTGGAGGAAGCGCTGTGCATAGCGGGTGCCTGCCTCGAGGACAGCAGTGGTATCGGCGATGCCATTTCCCGGCACGACTTTCTCGAGCGTGCCGAAGTCGCGGTGCGTGGATGCGATCAGGGTGGTGCGTTCGCGACTGACCAGTCCCCGCTGGATGGCGCGGCCTGCCTCCATCAATTCGGCTGCGATCACGATATCGACCTCGCCGGGTACGGGCATGAGGGCGAACACGGGTTGGGCGCCGCGCGCTTGCCCATGCGCGGCATTGAGCAGTTCAACGTAGTAGATGGTGGCGCCGGTTCGCTGCGCCACCCCTGGCACGGAGGTGGACTGCGCGAGATAGCCATTGTTTTCAGCGAGGTCGACGATCCAGTCGACCAGCACGCCGCCGCCCTGTCCCCCCATCGCCATGATGGCGATGGTGATGGGGCGGTCGGGGCGGGCGCCTCGGACGGTGGTGCCGGGTGCGCTCATCGGGTTGTCTCCACCACCAGTGAACGGGCGGCGAGCGAGCGGTTGCGGCGCGTTTGCAGCCAGCCGGCAACACCGCGACGCACCCGATCGACGCCACGCTCGAAAGCACTGGCGTTTCGGACCCACTCGATCCGGTAGAAAGACGGGCAGAGCACCGCGGCATCAGCGACCTCGCCACAATGTCCGCACGCCACACAACTGTCGTCAACGGCGGCGACCGGGTCGGGTTTGAGCGGATCGCCACTCGGCTTGAGCGAGAGCGAGGGGCAGCCCGAGACGCGCATGCAGGCATGGTCGCCGCTGCAGACCGCGGCATCGACGCCGAACTTCTCCTTCAGCACCCGTTCGCCGCGGGCCGCAGCCTGCGCCTTTTGGGGGCGCTCCCGACGCTGACGGTTCAACATGCACTCGCTCTGGGCAATCACCACCTTGGGTCCGCGAAAGTCGGTGGTGAGTGCCTCCTTGAGCGCATCGCGCATGGTGCGCACATCATAGGTGTCGGTGATGGTACGAACCCACTGAACGCCCACGCCTCGCACGGCCGCTTCAATTGGGTGATAGGTGCTGCGGTTCGGATTGTCGGCGCGTGATGAGGGGATGTCCTGTCCACCGGTCGCGGCCGAGTAGTTGTTGTCGACAATGACAATCACACCATCGGATTTATTGAATACCGCGTTGGCAATACCGCTGGTGAGGCCGTTATGCCAGAAGCCACCGTCACCCATGATCGAGATCGCACGCTTGGAGCCCTCGATACCGAAGGCGGCTGCGCTCGAGGCGCCGAGCCCGTAGCCCATGGTGGAGGCGCCCAGATGGAACGGCGGCATGGCTGCAAACAGATGGCAGCCGATATCGCCCGCGATGTGGTGTTCTCCCAGGTCCTGCTGCAGGAGGGTGAGCGCAGAAAAGATCGGACGCTCGGGGCAGCCGGTACAGAAGCTGGGCGGGCGCGCAGGAACAATGTCGTTGAGCTCTGGCGCAGCGCGGCGCATGTTGGCGCCTGCAGCGGCCGCGGCACTGGGGGGACGTTCGCGCTTTATCGATATGGGGACCGCGGTTGCGACCGCTGCCGGCCGGTAGCGGCTGGCAAATGCCTTGACGCCCGCGCGCAGTTCGGCCACGGTGTATTCGCCTGCCATCGTGAGCAGGTCTTTGCCATGGACGGTCGTGCCGAGCCCCTCGCGGCTCAGGACAGCGCGGATGGCCTGCTCGTGATAGTCGGGCTGGCCTTCTTCGACGATCAGCACCGCCTTCTTGCCTTCGCAGAAACGAAGCACCTCGGCGTCGATGATGGGATAGGCGACGTTGAGCACGTACATGGGAATGCGTGACTGCCCATACAGATCAGCAAGCTCCTCATGCATAAGCGCCCGGAGCGTGTTGTTGTAGAGGCCGCCCAACACGATCACGCCCAGTTCACTGATGTCGCCGTCGAAGAATTCATTGAGTTGATGGTCTTGGATATATTTCACCGCGGCAGGCCAGCGATCGAGCACCTTCTCGTGCTCATGCATGAACGCGGCCGGCGGCAGAACAATACGGCTGGTGTCGCGGCGCGGGGCCTCCAGGGCCTGGCGCAGACTGAACGCGGGCGGGCGGTTTTCGCGGGTGACAAAACTTCCGTGCACATGACAGGCGCGGATTCTCAGTTCCAGCATCACCGGGGTGTTGCTCGCCTCGGACAGCGCGAAGCCGTGGTGGACAGCATTCACAATAGAGGGAAGGTTGGGTCGTGGGTCGAGCAGCCAGATTTGCGACTTCATCGCAAAGGCGTGCGTGCGCTCCTGCATGATCGAGGAACCCTCGCCGTAGTCTTCCCCAATGATGATGAGCGCGCCGCCAATCACGCCACCCGAGGCGAGGTTGGCGAGCGCGTCCGACGCGACGTTGGTGCCTACCGTAGATTTCCAGGTGACCGCGCCGCGGATCGGGTAAGTCATGGAGGGCGCAAGGGTTGCGGCCGCGCAGGCCTCGCTTGCGCTCGATTCGAAATGCACGCCCATCTGGTCGAGGATGGGGCGCGCATCGGCGAGCACATCCATGAGATGCGAGATGGGCGCGCCCTGGTAACCGGCAACGTACCCGACCCCGCACTCGAGCAACGCCTTGGTGACCGCGAGGATGCCTTCGCCCCGGAATACCGTGCCGGCGGGAACCAGCAACTGCTCGACTTCTTTCTTGAACGAACGTTCGGCCATGATGAGTCATCCTGCCTTGACAACCGAGCGGGGCGTTCGGCCCGCCGCGAAATCCACCAGACACCCCAGCCCTTCGCGGGCGATGGCGTCGAAGCACTCGTCGGTCCAGCACAGTGCATGCGGGGTGACAATGACCTGCTCCATAGATAACAGGGGGTTGTTGGGGTCAACCGGTTCCTGTTCAAAGACATCGAGCCCTGCGCCTGCGATCCGACCGGCGCGTAGCGCATCGATCAGCGCCGTTTCGTCGGCCACCGGGCCGCGTGCAACATTGATGAAAAATGCCTCGGGCTTCATCTGTGCAAAGCGCTGCGCATTCATCAAATGGCGAGTCTGGTCATTGAGGATGCAGCACGCGACGACAAAATCGGAGCGGGCGAGCAACTGATCGAGTGCGACAGGTTCGCCCTGTAGCGCCCGAATATCCGTGGAATCGGCGAAAGGATCGGACACCAGCATCTTCCAGCCGAAGGGCGCAGCGAGGGAGAGAATTTCCCGGCCAATGCCGCCAGCGCCAATGATGCCAAGCGTGCGACGGGTCAGACCCAGCCCCATGTGGCTGGTGCGTTCGTTCCAGCGGCCCGTCCGGGTGAGGCGATCTTTGGTGAAGAGTCGGCCGGCGAGCGCAAAGATGAGCGTGAGCGTGGCGACCGCAACGGGCCGGCGAACTGCCACCGGTGTGTTGGTCAGCGTGATGCCGCGCTCAGCCAGCGCGGCGCAGTCAACCGAGTCGTAGCCCACGCCGTGGCGCGCCACGATTCGTACGCGGCAGTCGCTGCGCGCAACGCTGGCCCGCGTAACGCGCGGCGCGTTGACGTAGAGACCATCATAGCGGGCCGCCACGTCGGGCGTGATCTCGCTCAGGGTCTCGGGGATGAGTTCCCAGGTGAGGTCGGGCGCGTTGTTCAACAGGTCGAGCGGGCCTCGCCCAAACGAGGGCTCGCCGTCAGCCTTGATGAGATCGCGGGTCAGTCCGATTCGAAAGCTCATGCGTCAGCTCCCGCTGCGTCCGGCGTAGGCCGTGAGTTCGCTGGTGGCGGCCGCAAGCAACCCGGTATCGGTACCGATCGCAAGCATGTTGTAGCCGAGCTTGCGCGCGCGGTCGATCCAGGCGCGGTCGGTTGCCATGAAACCAGCTGATTTGCCATGGGCCCGTGCGACCTGCGCGATTTTCAGCATGGCGGCATCGAACTCGGGGTGATCGAACTGTGCCGGAATGCCCATGAAGTTGGAGAGGTCGAAGTGCCCAAGCCACAGCACATCGATGCCCGGCACCTGGGCGATGGCCTCGAGGTTGGCAAGCCCGCGTTCGGTTTCAATCTGCGCGATGACCGTGGTTCGCTGATTGGCGATCTGAATCTTCTGCCCCACATCCCCACCCAGGTAGTCGCATTGAGCAAAACCGAATCCTGCACCCCGTCGCCCGACTGGCGGATAGCGGCAGGCATCGACGATTTCTCGCGCCTGCTCGGCCGATTCCACCATGGGAATCATCACGCCGCGGGCGCCAATATCGAGCGCCCGGGCCAGGTAGGGATATTGCCCGCGCGGCACGCGTACCATCGGCTCGATCGGCAAACCGCGGCAGGTTGAAAACAGCCACTTGAGGGTTTCAAAGCCCAACCCCGTGTGCTCCATGTCGTAGATGACGAAGCGGCATCCGGAATTGGCCAGAATGGCGGACATGCCGGGCGAAAAGAACTCGAAGGTCATGGCGCCGACCACGGTTTCGCCAGCGGCAAGTGGGGCCTGGAGCGGGTTGGGTTTCATTGTTTTCCGCTTGAGTCGGTGGGAAATGACGAATAAGCTTCCGGGCGAATCCCGTTTCAAAGGGGTCGGTTCGGGCTAAGGCGCGGGCGCCGTGTTGCCGCCCCGGAACCCGCACACAACTATTCAACCACATCCGCCAGGAGACAAGATCATGTTCAACAGAATTTCGGCCGCCGGACGGGGATGGCTCGTTGCTGCATCGCTTGCCGCGTTGCCCTTGGCTGCGTCGGCGCAGACCGTGCTCAAGTTCGGGTTCGGTCTTCCTACCGAGGCGCACTACGGCGTAGGCGCAGCCTACATGCAGAAGGCAGTCGCCGAGCGCATGGGCGGGCGCTACAAGATCGAATTGTTCCCCAACTTCCAGCTGGGCGGTGAGCGCGAAATGACTGAAGGTGCCCAGCTTGGCACCATCGACCTGGTGACCACCTCGACCGGCCCGGTGGGCAATTTTGTTCCCGACACGCTGATCACCGATATCCCCTTCCTGTTTCGCGACTACGCACATGCCCGGGGCGTGCTCGACGGTCCGATCGGTCAGGCGATTCTCGACAAATGTCCGTCCAAGGGACTGGTCTGCCTTGCCTGGTCTGAAAACGGTTTCCGCCACATGACGAACAATCGCCGCGAGGTGAAGTCGCCTGCGGATGCCAAGGGTCTGAAGATCCGCACGATGGAAAATCAGGTGCATATGACGGCCTTCCGTACGCTGGGCGCGCTGCCCACGCCCATGGCCTTTCCCGAGCTGTTCAGCGCGCTTCAGCAGGGTACGGTAGACGGCCAGGAAAATCCCATCGGCGTGATTGTCTCGGCCAAGTTCGTGCAGGTTCAGAAGCACCTCACGCTCTCCGGCCACCTGTATTCGCCTGCCCTGGTGCTGATGTCGCCCGCGGCGTACAACAAGATGTCACCCGATGACCGCAAGCTGATCGTTCAGATTGCCCGGGAAGGCGCGGCGGTGTCGCGTCAGCGGGTTGAGCAGCTCGAGCGTGAGGGCATCGAGTCGCTGAAGGCTGCGGGGATGCAGATCCGTGCGCTCAGCCCCGACGAGAAGGCTGCATTCCAGAATTCGCTCGCCCCGGCTTACGCCGAATACGCCAAGCGTTTCGGCCAGGCCAACATCGACGCCATCCGCAACGCGAAGTAAGGGCTGCGCTCGCCCGCGGCCTGTCCGGCGCAACCCCTCAGTCCCGGGGTGCGCCGGCGCCGCCCGCGCGCATGGCGCAGGCGCTGACGCTTAACTGGAGGGCTCATCGTGCGGCAGTGGATTCTCGCAGCCGACCGGGTGGTCGGTCAGTTCGTTCTTGCCCTGGCGTGCATCACGCTCGCCATCGCTGCGCTTTGCGGCGGCTATCAGATCATCGCGCGCTTTGTGCTTCAGGAACCCTCCACCTGGACGGAGGTGCTTACCCGTACGCTCATGATCTGGAGCGTGTTCCTGGGGCTCAGCGCAGCGCTTCGCGGCGGGGCCTTGCTGTCGGTCGATCTGCTTTACCGAACGGTTGCAAAAACGAAGTACCTGCCGGTTCTTCACTTTTCGATCACTGCGGTCACCATGCTGTTTCTGCTGGTGGTGGTCTGGTACGGCTGGGATGTGGTGTACCGGGTGCGCTTTCAGAACCTGGCCGGGCTTGAGATCCCCATTTCATGGGCCTACGCAGCCATTCCGGTGGGCGCCATGTTCGGGGTGCTGGGGTTACTCGCGAACTACCTGGACCCCAGGCGCGGCGAGCTCGAAACGCAGCAGTAATTCACTGACTCACCAGGAGCGGCGCTCATGGTTCCGGCAATCTTCACCATTTTTCTTGCGCTGCTTGCGCTCAGCGTACCGGTTGCGGTGGCTATCGGTCTCGCCTCCATCGCCGGCATTCAATTTTTCTCCAACATGCCGATGCTGGAGTCGGCCCGACAACTCTTCACCTCGATCGACAAGTTCCCGCTGGTGGCGATTCCCTTCTTCATCCTGTCGGGGAATCTCATGGAGGCGGGCGGCATTTCCGAGCGCCTGGTGAATCTGGCTCGAGCGCTGGTGGGTGGCGTGCAGGGCGGGCTTGCGATGAGTTGCGTCCTCACCTGCATGATCTTCGCGGCGGTGTCGGGGTCCAGTGTGGCCACCACCTTTGCCATTGGCGCGATCCTCATTCCTGCAATGGTTCGCTACGGCTACCCGGTTCAGCGCGCGGCGGCGCTTCAGGCCTCGTCGGCTGAACTCGGCGTGATCATTCCCCCTTCCATCCCGATGATTCTCTACGGGGTATCGGCCGAGGTGTCGGTGGGCGAGATGTTCATCGCCGGGTTTGGTCCCGGACTTCTGATCGGTGGCGCGCTGATCCTGTTCATCTTCGTCTGGTGCAAGATCACCGGTCATGGCAAGCGTGACGGCGAGGGCCGGTTGGAACTGGCGGTGGCCTTCAGGCAGGCGAGTCTCGCGCTCCTCATGCCGGTGGTTGTGCTGGGCGGTATTTACGGCGGCGTATTCACCCCTACCGAGGCGTCAGTCACTGCGGTGTTTTACGCGCTGATTGTCGGCATGTTCGTCTATCGAAAAATCGGCTGGCAGGATCTGGTGCGCGCGCTTCAGAAAACGGTGGTGTCCACCACGGTGATCATGCTGATCATCGCGACCGCAGGCCTGTTCGCGTTCCTCATCACTCGCGCGGGCGTACCCGCTGCAGTCGGCAACTGGGTGGCGGCGAATTTTGATGGCCCGATTGCCTATCTGATCGGGGTGAATGCGTTCCTGTTCGTGATCGGCATGTTCATCGAGACCGGTGCTGCGATTGTGGTGCTCGCGCCGATCCTGGCCCCGGTCGCCATTCAGTTCGGCATCGATCCCGTGCACTTCGGCATCATCATGGTGGTGAACCTGGCGCTTGGCATGATCACGCCGCCGTTCGGTGTGAACCTGTTTGCGGCCTGTACGGTCGCGAAGATCTCGTACGACGAGATCATCCCGCCTATCATGCCGTACGTGGCGGTGGTGGTGGCCTGCCTGGCGGTGATTACGTTCGTGCCCGAACTGAGCCTGTGGCTGCGCGATCTGGTGTATCGCTAGCGGGCAGCTGCCACACGAGGCGATCTCACGCAGCCGGCACTTTGGCGAGGGGCGTTGCCCCTTCCGATCGACCGAACCACATTGCATAAAGCACGGGCAGCACGAGCAGAGTGAGTAGTGTGGCTGAGGCCAGTCCGCCAATCACCACGATGGCGAGCGGACGCTGGGTCTCGGCGCCAATCGCTGTGCTGACTGCCATGGGCAACAGCCCCAGCGCAGCGAGAAAGGCCGTCATCAGCACCGTTCGCAGCCGCTGCATTGCGCCTTCGGTGATTGCCTCGATCAGACTCATTCCGCTTGCGCGCAGCTGCTGAAACACCGAAAGCATGACCACGCCGTTCAGCACTGCCTGCCCGGACAGTGCAATGAATCCAATGGCCGCCGAGACCGACAAGGGAATGTTGAAGAGGGTCAACGCGACGAATCCCCCGATGAGCGCAAGCGGCACATTGACCAGAATCAGCAGCGCAGCTTTCAGCGATTTGAACGCATCAAAAAGCAGCACGAAGATCAGCGCGAGCGATAGTGGCACCACCACGCTCAGCCGTTTCATTGCGCGTTCCTGGTTTTCGAATTCACCGGACCAGCTGAGTACGTAGCCGCGCGGAATCTGAACATGGCGATCCACCCGTTGCTTCATGTCGGCAACCACTGACCCCATGTCGCGCCCGCGGATGAAAATGCCGATAGCCATGGTGCGGCGACCGGCCTCCCGCGCAATATTCATCGCGCCCCCGGCTTCCCGCAGGGTTGCAACCGCCGACAGTGCCACGTAGCCGCCATCGGGGGTAGGGATGGGAATATTGGCGAGCTGCGAGAGCGATCGCTGGCTTGGCGCCAAGCGGACGGCGAGTCCGAACCGGCGCTCGCCCTCCCAGATGCTGGTGACCGGCCGCCCGGCAAGTGCGGCTTCGATCACATCCTGAATGTCCGCTACGTTGAGTCCGTAGCGACCCACGCGGTCCCGGTCGATTTCGATCAGCAACTGAGGCAGTTCGCCCAGCCGATCGATTTCCGCCCGATACACCCCCTGAACCTGCTTCACCTCGTGCTCGATCGCCTGCATGGCGCTGCGAAGCACGGCCAGATCGTCGCCGGCAAGCTTGATCACGATCTGGCCGTCGATCTGCGAGATGGACTCCAGCACGTTATCGCGAATCGGCTGCGAGAAAGTGGGCTCCATACCTGGAATGGATTGCACCGCACGTTCCAGTTCTTCGAGGAGCTGCTCGCGCGTGAGGCCTCGCCGCCATTCCTCGGGTGGCTTCAGGTCGACAAACATTTCCGCCATCGCGATGGTTTTCGGATCGGTGCCGTCCTCGGGCTTTCCCGCCTTTGAAACAACAGTGCGAACTTCCGGAATGCGGCGCATTGCCGATCTAAGCTGATGGAGTACCGCCTGCGCTTCCTCGATGGATACGCTGGCCGGCAGGCGCACGTTGACCCAGAGCGTGCCCTCGTTCAGTTCGGGCAAAAATTCAGAGCCGAGGCGGGTGGCAACGCCCATCGCCGCCGCAAACGCAACCAGCGCCGCGATCACGACTGTCTTTCGCCAGGCAAGAGCCCAGCCAAGAACGGGTCGATAGATGCGCTTTGAGAAAGTGACCAGCCGATTGTCGTGGTGCGGTAGCCGTCGCCGCAGCATTTGCCGGGCGAGCAAGGGCAATAACGTGAGCGAAAGAATCAACGAGGCAATGAGCGCCGCCACCACCGACAACGCCATGGGCTGGAAGATTCGGCCTTCATGCCGCTCCAAAGCGAAGATCGGAATATGGGCTGCGATGATGATGAGCATCGAGAAGAGTGTGGGCCGGCCGACTTCGTTAGCGGCTGATTCAATCAGCTTGGTGCGCTCGCGCTCGCTCATGCCTTCGCCGCGCAAGGAGAGCCGATACATGATGTTTTCAATCACGATGACCGCGCCATCAACGATGATGCCGAAATCAAGCGCGCCCAGGCTCAGCAGGTTCGCGGGAATTCCCATGATCCGCAGGCCCAGGAACGTGGCGAGCAGCGATAGCGGAATGATCATGACCACCAGCAGGCTGGCCCGCAGGTTTGACAGAAACAGATAGAGCACCAGCGCGACCAGGATGGCGCCCTCCAGCAGATTGGTGAACACCGAGCGCAGCGTGCGCTCCATCAGCCATGTTCGGTCATAGAACGGTGCGATCTGAACGCCGGGAGGCAGTCCGCGTGCGTTCAGGTCGGCGATGCGTTCCTTCACCCGGCGCAGGACCTCGGAGGGGTTTTCACCGCGGCGCATGATGACAATCCCGGTGACCACGTCGTTATCGTCGTCCTGCCCGACCGTACCCAGGCGCGGTACTTCGCCAAGTCGAACCTGTGCCACGTCAGAGACCAGAATGGGTGTGCTGTTTCGTGTGGCAATGGCGATGCGGCCAATGTCGTCGGTGCTCCGGAGGAGCCCGATGCCGCGGATGGTGAACTGCTGCCCGCCCTGCGAGACATAGCTCCCGCCAGCATTGGCGTTGCCGCGGCCCAGCGCCTCGAGCAGCTGCTGGTAGGTGAGCTTGTAGGCGCGCATGCGGTCAGGGTCGGGTTGAACCTCGTATTGTTTGATGGCACCGCCCATCGCAATGACATCGGCAACCCCGGGGATCTGTCGCAACGAGCGTTCAACCACCCAGTCTTCGATTGAACGCAACTCAATCGGACTGTAGCCCTCGCCGCGCAGACGGTAGCGAAGTACCTCGCCAACCGGCGTGGCGTTTGGCGCGATGGTGGCTTCTACTCCCGCGGGCAGCGACACCCCTCGCAGGCGTTCATTGACCTGCTGGCGAATGACGTTGACGTTGGCGTGGTCGTCGTAGGTGATGACGTTGAACGACAGACCGAACTGCGTGTGGGAGAACAGCCGGATGGAATTGGGTAGCCCCGAAAGCGCGACCTCAATCGGGAGCGTGACCTGCTTTTCAACCTCCTCGGCTGCGGCGCCGGGGTAGAGCGCGATCACCGTGACCTGCGTGTCGGTCACGTCTGGAAAGGCCTCAACCGGGAGTTGTCGGAAGGCGACGATGCCCGCAATGACAAAGAGCAGCGTACCGATCAGAACCAGGAGCGGCTGATTCAGCGAATAACGGATCAGCCGTTTCATCGAGCCGCACCTCGACCCGGCGTCGAGGTGCGCTCGTTGGCGTCGGCTGCGCCACGATAGATTCTGGCGAGCAGCAGCGTGTTTTCGACCAGCACCTGCTCGCCGGTGCGAAGCGCCTCGCGAATCAGCACCCGCTCTGACCCGAGATAGGTGATCTCAGTTTGCCGGGGTTCGAATTCGCCCGGGTTAGGGGACACGTAGATCCAGTGTGTGTTGTCCTGGCTCACCACGGCGGAGGCTGGTACGACCGCACCCTGGCCAGGCGACTGGCTGACCCGCACGCGGCCCAGCATCTCCACCTTGAGCAAGCGGGCGGTGTTGTCGACCCGGGCTCTGACCTTGAGGGTTCGCGTGAGGGGATCGATGGCGTCACCCACGGCCATGATCTCGGCGGGAAAGCTGCGATCAGGGTAGGCGTTGGCGATGAATTCAACGCGCCGACCCGGCGCCACCTGCGACAGATCGCCTTCGCGAACGTCAACCTGCAGCCAGAGATGGGTGGGATCGGTCAGTACAAACAGTGCAGTCGAGCCGGGTCCGAATTGCTCGGGACGCAGTTCCTGGCCGGGATTGAGATTGCGTTCGACCACCACTCCGGTAATGCCCGCTGTGATGGCCAGACGCTGATTGATGGCATCTGACCCGCCATAGAGCTGCGTTCGGGCCTGCGTGCGGTCGAGTTCGGTTTGCGCGCGCAGGGCATCCGTTTCTGCCTGCTCGAGCTCCTTTCGGGCGGCGATGCCTATCGCGTGCAGATCGCGAACCCGGTCGAGCTGGCGATTTGCCTGGACGAGGTCTGCCCGGGCCCGGCTGGCATCGGCCTGCGCGACGCCAAATTCCGGAGAGGCCAGCTCGGCCAGAACCTGACCCACTGCGACGCGGCTTCCGACGTCGGCCCGAATCGTAGAGATTCGCCCAGCAAATGCCGGATAAATGCGTTGCGTACGGTCTTCGTCCCAGATCACCCGCGCGGGGATGTCGACGTTGACTGGGCGTGCCGGTTCGGCGGCCACGGTTTTCAGCGCACCGAGTTGCGGATGCCCGGTCGGAAAGCGCAGCGTGCTGCCCGTGAGGATGGGCCGTGCGGGCGGGGGTTGGCCCGAGGGTGCATCCTGGCAGCCAGCCAGCAGGAGAGCGGCAAGGGTCGCAGCAGGAATCAGGCAGATCAGGCGCTTCGAAACCACGTGGCTTCCAGTGTGTGAGTTCAGCGTTATGGTGCGACGCTCAGCGAACGCAGACGCCATTCGGTATCGGCGCGTGCCGCATCGAGCCGCGCCTGGACCGCGTCGAGTCGTACGGCCCTGAAGGTGCGACGCGCATCGAGCAGATCGGTGAGTGAAGTGGCGCCTCGTGCGTAGGCTGCCTCGGCCCGTTCCAGAACCTCACGCGAGCGCTCAAGAATGCGTGTCTCGATGCTTTCCAGGCGCGCAGCCGTGGTGATGCGACGGAGGTGGAGCGACGTCAACTCGGACTCGGCCGCAACCAATGTCTGGCTGAGCGACGATTCTGCCCTCTGTAACCCCGCAACGGCCTGACGGATCTCGCCTTCGAATCGGTAGTTGAGTTGCCACGGGAACTGGGCGCGTAACTGTACCGAGGCCCGTTGATCGGGGGGGTAGTGATTGACACCGCCCCCCCAGGTGATGTCGCTGACCTGCGAGGCGCGTGCGAGGTCGAGCGCAGCGCGAGCGGCCTCCACCCTGGAGCGTGCCGCGCGGACGTCGGCCCGCTGGTCAACCAGCCTACTGATGGCCGGCCCGGTGGGCGGCAGCGTCGCCGAGCCGGCTGGCGTGGAGCGGTTCGCGGGCCCAGATGGCGACGCGGAGAATGCCGGCCAGCCCTCCGCCGCCTCGATCTGATCGTTGACAAGGGCAGCTGCCTGGGCGAGCGACACGGCTGCGAGGCGGCGAGCGGCCCGGAGCGTGGCATCGTCCTGTCTGGCACGCTCGGTCTCGATCAGGACGCGAGCGGTCTCCTGTTCGGAGATATCGCCCTTCTGAAGACGCAAGCGGGCGCTATCGGCCATCTGCTCGGCGCTACGCAGCATTTGGGCCGAATCGGCCTCCCGGTCCTGGGCGGCGAGAAGGTCCCAGAACGCACCTGCAATGGTGATCTGGCGGATCAGGAGAACATCGGTTCGATCGAGACGCGCCGCCTGAAGGCCAAGTTCCGCGCTACGGGTGCGGTGCATTCGCTTGTCGCCGCGCTCCCACACCCAATCCACCCCGATCCCTTTATCCAGGCGTTTGCCGCCCGCCAAAGACCCGGGACCCATACCGTTCTGAAGATCAATGGAGGCGAGCGAGGCGGAGACGGTGGGTAGCGGGGCCCTGTCGGCAGCGACAACACCGCCCGATGCCGCATCGACATCGGCCCCTGCGATCAGGACCTCAGGATGACGCTCGGCCCGCAGCAGCACTGAATCGAGCGACAGCCGTTCAGGCGCTGATTGGGCGCCGCTCCCGGTTGCAACGCAGGCGACAAGCAGCCCTGCCGCGATCCGAAAGCGACTGGAACGAATCACTGGTTTTCCTGGTTGTCGTATGCTCACCCTGCCGTTATCGCATGCAGCAACTGACTCGAACCTGACTTGCGCGACGGCTTCCTGAGCACGCAACCCTCATGCGAATTCTGCTGATCGAAGATGACACGGTGCTGCGTCAGGTGCTTACGCGCAGTCTTTCTGCGGCGGGGCACCATGTCGACCCGTGCGATAACCTGGCCGACGCGGCAACGTTGTGGTCTCTGCAGCCCTTCGACGCCGTACTGCTCGATCTGAATTTGCCTGCGTCGCGCCAGCCCGGCGCGCCGTCCTCCAATGGGCTCGATTTGCTGCGCGCTGCCCGTGCGCGCGGTGACCACACGCCGGTGCTCATCCTTACTGCGCGTAACCGCACCGATGAGCGGATTGACGGTCTCAACAGCGGCGCTGACGACTACCTGGGCAAGCCGTTCGAACTCGATGAGGTGGAGGCCCGGCTGAGAGCGCTGGTTCGCCGCTCCCGGAGCTGGCTTGACGACGTGCAGACCATCGGCGCGCTCACCCTGGAGCGGCAGAAGCGGCGGTTCCTGGTTGGAGGCGAAGAATTGTTTCTGCCGTCCCGAGAGTTTCAAGTGCTTTGGGAATTGATGAGCCCCGTCGGGCGGGTGGTGAGCAAGACCGATCTCGCCGACAAACTTTCCGATCTCGATGATCTGCTCGCGCCGAACGCGCTGGAAGCCTTCATTTCCCGATTGCGAAAAAAGCTGGCCGGTAGCGGCGTTGGAATCCGTACCCTGCGAGGGCTGGGCTATTCGCTGGTTCTGGAGGGCGAATGAGCGCTGCCCGCAGGCTGCCCACGCTGGGCCGACGGCTGGTTCTTCATATGATCACCGCGCTGGTCCTGGGCTGGCTCATCGCAAGCTTTGGAATCGTATGGGTGGCGGCCCATTTCATGCAGCGGGCGTATGACCGGGGGCTGGTGGAAGACGCGCTCCTGGTGGCTGAGCGCGTGCTGGCAGACCCTTCATCCGCGAGCGGTCTGTCGCTCAAACTCACGCCTGCCGAACTGAGTTCGGTGTTGTTCGACACGACCGAATCAATTTATTTTCTGGTGCGTTCGGCAGGCGGACAATTCGTTGCGGGGCACCCGGGCCTGGCCGCACTGCCGGACGCCGATGAACCCTTGCCGTATTTCGTGGAACGCAGCTTCGATGGGGCTCCGGTGCGTCTTGCCACCATCCTCAAACAGGGGCCGCGACCCTTCTATGTGACGGTCGGGCAGACCACGGCTGGTCGTGACGCCATGCTGCTGCAGCTGGTGGCCGCGACCCTCTTGCCGCTTGGAGTGGTTCTGGTGGTGCTGGTTTTCGGGATTCAGAGGTTGGTAGGGGCAGACCTTGCGCCGCTCGTTCGTCTGGAACGCGATCTCTTGCAACGTGATGCACGCGACCTCGCGCCAGTTCATGTCGAGTCCAGGGTGCGCGACTTTGTGCGCTTGGGCGAAAGCTTCAATTCGCTCCTTGCGACCATCCGCCGCGCCGTGGTGGCGCAGCGCGAGTTTGCCGGCAACATCGCGCATGAGTTGCGCACTCCGCTTTCAGGCATTCGGGCGCTCGCTGAATTCGGCCTTCGCGACGGTGGCAAGCCGGTCATGAAAGAGCAGCTCGAAGAAATCATCCGCACGCAGGACAAGGCGAGCCGGCTGGTTGATCAATTGCTCGCGCTGGCCTTTGCCGAGGAGGTCTCGGGAACGCTCAAGCGTGAGCCAGTGAGACTGGATATCGTCGTGCGCGAGGCCTTGCTGCGATTCATTGCGCGCACCGATGCTCAGGGGATCGACCTTGGCGCGAGCGGACTCGATGCGCCCGTCGAGGTGCTCGGTAATGCGGCGCTCCTCGAGGGCGTGGTCAACAATCTGCTCGATAACGCCTGTCGACATGCGTTTGGTTCGTCTCCCGTTGGGCAGCCGCAGTTGACGGTGAGCGTTGAAGCGAAGGAGGGCAGTACTGGCGCGGCAACCAGGGTCACGCTGTCGGTGATTGACAACGGCATCGGGTTACCCGAAGCGCGACGTGCCGACATGATGCAACGTTGGCGCCGAACCTCGCGCGAGCCCATGCTGCGAGAGGGCGCGGGTCTGGGCCTTGCCATCGTGAGCGAATATGCGCGGCTTCTGGGCGCGCGACTGTCACTTCACGCCGGGCCAGATGGCACCGGTCTTTCGGTAAGCATTGAACTCGACCGCGCCTGAGGGCGCATGCGGGGCGGAGGATCAGGCAATTCTGCCGGTGCGCGCGAGCGATACTGCGGCCGCCACGATCACCAGCACACATCCAGCGAGCGCAAAAACCGCGGTGACCTCTGTAAGCTGGCGCCGCTCGAGCGTAAGGCGCGAGCTGAGCTCTTTGTAGATTCGGCGCAGGTCGAGGGCGTCGTTCGCACGGAAATAGTCGCCCAGTGTGATGTCGGCGATCTTCTTCAGTGCCTCCTCATCGAGCCGCACCCGCATCGACATGCCTTGAGCGTTGAGTGTGATGCCTTCTGTCGTACCCACCCCCACGGTGAAGATGCGAACGCCATGCTGCGCGGCGAGTTCGGCCATCTTTAGCGTATCGGGCCCGGTGTTGCCCTGGCCGTCAGTCAGCAGAACGATTGCCGCACTGCGGTTGGATCCTGGCTCCGCCGGCGGGCTGGTTTTGGGCGGCTCCTGGCTGCCTGAGCGGGCGCCCGACGCTGTGGCGCCTGCCGTGCCGGCGCTGTCGCGTCCTGGCGCTCCGCGCAGCGGCGTGCCGCCAGCACCCGGGCGAGGTCCGTCGCCCGAGGCCTCGTTGAGAATTTTCTGTACGTCGATGCCTGCGCCCGGCAACAACTCTGCAAGGCTCACCAGGATGCCGCTGCCGATGGCCGAGCCGCGCTGAAGCTGCAGTGAGTCGATCGCCTGGTAGAGATCATCCCGCTCGGTCGTGGGAGACTGAACGACCGCCGCGGTGCCGGAGATGGCGACCACACCAACCCGCAGCCGCGATGGCATGCCATCAATGAAACTACGGGCAGCAGCCTGAGCGGCTTCGATACGACTGGGTTTGACGTCGGCAGCGCGCATGCTGCCCGATGTGTCGATCGCGAGGATGACCGACTCGACCGCCGTGGGCATGAGCAGCATGGCACGGGGGCGAGCTACGGCGACGAGGAGCAGCGCGAGCCCGGCCAGTGCGATCAAGCCCGGGCCATAGCGACCCAGGAAACCCCCAAGGCCCGAGTGCATGAGCGCCTGAGGCACCATGCCTGGGTAGCGGGAATGGGCGCGCGAACGGGTGAAACGAAGCAGCAGCATGGCGAGCGCTGCCAGCGGCACGATCGCGAGCAGCCAGAGAAGTATCGGCCACAGGAAGCTGAGGGTCCGCAGGTCAATCATGGCATGCGGTCCCGTCAGACCGAACGCGATGCGGCGGCCGCACCAAACGCGCCAGCCGACAGCTGCGAGCGGCGCTTTCGCACTTGCAGGAATCGAAGCAGCGATTCATCGAGCGGCTCATCGGTGGCAAGTTCCAGGCAATCCACGCCGCTGCGGGCCAGTGCCTCGCGCAGCTGCGTTTCACGCGCGCTCGCAGCCTGGGCGAACCGCTCGCGGAAGCGGCGGTCGCTGCTGTCCACCCACAGCAACTCGCCAGTTTCGGCGTCCCGCAGGGCGATCATCCCAAGGTCGGGCAGCTCAACCTCAAGCGGATCGAAGAGCCGCACCGCCACCACATCGTGGCGTCGGGCGAGTTGAGACAGCGCCTGATCCCAGCCGGGCAGGCTGATGAAATCGGACACGACAAACACCACTGACCGACGCTTGATTGCCGCCAGCGCATCAGAGAGCACCGCGCCGAGCTCGGTGGCATCGTGCGGCGTGCCGCCGGTTTGCGCAGCATCAATGCTTCGCATCAGATGGAGTACATGCCGACGCCCCGACCGCGCTTGCACGAAAGTGTTGTCGTGATGACTGCCCGCGTGGATCAGCGCACCGATCCGATTGCCGCGGCGTGTGAGCAGCCTGGCCACCACGGCACTGAATTCGAGGGCAAGCGTGCGTTTGGAAATCTGCCCGGATCCGAAGTCGGCCGAGCCCGAAAGATCAAGCAGCAGCCACGCTGCCACCTCGCGGTCTTCCTGATGCTCGCGCACATGGGGAACCTGCAACCGCGCCGTGACATTCCAGTCGATGTGGCGCACATCGTCGTGCGGCATGTATTCGCGCAGATCGGCCAGGTCAAAGCCGCTGCCCCGGAATAGCGTGCGGTAATCGCCCTGCAGAATGCCGTCGAGCCGGCGAACGACCGTCCACTCCAGCTTCTTCAGCAGCCGCTCTGGGTCGGTTCTGACCGTTTGCAGCGACGGCCCGCCCGCAGCCGCCAGGGCCCCCGGCGCGCTCGGTTCAGAGCCAGGGTCGGGCGCGCGCTTTCGGAACCAGCCAAACATGGGAGGGCGCTTTCCGAAGCCGGCCGGATCAGGCCGACTCTCCCAACCTGACATGGGTGGAGAGAGGCGTGTCGGGTGCGGGAATGGCCCTCAGCAGCTTGCCGATCAGTTGATCGGGGGAGAGGTTCTCTGAGAGCGCCTCGTAGCTCAGCACCAGGCGGTGACGAAGCACATCGGCCACCAGGTCGATCACATCGGCAGGCAGCACGTAGCTGCGTCCCCTCAGCAGGGCGAGGGCGCGGGCGCCTTCAATCATGCTGATCGTGGCACGTGGGCTGGCCCCGAAGCCGATGTAGCGCGCGAGTTCCGGCAGACCACAAGCTGCAGGGTTGCGGGTGGCTGCGACGATTTTCACTGCAAACTGCACCAGCGCCGGATCGACGTAGACGCGCCGGCATTCGGCCTGCAGCGTGGCGAGTTCCTCGGTGGTGGCCACTGGCGACACCTCAATCGCCGGACCGGTGACGCGCTCAACGATGACGAACTCTTCTTCCTCGGTGGGGTAACCGACCAGCACTTTCATCATGAAGCGGTCGACCTGGGCCTCGGGCAGCGGGTAGGTGCCTTCGGTTTCGATCGGGTTCTGTGTGGCCATCACAAGGAAAGGGTTCGGCAACCGATGGGTTTCGCCGGCGATGGTGACCTGGCGTTCCTGCATCACTTCGAGTAGCGCACTCTGCACCTTCGCTGGCGCGCGATTGATTTCGTCGGCAAGCAGCAAGTTGGTGAAGACCGGCCCCAGTGCGGTGGAGAACTCGCTGGTTTTCTGGTTGAAGACGCGCGTTCCGACCAGATCGGCGGGCAGCAGATCCGGCGTGAACTGGATGCGCTTGAAACTGCCGCGCAGTGTTCGCGCGAGCGTGTTCACGGTGAGCGTTTTGGCGAGGCCGGGCACACCCTCGACCAGCAGATGACCTCGGGCCAGCATGGCCACCAGCACCCGCTCCAGGAAGGCATCCTGTCCCACGACAATGCGTTTGACCTCATAGAGCACCTGCTCCATTCGGGCGGCGACTTCATTTCGCAGCGGGGCAGTGCCCGGCCGGTTCCAGGCAGGGTTCGATTCCTGGGCTTGCATGGGACAGACTTCCTGTAAGTTCAGAACGGGGGAATGCCGATCGCGGTGCCGGCACTTTCGATGGTGACAGCAAAGCCGATGCCTACGAATGTTCGCGCAGAGGTGGGGTTGAGAATGGCGGTGACGATACCCACCACTTCGCCCGACAGGGTGACGAGCGGACCACCCGAGTTGCCGGGGTTCGCCGCTGCGTCGAACTGAATGAGGCCTTTCAACGGACGCTCGCCTTCCTCGGATTTGAATTCGCGATTGAGGCCCGACACCACACCGGCGCTGACCGATGGGCCAATGCCAAACGGAAAGCCAACGGCCACCACCTCGTCGCCTGGCGCCAGGCGGTTGCTCGCGCCTAGCGTGGCGGGTGGCAGGTCATCGGGAATTTCCTTGGGCTTGAGCACGGCGAGATCATTGTCGGGCTGGGCGCCTGCGAGGGTGGCAGTGGTTTCGCTGCCATCAAAAAACGTGACGCGAAGTTCCTCGGCGCCCGCCACCACATGCAGATTGGTGAGCAGCGTACCGTCTTCCATGATCACCACGCCGGTGCCCGTGCCCCGCTCCTTCAGCCCGGCCTCGGGCTCGCTGGGGTCGATCGCGTAGCCACGAATTCTCACAACCGATTGCCGGACGGCTTCGGCTGCGCGCGCGGCGCGCGAGGGCAGATCGCGGGTTTCAAGGGTGTGGAGCACCGCTGCGTCGATGTCTTCCTGGGTGAGCTGGGTTTGGGGTGGGGCCAGCGCATCGCGGATCAGAACAATGGCGAGAGCCAGTACGATGCCGGCAAAAAATGCCGAGACCTGGCCATATTTTGCCAGACGCGAACGCAGGCGAGCGCGCAAACCCTGCGCACTTGGGCCTTCCGGGTGGCTGCTGGGGCTGACGCGCTCGCTGGGTTTGGGCGGGCTGCTGGGTAAGGGCGCGCGACTGATCGCCGGCTCCGATCGGCGCATGGCGCCGCTACTTCCCGGGGAGCGGTCTTCGCTGGGACGTGACCGGCTGCTGTAGAGCGAACCGCGGCGCATGGCTGGAAGCTGACCCTGGATGGCTGTCGGTGGTAGAGTGGGACATTAGCATTGAATCCAAAAGTCGTGCGATTCATCTGGCCCGATTTTCTCTGGGGTCTGCTGGCGCTGCCGCTCCTGGTGGCGCTCTATGTATGGCTCCTTCGCCGCCGACGGCGAAACGCTGTGCGCTACGCGAGCCTGACCCTGGTCCGACAGGCGATTGGGCCGGGCCAGCGCTGGCGTCGTCACGTGCCGCCCGCGCTGCTCCTGGTCAGTATCGCGGCAGGTTTGGTCGCGGCCGCGCGTCCGGCAGCCAATGTGGTGTTGCCCGCCGATTACATGACGATCGTGCTGGCGATCGATGTGTCGCGCAGCATGCTCGCCAACGACGTCGAGCCCAACCGCATCCACGCAGCCCAGGTAGCGGCGCGCGAATTCATCCGTGAGCTCCCCGACGGTATCCGGGTGGGGATTGTCACCTTCGCTGGGTCGGCCCAGGTCGTGCAGGGTGTCACTGACCGGAAGGAAGACCTGCTTGCGGCCATCGACCGGTTCCAGCTGCAGCGCGCCACCGCTACCGGTAGCGGCCTGCTGGTGGCACTTGCCACACTCATGCCCGAAGCGGGCATCGACCTGGAGTCACTGCTTTATGGCCAGGGATTCGGCCGGGACGGCGGCCGCGCCAAGGGGGCGATTGAAAGCCGCGCCACGCCGCCCCCTCCGAAGGCGGCGCCCAAGGCGCCGGCTGCGGCGGTCGCTCCAGGCACGTATACCGGTGGGGCCATCGTGCTGCTGTCCGATGGCCGGCGAACCAACGGCCCCGACCCGGTGATGGCTGCGCGCAAAGCGGCGGAGCTGGGAGTTCGTGTTTACACCGTCGGGTTTGGCACCCCGAATGGATCCATTCCTGGCTATGAGGGCTGGTCGTTTTACGTACGACTGGATGAAGAGGCGCTCAAAGCGGTTGCCAAGGTCACCGAGGCCGAATATTTCTATGCGGGGTCGGCGGTCGATCTGCGCAAGGTCTATCAGCACCTCACTTCGCGCTTTGCGCTCGAACGCCGCGACACAGAAATCGGCGCGTTGTTCGCGGCCGCTTCTGCCTTGCTGGGGTTGCTCGCCTTCGGGTTGTCTGCGATCTGGTTCCGGCGCTCGGTCTGAAAGGTATAGCCCGGTTCCGCGTGGCACCTCGCGCATGGCCCGGCAGGTTCTCTGCCGCCCCTCAGGCGGGGTCTGCAAACTGCGCCGAGCGCTTTTCCAGTTGCGCGCGCACCGCCTCGCGCTGGTTGGGGCGTTCCATGATCGCGATCTGTGCGTCGGACTCGCGCTGCAGGCGGGTGGCCTGATTCCCGGAATAGGCGGCCGCCACCAGCGCCTTGCTGGCACGGATGGCGTCGGGGTTGCGCGAGGCGATGTCCCGGGCCATGGCAAGCGCTGTGTCCAGCGGTGCATCGCTCAACTGGGTGGCGAGCCCCATCGAGACCGCTTCGGCGCCGCCGACCGTGCGTCCGGTGTAGGCGAGGTCTCGAATCCGGTCGGCGGGCATGAGCTCAGGCAGCACAATGAACGCGCCCATGTCGGGGATGATCCCCCAGCGGATTTCCAGAAGTCCCAGCTTGGCCTCGGGCGATACGAGTCGGATGTCGGCGCCGAGGGCGATCTGCAGACCGCCGCCCAGGGCAGCGCCGTGGACGGCGGCAATGACGGGCACAGGAAGGCTCCGCCAGACCATCGCGGCATATTGCGGAACGTTGCAGTCTCCGTGCGAGCGGGGGCCCAGCCGCAGTGATGCAGCACTGTCGGCCTCGCCGGCCATGGCCTGGAATCGCCCCATGTCGAGCCCGGCGCAGAAAGCCTTGCCCACACCCGACAGCACGACCGCCCGCAGGCCCGGCAGGGTGCGCAGCCGATCGCCCGTTGCGATCAGCGCGTCGAACATGGCACTGTCAAGCGCGTTGAGCTTGTCTGGACGATTGAGCCGGACGTTGGCCACCCCCTGGTCGATCGTGACCAGAACCCGCGTGTCGTCGATCGCTGACATGTCCGGTTCTCCGGCTGCAATGCTGAAGTGGGTCAGTATAGGCCCGCGCTTAACCGCCTGCGGTAGGTGCCAACGAGGGGTGGATCGCCGCACAACTCAAACGCCGCCAGCATGACTTTGCGCGCTGCATCCTCACGGAATTTTCGGTCGCGCCCGATGATCTCCAGGCACAAATCCATGCACGCCTGCCACTGGTTTTGCAGAAGCAGCCACTGTGCGAGCAGCAGCCGGTTCTCGAGGCTGTCGGAGGCTTCAAGCGCGCGCAGCAGCTCGCTTTCGTCTCGGCCGTGCTCGGGCAGCGCGGAGATGGCCTGCGCGGCGTCCAGCAGTTGCCCCACGGCCGCGAGCGCCAGGTCGCTTCGGGCTGCGACGCGAAGCGGCTCGAACGCCGTGGCCGCGTCGGTAGTTCGATTCATCGAGATCAGCAGTCGGACATAGTCGGCGCGGACTTTGTCCTGCGCCGGATTGATGGCCAGTGCGGTGGCGTAGGCAGACGCTGCGTCCTCCAGGCGTCCCGCCGCCACCGCGTCCTGTGCCTCACGCACCTGATCGTCGCCCGGGCGGGGCAGATGCGGCGCGAGAAACGCGTGAATCTGGCCCTCTGGCTTGGCTCCGACAAAACTGTCTACCGGTGCCCCATCACGAAACAACATCACCAGCGGGATGCTGCGGACCCGGAAACGGGCTGAGAGCTGTGGGTTCTCATCAGAGTTGATCTTGACCAGCCGGACCTGGCCCTCCAGCGCCTTTTCCACCCGCTCGAGCGCAGGGCCAAGCATCCGGCAGGGGCCGCACCACGGCGCCCAGAAGTCGACCAGAACGGGTTGGGTAAAGGAGGCGCGAATGACTTCGCTTTCGAAGGATTGTTCGTTGACGTCGATCATGGAAGTGTTGGAGAAGACAGGTTGATTGGCTGAGGTGCTGCGTCATCCTTGTCGATTTTAGGGCGAGCGGCGCAGCCTTCAAGTGTCCCGGGTATCCTCCAGGGCAATCCCATCATGAATGATCTCTCGTTATCTTTGCGCCTGGCGGCGCGTGACTGGCGTGCGGGCGAACTTCGCCTGCTGATTGCTGCGCTGGTGATCGCGGTGGCCGCGATTGCAAGTGTGGGTCTGTTCGTCGATCGGATGCGCACCGCCCTGTCCCTTCAGGCGCGCCAGCTGCTGGGCGCCGATCTGGTGCTGGCGGCGGGCCGAGAGCCCGATGCCGCGCTGTTGCGCGAGGCCTCCTCGGCGTCGCTCGCGGTGGTTCGAACCGTGTCTTTTCCGAGCATGGCGTTGGCCGGCGAGCGTTCAATTCTCGTCTCGCTCAAGGCGGTCGAGCAAGGCTATCCGCTGCGTGGCGCAATTCGGGTCGCCACCCAGCCGGGTGCACCGGACGCGCCGGCCGAGTCGATTCCCGCACGCGGCGAGGCCTGGGTGGACGCGTCGCTCCTTTCGCCGCTCGAGATCAATGTAGGCGACCGGATTGAACTGGGTGACAGATCCTTTCGGGTCACACGGCTGGTCACCCTCGAACCTGACCGTGGCGCGAGCTTCGTCAACTTCGCCCCGCGGGTGCTGATTGCGCTGGATGATCTCGCGGCGACCGGCCTTGTCCAACCGGCCAGCCGGGTCAGCTGGCGGCTGCTGGTGGCGGGTCCAGCCGAGGCCGTCGGGCGCTTCGAGCAGCGTGTCCGTGAATTCGCCAGTCAGAATTTTCGGATCGAAACGGTAGACAACGGACGCCCCGAGCTCGGCGCCACGCTTAACCGCGCGGAGCGCTTCCTGTCGCTGGTTGCGCTACTGACCGTTCTGATTGCAGCAGTGGCGATCGCCCTGGGGGCGCGCCGATTCGCTGAACGGCATCTGGATGGCTGCGCGGTCATGAAGGCAGCCGGTCTGGGTCAACGGCGACTGGTGCGGCTCCTTCTGCTCGAATTGCTCTGGATCGGGATAGTGGGCGGGCTGGTGGGTGCGGCCCTGGGCGCGGTGTTTCAGCAGTTTCTGGCTGATGCGGTCGCACCGATGCTGGGTGTGAGGCTGCCAGCGCCCGGGTGGATGCCGTTTGCGCAGGCGCTGATCACCGGCCTCATCCTCCTCCTGGGGTTCGGTGGCTGGCCCGTTCTGAGACTCGCCGGCGTACCGCCCCTGCGCGTGTTGCGACGCGAGTACGCGCCTGCGCGTGCCAACCTTTGGGGCGCAGTGGTGGTGGCTGTTCTGGCGTTTTCGACGCTGCTAGCGTGGCTTGCTGGCGACCGTCAGCTTGCCCTGATCGCTGCAAGCGGGTTCGCTTTAGCCACTCTGATGTTCATTGCGGTCTCGGCGCTGGCCGTCTGGGTGGTCACCCTGATCCGGCGCGCTGGCCCGGTGGCACGTCGTCCGCTGCTCCGCCTTTCAATCGCGTCCTGGAGCCGCCGGCGGGCGCTTGCGATCGCCCAGACCGCCGCGCTTTCAGCCGGCATCATGGCGCTGCTGCTTCTCACCATCACGCGGACCGACCTGATCGACGCCTGGCGTCGCGCGAGTCCGCCTGATGCGCCCAACCGATTCATCATCAATATCCAGCCGGATCAGCGCGAAGCGGTCGAACAGGCGCTGGCGGCAGGGCGCATTGCTGCCGACCTGCAGCCCATGGTACGCGGGCGGCTGATCGAGGTGAATGGAAAAGACGCCACCCAGCATGTTCCAGCGGGGGAGCGCGCGCAACGTCTCGTCGAGCGCGAGTTCAACCTCTCCTATGGCGCGCAGCCGCCCGCGCACAACACGGTCGTGGCCGGGCGCTGGTTCGATGCGTCGGCGATGGAGGTCTCGGCGGAACTGGGCATCCTGAAGACATTGGGCCTGAAGATGGGCGATATCGTGGCGTTCGATGTGGCCGGAGAGCGGGTCGAGGTACGCATCACCAGCGTTCGCAAACTCGCCTGGGATTCCATGCGTGCGAACTTCTTCATGATCCTGTCGCCGGCTGCGCTTGACGATCGGCCCACCACCTTCCTCACCGCGTTCCATCTGCCGGCTGCCTCGCCGGCACTGGATCGGCAACTGGTCCGTCGATTCCCCAACCTTACGGTGTTCGACACCGGACATCTGGTGCGGCAGGTGCAACTGATGCTCGATCAGGTGGTTGCAGCGGTGCAGTTTCTGTTTGTGCTCACGCTTGCCGCAGGGCTCACCGTGCTCTGGGGGGCGTTGCTGTCATCGAGAGACGAGCGGATCCGTGAGGCTGCGCTCATGCGTTCGCTCGGCGCCTCGTCGCGTTTCCTGTCGCGGGCGCAGCATGCGGAGCTTGCGTTCGGCGGCGCGCTGGCCGGACTGCTGGGCGCGGTGGGTGCCATCGCGGTGGGCTGGACGCTGGCCGAGGTGATCTTTGAATTCGACTATCAGCCGCGCTGGCAGGTGATCCCCATGGCCATGGCTGCAACCGCATTTCTCACGGTGCTCGCTGGCTGGCTGGGGCTGCGCGGCGTGCTGCGCGCGCCGGTTCGCACGAGTCTTTCCTCATGAGTGACGATTCCACGGCATTCGATGCGCTGGGCGGAGAATCCGCTGTGCGGGCGCTGGTCGACCGCTTTTACGATCTGATGGACCTGGAAGCCGACTACGCCGGCATCCGTGCGCTGCATCCGCCCGAACTCGATTCTTCGCGCGACAAGTTGTTCTGGTTTCTGTGTGGCTGGCTGGGTGGGCCGTCGCACTATGTCGAGCGATTCGGCCATCCGCGGCTACGCGCCCGCCATCTGCCATTTGCCATTGGCATCCGTGAACGCGATCAATGGCTCACCTGCATGGCGCAGGCGATGAGGGAGCTCGACATTGATCCTGCGCTGAGCGATCGGTTGGCCGAAGCCTTCCACGGCACGGCCGACTGGATGCGCAACCGTGCCGGCTGACAAGCCCCGCGGGGTTGGCTGTAGCCGTGTGAGCGAAACCTTCCCTCGCGTTGCGCCCCGAAAGGCCCTCAGGCACCGACAGGGCGTTGAAACGCGTGCCTCAATCGTTGGCTAGCCCGCGCTTTTAGCGAGCGAGTACACCGTTGTGCTGCGCGCGCCCGAGCGGCAGTAGGCGAGGATCGGCTTGGGCAGGCGGGCGAGTTCCTGCTTGAGCGTGACTGCTGCACCCTCGGCCGGGTAGGCTGCCCCGACTGGCAGATAGACATATTGCAGCCCCGCAGCGACGGCTGCAGCCTGCATTTGCGCGCTGGGTGTCTGAGCGGAGTCTTCGCCATCCGGGCGATTGTTGATGACGCTGCGAAACCCTGCGTCGGCAAGCTGCTTCATGTGTTCGGGGGCCAACTGGCCGGCAACCGCGTAGTCGCTGTCGATATAGCGAATCATGATGGTCCTGTCGCGTGAAAGTCGGCTCGTATTTTACCGGGTGAAGCCTGGATTCCGCATCGTGAAATTTCGATGTTGCTTCGCAGCGTTAATTTGTCTCGTTGTGAAAAACAGATTGTCATAATATGAAATTAAAATATAAATATTTGATTTAATTGCACTTATTTGGTGCTTGATTTTCAGTCTTTCATCCTGCTTCGCAGCATGCGCGCCCCTAAGCTGAAGGCTGTCTTTAACCTGCCTCTCCAGGAGCCCCAGCATGTCCTCCCGTGAACTCGAAGCTCAGAAACTCCAGAAAGATTGGTCTGAAAGCCCGCGCTGGCGCGGCATCA
>RFXC01000110.1 GCA_009921765.1 Betaproteobacteria bacterium | reverse complement strand
CTTGCGCCCGATCGGCGACCTGTTCGAGCCCCGGCTCGCGGCCGGTATCGCGGTCGCCGGCCTGGTCTCTTTCGCCCTCGCCTACCGTCTCGCCCGCCGAAGCCGCTTTCTCGGGGGACGCACGGTATCCGAGGCGGCCTCGTTTGCGCTCGGCGCAGCCCACGGCAACGTCGGCTACCTGGGCATTGCGCTCCTCGGGCAATTGGGCGAGCACCTGCTCCCCATTGTCACGGTCGCCATCATTACCGACAACATCGTCCTGATCGCCCTCACCATTGCCATCCTGGAGATGCAGCGCAACCAGCGGGGCGGCATGCTCGGGTCAATCGGCACTGCCTCACGAAGCGTCCTGGTCTCGCCGCTCCTCGGATCAATCCTGCTGGGACTTGCGTTCTCCGCGGCCGCGCTCAAGCTTCCCCAGTCGGTCGATACCTTCACCCGGATGCTGTCCGGAGCGGCCGGTCCGTGCGCACTGTTTGCGATTGGCGCGGCGCTTGGAAACAAGCCGCTCCGATTCAATCGCGAAATCGGGGTCCTGGTCGGGGTCAAACTGATCGTCACGCCGCTGGTGGCGGCGATCATGATGGTGGCGGTGCTGCCCCTCGAGCCCACGATCGCGGCGGCGGGGGTGGTGTGCGCCGCGCTGCCCGCAGCCAGCAACACCTTCATCATTGCCCAGCGCTACGGCCTGCCCACCGCGTCGGTAAGCGCGGCCATTCTGGGCGGAACCCTGTTTGCCGTGGTCACGGTCAGTTCCATCATCTGGGTAACGGGCCTTCGCTAGCGAGCGTGAGAGATCGGTTCAGCCCGCACGCCGCAATGCGTTGTGCATACTCTGCTGCAGGAGCAGCGCCTCGAAGACGGGCGCGAGCACGGGCGATTGCCGCTCAAGAATGCGGCGCAGGCTGTCGGCCTCGATGTAAAGGCACACCACCTCGTTTTGCGCCACCGCGCTGGCCGACCGGATCCCCCCAGGGAGCAACGCCTGCTCGCCGAAAGACTCGCCCGCCGACACCGTAGCAAACACGGTGCTGGTCTTCGCATCGAGCATCTGCACCGTGCCCTTTTGAACCACATAGAGCTTGTCGGCCAGATCCCCCGCGCTGAACAGTCGATCACCGGGCTGAAACTGGGCCAGTTCAAAGTCATTCATTCGAGCGACTCCGGTGCTTTGTCGAGACCGAGCGTGCGAACCACGGCGCTACGCAGGATGCCGCGCAGCGCAAGCGGCATTCTGGGCACCAGACGATCGACCTGGGACAGGGGAATGAGCCGGGCCTCCACATCGGTCACGCACACCACCGTCATGCTGTAGGGGAGGTGCGCAAGCCCCTCGGCGAGTCCGATGATGCTGCCCGGACCGAGCCGGTAGATCTTTTCGCCTTCAACCCCCAGCAACCGGCCACGCACGATGAAATAGGCTGCGCTGACCTCGGCACCGCGCGTGGCAAGCGACTGCCTGGCGTTGAAATTCGCCGCACTCAGGTGTTGACAGCCCCAGAGCGTGAAGTAGAGCCGTTCATCGCTGGTGAGTTTGCCGGAGGCGTAGATCTGCAGGCTCGCCACCGAGTAGGGATCGCTCACGCCGAGCGAGGCCAGTTTTTCGATCGACACTTCGTACTGTGCCGACACGACTTTTTCGCTGCTCATCGAGAGAGGTCCGGTCAGGCACGCGGGCCCGGGGCGGGCACGCAGATAAAGGGTGAAGGGCCGCAGAGTGTAATGCGAACCCGACCTGTCGCGAAGCGGATGCTGCTAGGCGCCCTGCTCCCGAATGGCGTCCCAGGCCTTCTGCAACCGCTTGACCGACACCGGCATCGGGGTGCGCAGGGTCTGCGCGAAGAGCGACACACGGAGCTCCTCAAGCATCCAGCGAAATTCCTCGAGGCGGGCGTCGACCGCGCCTTTTCGCTGCGAGAGCATCCGGCGAAAATTGGTTGTAAGTGGCGAGATCTCGGCCATCAATTTTGCGTCGCGAGCGGGGTCTTCACGAAGCTTGTCGAGGCGCATGGCCACACCGCGCAAGTAACGCGGCAGATGGCGGAGCTGTTCCCAGGGGGTTTGCACGATGAAGCGCTTGGGCAACAGGCCTGCGAGTTGCGCCTGCACATCGTCTGCCGCAGCGGGCCAGGCGCGGGCCTGGGCGAGCTTTCGTGCGAGCGCGACATGCTCGGTCAGCACCTCGGCTGTGACTCGGGCAAGTTCCTGGCCAATCAGCGTGAGCCGCGGCCGGGATGCTTCCAATCGGTCCCGAAAGGCTGCCTCGTCGGCAGGCAGGGGGTCAGCGAGACAGGCGCGCGCAATCAGCGCCGCCAACAGATCATTCTTCAGATCATCGGCGCTGCCGAAGCTTGCGAACTGCAGCGACATCTTTTGAAAGTCGGTGATGTTGCGCTCGAAAAATCGCAGCGGCTCGCGAAGCGCGATCCGGAAAAGCCGGATCAAACCGCGACGATGTTCGCGCGCCGCTTCATCAGCGTCATCAAAGACAGCCAGTTCGACGGAATCGGATCGGTCGATCAGGGCCGGATAACCGATCAGCGTTTGGCGCCGACCATCGATTCGCTGCTCGAGCTCCAGAATCTCCGGGAGCGCGCCGAAGCGCCAGTCCGTGTGGCGCTCGCCAGCAAGGGGTAGAGACGGCGCGGTGCGGTCACCCGCACTGGCACGCTCGCGCTCGGCCTCCCCCGACGGCGCCGTCACCTGGCCCGAGCTCCGCAGCCCCAAGGCCGACAGCGCCTGGCGAAAGGCACCCTGCGCACGATCACCAAACTCGCTCTTCAGCTGCGCGAGACTCCGCCCCGCGCCCAGCCGTGCACCATGCGGATCGGTGACCACGAAGCGCATGAAAAGATGCGCAGGCACGCTTTCGATTCGAAAATCGGTGAGCTGCGCCCGCACGCTGAATGTCTCGGCCAGATCGGCGACGATCGCCTGCGCAAGCGGGGCCTCGCCCACCCGTTCGTCCCACCGCTTTATAAACGCCTCGGTGTAGTCTGGAATCGGCACCGCCACCCTGCGAATTTTGGGCGGGAGCGATTTCACCAGCGCCTGCACCTTGTCGCGCAGCATTCCCGCCACCAGCCATTCACAGCGCACCGGATCGACCTGATTAAGGAGCACCACCGGCACTCGCAAAGTGACGCCATCATCGTCAGCCCCCGGATCAAACCGGTAATCAAGTTCGAAGCTGGCGCCACGCATCGCCAGCTGGCGAGGGAAAGCATCGCTGGCAACGCCCGTATCCTCCCGGCGCATCAACTGTTCGCGAGACAGCATCAACGCCTTGGCTTCCTCCGCCGGCGCCCGGGCCAGCCACTGTTCGAGCCGCTGCAGCGAGGTGATGCGCTCGGGCAGCCTCGCGTCGTACCAGTCACGCAGAAACTGATCATCGACCAGCAGATCCGGGCGACGAATTTTCTGCTCGAGCTTTTCAATCTCGGCGATGAGTCGGCGGTTATGCACCAGGAAAGGCAGCCTGGCATCGACACCCTCACCCACCAACCCCTCTCGAATGAGGAGCTCACGCGCCAGCTTCGGGTCGCGCGGAGCAAGCGGCACCCGTCGCTGCGAATAAAGCACCAGCCCGTAGAGCATGCCGCGCTCGAGCTCGAACGCCTGCCCCGACTGCTTGGACCAGGCGGGATCGCTGTAGCTTCGCTGGATCAGATGGCCCGCGGCCTGCTCGATCCAGACCGGATCAATACGCGCCACGGTTCGAGCGTACGTGCGAGCGGTATCCACGATCTCGGCAGCCATCAGCCAGCGCGGCGCCTTCTTGACGACCGATGAAGCGGGGTGAATCGAAAACCGCACTTGATGCGTACCCGCATAGGTGGCTTCATCGGGAGGCCGCGTGCCAAGGTTACCGAGCAGCCCGGCAAGAAGCGCCCGATGCACTGCCTCAGGCGGTGCAGGCTCGGTGTTGACCGTCCAGTTATTCTCGCGCACTGCCTCGCTCAGCTGCGAGTGCACGTCTGCCCATTCACGCAACCGGCGCACCGACAGAAACTCGCGCTCAAGCTTCTGGGCGAGCTTGCGATTCGACTCACGCTCGCGTTGCTCGTTGTGCCAGTAGTCCCAGACTTTCAGGAGTGACACAAAGTCCGAGTGCTCGTCGGCAAAGCGCCGATGCGACTGATCGGCAGCCTGCTGCGCCTCCATCGGCCGCTCCCGCGGATCCTGCACCGACAGCGCCGAGGCAATGACCAGCACCTCACGCAGACAGCGCCGCTCTGCCGCCTCGAGCAGCATTCGTCCGATCCGCGGGTCAACCGGCAGCCGCGCAAGCCGCTGTCCTACGGGCGTGAGCGCATGGTGGTCATCCACCGCGCCGAGCTCTGCAAGAAGCGCCAGACCGTCGGCAATCGCGCGACGCGGCGGCGGATCCAGAAACGGAAACGCTTCAATGTCTTCCAGACGTAGCGATTTCATGCGGAGAATCACTGCGGCGAGCGACGATCGCAGTACCTCCGGATCGGTAAAGCGCGGCCGCGCCAGAAAATCCGACTCGTCATACAGGCGGATGCAGACGCCGTCGGCCACCCGTCCGCACCGACCCGCACGTTGATTGGCGGCCGCCTGCGAGATGGGTTCGATCTGCAGCTGCTCAACCTTGCCGCGATAACGATAGCGCTTGACGCGCGCCACCCCGCTATCGATCACATAGCGGATGCCCGGGACGGTCAGCGAGGTTTCCGCCACGTTGGTGGCGAGCACGACGCGGCGGCCCGTGGAGCCAGAAAAAATGCGCTGCTGATCGGCCGCGGCAAGCCGCGAGTAGAGCGGGAGAATTTCCACCGTGCCGCGCGCCCAGGGGGAGTGGCTGCGTGAGGCCTGCTCACGGGCACACAGCCGCCGCAAATGATCGGCGACGTCGCGAATCTCGCGTTCACCGGGAAGAAACACCAGCGCATCGCCCGGCGCCTCGCGCCAGAGTGTTTCGATCGCCTCGTCGATCCGGGAGGGCAGATCGGTTTCGTCATCGTCGTCGCGATGCGCATCATCAAAGCCCTGATAGCGGATCTCGACCGGATAGAGCCGGCCCGACACCTCAATCACCGGCGCCGCCTTGCCGCCGATTGCGAAATGCGCTGCAAACCGCTGCGCATCAATCGTGGCCGAAGTAATCACCACACGCAGGTCGTGCCGACGGGGGCCCTCAAGCAAGCGCTTCAGATACCCGAGCAGGAAGTCGATGTTGAGGCTTCGCTCGTGGGCCTCGTCCACGATGATGGTGTCGTATTGACGAAGGCGGGGATCAGACTGGGTCTCTGCCAGCAGCACGCCATCGGTCATCAGCTTGAACGTTGCGCCAGGCGAGAATCGCTCGCCAAAGCGAATCTTGTAGCCCACATGGGTGCCGAGCGGCGAGCCGATTTCCTCGGCAATTCTTGCCGCCACCGAGGTGGCCGCGATCCGGCGCGGCTGGGTGTGGCCGATCAGCCCGGCCTGGCCTCGCCCCGCGAGCGCGCAGATCTTGGGCAGTTGCGTGGTCTTGCCCGAGCCGGTTTCCCCGCACACGATCACCACCGGCGATTCGCGAATGGCCCGGGCGATCACCTCGGCATGCGCCGATACCGGCAGGGCCTCGGGAAACGTAAGCGCAGGCAGCGGTGTGCGCGCCGAGGCAGTGGATTTCATGCGGCGAAATTATAATTGTCCGGATGAATGCCCCTTCCCCCCTCCAAGCTGCGCAGGATCCCGCCCGTTTTGTGAGCTGGCTGCGCATGGTCGCGCCCTACATCCACGCCTTCCGCGGCCGCACATTTGTCATTGGTGCACCGGGCGAACTGTTCGCTCAGGGTCGGCTGAATGCGCTCGCCCAGGATCTGGGTCTGCTCCACGCCATGGGCATGCGTATCGTGCTGGTGCACGGTTCGCGGCCGCAGGTAAACGAGCAGTTGCGCCTGCGGGGCGCTGAGAGCCGCTATGAAAACACCATGCGGGTCACCGATGCGGTGGCGCTCGAATGCGCCAAGGAGGCAGCGGGCGAACTCAGGCTGGACATCGAAGCCGCGTTTTCACAGGGGCTTCCCAACACGCCCATGGCGCATTCGGCCATTCGCATACTGTCGGGCAATCTGGTCACGGCGCGCCCGGTGGGCATTGTTGCAGGGGTCGATTTCCTGCAAACAGGCCTTACCCGCAAGATTGACGTTGCCACCATCCGGTTGGCGCTAGACAGCGGCACCATCGTGCTGCTCTCGCCCCTGGGCTTTTCGCCCACCGGCGAGGCGTTCAACCTCAGCATGGAAGACGTGGCCGCCAGCACAGCCATTGCGCTGGATGCCGACAAACTGATCTTCTTGTCCGAGGCGGGGGCCATTGCCGATCCGCACGGAACCGTGCGCGGCGAAATCTCCGAAGCGCAGGCCCGGACGCTGCTCGAAGGCGGCCAACTGCAGGTCGACAGCGCGTTCTATCTGAAGCACGCGCTTCGTGCCTGCGAGGGCGGCGTGGCGCGCGCCCACATCATTCCGTTTGATCCCGATGGCAGCGTGCTGCTCGAACTCTTCAGCCACGACGGCGTGGGCACCATGCTGGTTGAGGAAACCCTGGAGGAACTGCGCGAGGCCACCGCCGATGATGTGGGCGGGCTCCTCGCCCTCATTCGCCCACTCGAGGAAGACGGCACCCTGGTCCGACGTGACCGGGCCCTGATCGAGCGTGAAATTGGCAATTTCACCGTGATCGAGCACGACGGCGTGATTTTTGGCTGTGCAGCGCTCTACCCGTTTACTGAACATGCCATTGGCGAAATGGCCTGCCTTGCCGTATCGCCCGGGGCTCAGGGTGTGGGCGATGGCGAACGAATTCTGAAACATATCGAGCAACGCGCCCGCGCCGCAGGGCTCAAGCGCCTGTTCGTGCTCACCACCCGCACCATGCACTGGTTCCTGAAGCGCGGCTTCGTCCAGTCAACGATCGAACAATTGCCCACCGAGCGTCAGCGCCTCTACAACTGGCAGCGTATGTCGCAGGTACTCATCAAGGACCTCTGATGGCCCTGCTGCGAACCTGTGCATCGCGCGGGGCAGTCGGATCCGAAAGCGGTATGCTCCGCACACACCACAAGGGGAGTTTTCAATGGCGCGCAGCGTTTTTTGCGTGAAGCTTCAGCGCGAGGCAAGCGGCCTCGATTTCCCGCCCTATCCGGGCGAACTGGGCAAGCGGCTCTGGGAGAGCGTGAGCAAGGAAGCCTGGCAGGAGTGGATCCGGCATCAGACCATGCTGGTCAACGAAAACCGGCTGAATCTGGCCGATGCACGGGCGCGAAAGTATCTCGCCACGCAAATGGAAAAATATTTCTTTGGCGACGGCGGCGACAAGCCCGCAGGCTACGTCCCGCCTAGCGAGTAGCGGGCGCGGCGCCCGCAGCGCGCCGCTCTTCCACGCCCTCGGGTGTGGCCACCAGCGCTACGCTCGCCGGCTGGCGGGCAAAAAGGCCCACGGTCACCACGCCTGCCCACTGATTGATTTCCGCTTCGAGCGAATCGGGGTGCGTGATGCTGAGCCCCGCCACGTCGAGGATGAGGTTGCCGTTGTCGGTGACCTTGCCTTCGCGTACGGTGGGCACTCCGCCTATCAGTCGCAGGCGCACGCTCACCAGTTCAACCGCCATTGGAATGACTTCGACCGGGAGCGGAAACCGCCCCAGGCAATCAACCCATTTGCTGCGATCCACGATGCAGACAAAGCGCTCGCTTGCAGCCGCCACGATTTTCTCGCGCGTGAGCGCCCCGCCTCCGCCCTTCACCATCTGCAGCGATGCGTTGATTTCATCGGCACCGTCAACATAGACGGGAATCCGTCGGCCCGAGGCAATCACCTCGTTGAGATCCAGCACGTTGATGCCCTGAGCGCGCAGGCGCTCGGTGGAGCCCGATGAACTGGACACGGCGGTTGGAAATTGATCGCGCCGCGCGCCCAGTTCCTCGATGAAGAAGTTGACGGTCGAGCCGCTGCCTACGCCCACGACCTCGCCGGGCTGCAGATGGTCGATGGCCGCGCGCGCAGCCGCCCGCTTGAGGCGATCCTGTGGGGTGTTTGGAGTGCTCATCCGGCGATTGTAATGGGCCGGCAGGCGCCGATAGAATCGGGCAGCCCTGAGGAGGAGACACACAATGACCCGATCCGCCCTTCCCCGCCGAACCGTTCTGACCACAACAGCCGCCATGGCCCTTGGCCTTGCGGGCATTACCCCGGCGCCCCATGTGCTGGCCCAGCCCGCCTGGCCCGTAAAGCCGGTGCGCATCATGGTGGGCGCCTCGGCGGGCGGTGGCACCGATGTGATCGCCCGCATGCTCGCTGACCGGTTCGCCGACACCTGGAAGCAGAGCTTCGTGGTGGAAAACCGCCCGGGGGCCTCGAATACGATCGCGGCAGACCTCACCGCCAAAGCCGCGCCCGACGGTCACACCCTGCTGGTGGCGACCAACACCGGGCAGGCCATCGCGCCTCACATGCTGAAGCTCGCCTACGATCCGCTGAAGGACCTGCAGCCGGTAGGCATGATCGTCGAAGTGCCCAACGTTGTGCTGGTATCGGCCACGACACCCATCAAGACGGTGTCCGAGCTGATTGCCGATATGAAGGCCAAGCCGCAGGGGTACCGCTATGGATCGTCGGGTGTGGGGAGCACGCAGCACCTGGCCGGCGAGGCGTTCGATCTCGCCACCGGAGTGAAGTCGATTCACGTGCCCTACAAGGGCAGCAGCCAGGCGCATGTGGATGTCATCAGCGGGGCGGTGCAGCTGATGTTTGACACCACGTCGTCTTCCATGCCGCAGATTCGCGCGGGCAAGATGCGGCCGCTTGCCGTGATGTCGCCAAGGCGTTCGGCGCAATTGCCGGATGTGCCAACGCTTGCCGAGGCGGGGGTTCCGAACCTGGAGATGTCCACGTGGTACGGGTTGTTTGTCACGGGTGGCACGCCCGCCCCGGTGGTGACCATGCTGCATAACGAACTCAGGCGTGTGCTGACGATCCCCGAGGTGTCGCAGAAGCTCGCCGGGCTGGGCGGCGAGCAGCGCGACATGACAATTGAGGCCTTTGCGGCCTTCAACCGCGCCGAGTTCCAGCGGTTTGGCAAGCTGATTGCCGAGGCCAAGATCGGCGACGGCAAGTAAGCGGGCGAGCCCCCGCGTTTCGGCTATAATTATGGGTTCGCGGGGCGTAGCTCAGCCTGGTAGAGTGCTTGCTTTGGGAGCAAGATGTCGGAGGTTCGAATCCTCTCGCCCCGACCATCCTTTCCCGATCAGCGCCAAGCCGTTTCATCTCGGCGGGGCCTTGCCCGGTGAGGACGTTGTCTCGCTGCACGACAGAAGTATTTTGCGGATTTGCTGCCCGTAGCTCAGTTGGATAGAGCATCAGCCTTCTAAGCTGAGGGTCACAGGTTCGATTCCTGTCGGGCAGGCCAGTTCCCGGTGGTGGCTGTAGCTCAGTGGTAGAGTCCCGGATTGTGATTCCGGTTGTCGTGGGTTCGAATCCCATCAGCCACCCCACTTCTCTTTGCGGTACGCGGCCGCAACCCAAGCGCTGGTTCCACGAGTTCTCGATCACCCGGAAGGAACTCAGCCAGCGGCAGGGCTCCGATATCCATACGGGTTACTTGATTGCCAGCGCCACTCAGCAGGCGTCACATGAAGGCGAGCACGGCGTGACCGCCGCTTGAGCCAACGGCTGATAGCATCTGCAATGGATTCTTCCTTTTGCCCGCTGCCGATCGCGGTCAACGTCCATCACTCACGCCCTGTAAGGTATGACCAGCGCCTCTCAAAAAACGCCCCTCGCTTTCTTTGCTTACAATCGTCCGGTTCATACGGCGCGAGCGCTTGATGCACTGGCAGCATGCCGGCGAAAAGACGAGTTCGAATTCTTTTTCTTCTCCGACGGCCCGAAAACTGCCGAGGCCGAAGCGGGCGTAAGCGAAGTACGTCGAGTCCTTGCTGAAAACGCAGGGCGTTTTTCGGCCCGGGTCATCGAGCGGCCTGTCAATCTGGGGCTGGCGAAATCCATCGTCGACGGGGTGGGCCAACTCTGCAGCAGTCACGGAAGGGTTGTCGTTTTAGAAGACGACCTGATGGTGTCGCCGGACTTCCTGCATTTCATGGCCTCTGCACTTGACCGCTATGCAGAGGTTCACGAAGTCATGCAAGTCGGCGCCTATACAATTGCACCGCCCTCCGATCGGGCAACCCATGCCTATCTTCTGCCAGTGACCTCGACATGGGGGTGGGGAACATGGGACAGGGCATGGAAAAAGTTTTCGTGGACGCCCAAGGGATGGCCTGCCGCTCGCAGCGATCAGGCTTGGGTCTCACGGTTCGAAATAAACGGCGCGGGTAAATACATTGCCATGCTGGAAGATCGCTTGGCCGGCCGAAACGACTCGTGGGGTATCTTGTGGTGGTATGCCGTGTCGCAGAACAAAGGCGAAGTTGTATATCCCGTTCAGACCCTGGTATCAAATGAGGGATTTGATGGGTCCGGTGTCCACTGCGGAGCCGGAACTGCGCTTGGAAACACCAACATCAATTCAACAGCACAACAATTACCTGACGAAATTTTGTTCCCAGCCCAACTAACGCACCTGCCCCATGATTTGGAGCTTTTGGAAAAAGTGTTGAGGGATCAGACCGGACTCTCTGCGAGGGTTAACTCGAAAGCGACTTTCTGGTGGCAAAGGTTACGCGCGGGAATTCGGCATGCATTTGATTAAACACCTGGGCGCCCGCCTCACCCGAGCACTGCGGGCGGGGCGTTTTTCAAGTGCCGATCCAAACTGCCTGCTGGGACAAGGCGCGGCACTTGGCCCCGAAGCGATCATTGATAATTTATTCGGAAAGAAAGCCGCAATTTCGCTCGGCAACCATTCATTCTGTAGAGGAAGACTCCTTACCTACGGACACGGCGGCGAAATATCGGTCGGTGAGTGGTGCTATATCGGCGTCCGTACCGAAGTATGGTCAATGGCATCGATCACGATCGGCAATAGGGTCCTGATTTCGCACGATGTCAACATTCACGACGGCACCGCGCACTCTGCTGACCCAACCGAACGGCACCAACACTTTCGCAGAATCATCGAGCAGGGGCACCCTGTACACTCCAATGACCTTCCCGGGGTGCACTCGTCTCCGGTCGTCATTGAAGACGATGTCTGGATCAGCTTTGGCGTCACCATCCTCCGCGGCGTCAGGATCGGAGCAGGCAGTATCATCGCGGCGCGTTCCATTGTCACTGAAGACGTACCACCCGGCGTCCTTTACCGAAACGCTGTCACGCCCATCATCCAGCCGCTTCAGGCGACATAGCGCCTCGCCTCTGGGCACGCACGACCTGAAACCAAACAACACCATGAAATTCTCTCTTTCCTCCCTCGCTCGCCTGATTGCCGAGCCAGTCATTCAGCAAGTCACCGGTGTGGCCGGGAGGCAATTCGCGTCGTCGTTGCGCCAGATTGAGAACCTGATGATCCTCCAGGGCCGAACCCTCGCCCTGCAGAATGCCGACCGCGCACCGCTCAATCACCTGCACGAGGCTGAGTTCAAGGTTTTCTCGCAGTATGGTGAAGACGGAATCCTGCAGTATTTGATCCGTGAGACCGGTATCGATCGTGGTGAGCAGACATTCGTCGAATTTGGCGTCCAGGACTACCTGGAGTCCAACACGAGATTTCTTCTCCAGGGTGACCACTGGCGCGGGCTGATCATCGATGGCAGCCGAGAATACATGGAAGGGGTGCGCCGCAGCGACATCTACTGGAGAAACGACCTGACCGCAGTCGCTGCATGGATTGACCGCGACAATATCAACAGTCTGATCGGCGACAGCGGTTTCGCCGGAGATATCGGAATTCTCAGCGTCGACATTGACGGAAACGATTACTGGATCTGGGAAAAGATCGATGTGGTGAATCCGGTCATCGTTGTGGCCGAATGGAATAGCGTATTTGGTCCGAACCACGCGGTCTCCATTCCCTACGCACGCGACTTCGATCGTGCCACCGCACATTATTCATGCCTTTACTGGGGCGCATCAATGCGAGCGTTTGAGGAGCTCGGTGCGCGAAAAGGTTACGCGCTGGTTGGTTCCAATCGCGTCGGTAACAATATTTTCTTTGTTCGGCAAGACCGTCTCGGCAGACTAAAGCCCCTAACAACCCGTGAAGCCTATGTCGAGTCACGGTTCCGCGATTCTCGCGACAGACAGGGCAACCTCAATTTCCTTGGCGGCACCCGCCGCTACGAAGAAATCAAGAATCTACCGGTCGTTGATGTCAATTCGGGGCAAGTCAAAACGCTCAATGATCTCGATGCCACCCAGGAAAACAAAGCGCGGTCCTGATGAAGCCGACATTGTCGTGGGAAAGCAGTCGAGTGGCTGCGCAGCGAACCCGAAAAACAGGATCTGGTTCGAGCCTGTTATTTTGATGATCCGCTGGCAGAAGCCGCCGAACGCTTCTGGAATAGCGTCGAATGGAAATCCATCGCGGCGCTCATGCCCCCTGCTGGGGATGGACGCGCGCTTGACCTGGGCGCGGGCAGAGGAATCAGCAGCTACGCGCTTGCCAAGGAAGGATGGACAGTCACCGCCCTTGAACCTGACCCCAGTGCCCTGATCGGCGCGGGCGCCATTCGGGCACTCACCCTCGAAAGTCGCCTTCCCATAACGGTGGTGAGCGAATTTTCTGAAAAGCTCCCCTTCCCCGATAACAGTTTTGACCTGGTGAACTGCCGACAGGTTTTGCATCACGCGCGTGACCTCCCTCAAACCTGCCGGGAGATTTTTCGTGTCCTTAAACCTGGCGGCCGAATGATCGCCACGCGCGAGCACGTCATCAGCAAACGCGAAGATCTCCAGGCGTTTCTCAATAGCCATCCTCTGCACCATCTCTATGGCGGAGAAAATGCATTTTTGCTGAGCGAGTACACAGGTGCCATCACCAATGCCGGGCTACGACTCGGAAAAGTATTTGCACCCTTTGATTCACCCATCAATTATTTCCCGATGACCGAAGCGCAATGGGTCGGAATTTGTAGCGCCCCCCTTTCAAAGCGACTCGGAAGTGGCTTCACAAACTGGGTTTTCAATCGCGAGCGCGGCCTGGGTCATGTTTTTGTACCGCTGCTGGCAAAAGCTGTGAATTGGTATAACCAGTCGCCGGGGCGTCTTTATTCATTCGTTGCGGAAAAGCCTGGTCATGGCTGACAAAGCCAAGGAGTTGATTCGCATTTACGAACCCGCGGGTGATGCGAAAGGTTTTTTCGGCTCTTTGAAAACCGCCTGGACCGAAATATTTTTTTCCCGGCATGTCATCTGGCATCTGTTTAAACGCGACTTCGTCGCACAGTTTCGCCAAAAGCTTCTCGGTTATTTCTGGGTCGTGATCGCACCGTTACTCGCGATTCTCCCTTTCGTTTTTCTGTACCGAACCGGCATTTTGAACCCTGGCGAAACCCCCATGCCTTACCCGATCTATATCGTGATCGGCATGGGCATATGGGGGTTCCTGTCGAATGTTTTCGTTGTGGTCAGTGGCGGCCTGCAGGGCAATCAGGACCTCATCATGAAAACCAACATTCCGAAGAT